>JAKOQS010000019.1 GCA_029778235.1 Chloroflexota bacterium | reverse complement strand
GTCCGGAACGTCTTCTCGTCGAACGCGGGGGTCTTGCGGCTCAGGCGGATGACGACGGTCGCGACGCTGTCGAAGTCGTTGCTCTTGAGCGAGTAGATGAGATCGAGCAGGTCGGTCCGCTGCTGCTGGTCGAGCTCGCCGACGAGGCCGCAGTCGATGAACACGATCCGCCCGGTCTCGGGGACGACGAACAGGTTGCCCGGGTGCGGGTCGCCGTGGAAGAAGCCGTCGATGAGGACCTGCTTGATGAGGGCCCGGATGAACGCGACGCCGAGGGCCTGGCGGTCCAGCCCGGCCGCCTCGAGCTTCGCGACGTCGCTGATCTTGATGCCCCGGATGAACTCCATCGTGAGGACGCGCTCGCCCGAGAGGTCGCCGTACACGTTGGGGACGCCGACGTTGGGGAACTTCGCCATCCCCTCCTGCAGGCGCTTCGCCTGGTACGCCTCGTTGCGGTAGTCGAGCTCCCGGAGGACGCCGGTCGCGAACTCCGTGACGATCGCGCGGATGTCGATCGCCCGGGCGAACGCGAGGCGGCGCTCGGCGAACTTGGAGAGCTCCTGCATGACGCCGAGGTCGGCCTTCGTCATCGCGACGATCTCGGGACGCTGGACCTTGACGGCGACCTCGGTCCCGTCATGGAGGGTCGCCCGGTGGACCTGCGCGGTGGAGGCCGCGGCGAACGGCTCCTGCTCGATCGAGGCGTAGACCTGGTCGGGCGGGCGCCCGAGCTGCTTCGTGATGATCTGCGCCGCCTCGGGCCACGGGAACGGCTTCACGTCGCTCTGGAGCTTCTCGAGCTCGTCGGCCCACTCGTCCGGGAGCGACGCGCCCTGCGAGGCCGCCATCTGGCCGATCTTCACGTACGTGGGCCCGAGCTGCTGGAGCATGACCGCGACCTTCTCGGGGGTCGTCATCCCGGCGATCGGGTCGGGCATCCCGAGGACGTACTTCTCCGACCAGAGCCGCAGGGTGCGCAGCGGCGTCCGGTCGATCGTGATCTCCACGCCGAAGCTGATGAGCGTGTCGTACACCTGCTGGAGGCGCAGGTTCTCGATGATCGCGTTGCGCCGCGGGGTTGGGAGGGCGTCGAGGATCCCCCAGACGCCCGAGGCGGTCCGGTCCGGGGTCAGCGACGGGCGCGTGAGGCCGAGCAGGGCGGAGAAGAGCGACCCGACGACCTGGACGATCGCGGCCGCGACGAGCAGCCACACCAGGAACGGGCTCGCGAGGTTGAGCGAGAGGGGTGTCACCGCGCCGGTGATGTAGAGGATGACCGCGGTCACCACCACCGAGAACAGCCCCATCGACCAGATGATCAGCCGACCCGTGAAGGCGACGAGGATCGGCCGGAGGATCATGTTGCCGATCGTGAGCCCGACGCCCGACAGGAGCAGGTAGATGAGGCTGCTGCTCTCCGCCTGGATGATCGGCACGCGGCTCGACCCGAACGGGAATGGGTCCGGGACGGTGATGAGGCCCAGGATGATGACGGCGGCGGCGATCGCCGCGGAGTCCACGACGACCTGGAGGAGGAACCGACGGATCGCGCGGGTGCTCATCACGTCCCTCTCGTGGCGGCTGGGCGCTGCTGCCTTCGGCGGGGATCTCGACCCTGCCCGCTGACAGGCTGTGGCGGTCCCCCGTGGGTGTCATCACCCGAAGCGGATGGTAGCGCGGGGCGGTGGCCGCGGCGGGGCGTGTCAGCCCGCGACGGGGCTCGCGCACCCGGCGAGCGGCAGGTGCGCCCGCTGTGCCGGTCGCGGTGCGCCTCTCCCCGTCCCTCGCGGACGCGCGGTAGAATGCCGTCGCCGCGCAGGGCGCGAGCGTCGCGTGGCGGAGTAGCTCAGTGGTAGAGCAGGGGACTCATAAGCCCTTGGTCGGTGGTTCAAATCCGCCCTCCGCTACCAACCCCTCGGACAGCGAAGACCGACTCCCGGGCCGCCCTGACCCGGGGGTCGTCGCGTCACAGGGGCCGTGGAGTCCCGGGTTCCCGATGTCCGACACAGCCGCGGTGTCCGGCCCTCCGGCCGCCGTGGGCCTCAGGCCGGCCTACGGTTGGCGTCCCCTCCACCAGATGAGGCCGAGGATCGCGAGCCCGACGATCCACACGATCGCGATGAACGGGGCGCCGATGCCCGTGCCGATCGCCCTCCCGGCCTCGCACACGGACAGCTGCCAGCCGCTCTCGACGCTGCAGTCGCCGATGCCGCGCAGGTAGGTGGCCGTCCACCCGATCATCAGCAGGTTCCAGACGACCAGCGCCCAGGTCGCCACCCGCCATCTCCGCATCTCGTCCTCCCTCCCGCCGGTCGTGCGGCCTCCCTCAGCCGCCGGGCCACCCCACCACGGCGTTCCGGAGGCGTCCGGCGATCCCGATGAGGGCGTTCTCGTCGACGTCGTTCGTGTTCACCAGGACCGCGACGACGAGTGCCTGGTCGGGGAACGCCAGGAGGGCCGTCACGTACCCGGGCACGGTGCCCTCGTGGCCGAGCGCCGGGACCCCGAATACGGACGAGTGGTCGTGCGCGGCCAGCCCGTAGCCGTCCTGCATCTCCACCATGCGGTCAAGCGACGCCTGGTCGAGGAGCGACCCGCCGTAGAGCAGGTATCCCCACCTGGCAAGCGTCATGGGGTCCGCGGCCATGCCGCCTGCCGGGCCGGCGGCTGCCGCCAGGCACCGGGCGGGCAGAAACCCGTCGCCGAGTCGCAGCAGCTCGCTCGGACCCGGCACGGGCGACACCCCGGGCAGCACGACGAAGGGCGCGGCGAGCGGTCCGGTCGGCCGTTCCGCGTCCTGGTAGACGAGACGCTCGAGCCCGGGCGCTGCCAACACCCCGGACCGCAGGGCATGCGACACGGACCCGCCCGTGACCGCCTCGATGAGCAGGCCTGCCAGCACGTAGTTGGCGTTCGTGTAGCGGAACCGGGTCCCGGGCGGGAAGAGCGGATCGGGCGACAGCGCCTCCCGCAGCTGCACCATGGAGACCGATGCCGCGAGGTCGGCGTCACAGAACGTGTGCCCGTCGGCGGTGGCCTCGCCGATCCCGCTGCGCATGCCCAGGACCTGTCGGACGGTCGCGCCGTTCGTCGGGATGTCCGTGCCGAGGTACGTGGCGATCGGCCGATCGAGGTCGATGGCTCCGGACGCTGCCAGACGGAGCACCTCGGCCGCGACCACCGTCTTCGTGACGCTCCCGATCCCGAAGGCCGCCGCAGCATCCAGGGGCGTCGCGCCGTCGGCGGTCCCGGCGGCGCCGGCCCACGACCCATGGTCGGCGGCGATGACCGCGGCCGCGATCCCGGGCGCGTGCAGCGCCGTGCGTGCGGCCTCGAGGGTCGACTGCAGGGTCGCGCCGAGGGCGTTCGGCACCGCACCGGTCGGCAGGGGCGGGAACGCACCGAGCCGCGCGGCCATGGTGGGCGCGGGAGTCGGCTCCATCGAGGCGGAGGACGCCGGCGCGGGCGTGGCGGGCGCTGGTGTGATCGCAGCGGCCGAGCCATCCGCGGATGCGGCGCCCGGCGGCGCAGGTGGCGACCCCTGGCCGCAGGCGACGAGGGAAAGGCCGATGGCGAGCGCGCCTGCCGTTCGCAGCGCAGCTTCGCCGGTCGACGCCCTGGCGAGCCTCGCGAGTCCGGAACGGATCATGCACCGGCATCATCGCCGGGGCGTCAAGACGGTGTGTCCGAGCCACATCCGGAGCGGCTCGCAGTCCGTATTGACGGTGCACGGCGGTCGATCCCCGGGTGGCTCGTCGCCGACCCTGCACCGGGGCGTCGTCCGCTGAGCCCGTCCGCGGGCCGTCCGGCCTCCCGACGCTATACTCGTCCGACCGTACGGCGTCCCCGCGCCGGACCGCTCACGCGGAGGCTCTGTTGAACCCGAAGGTCTTCCGGAACGGCATCGTCATGCTGATCCTCGTGGTCGGCACGGTGGCGCTCCTGTACACGTGGCTGCTCCAGTCGCCCGCCGACACCAGCAAGAGCTACTCGTTCTTCCTGACGCAGGTGTCGCAGGGGCAGGTCGCCAAGGTCGTCCAGACAGGGACGACGCTCCAGGTGACCACCACGGACACGCCCCCCCAGACGTACACGACGCAGGTGGCGAGCGCCTTCACCGACGTCCTCGGCGACATGACCAAGGCGGCCGTCGCGGGCGGCCAGGACATCGGGAAGATCGACTACCGAGCGGAGCAGGAGCCGCAGACGGGCCAGTGGCTCGGGCTGCTGATCAGCGCGCTGCTGCCGGTGCTCCTCATCGGCGGCTTCATCTTCTTCATGATGCGGCAGGCCCAGGGCACCAACAACCAGGCGATGAGCTTCGGTAAGAGCCGCGCCCGGATGTTCCTGGGCAACAAGCAGGTCGTGACGTTCAACGACGTCGCGGGCGTGGACGAGGCCAAGACCGAGCTCCAGGAGGTCGTGGAGTTCCTCAAGTACCCCGAGAAGTTCAACACGCTCGGGGCGCGGATCCCGCGCGGCGTCCTGCTCGTGGGGCCGCCCGGCACCGGCAAGACGCTGATGGCCCGCGCGGTGGCCGGCGAGGCGGGGGTGCCGTTCTTCAGCATCTCCGGCTCCGAGTTCGTCGAGATGTTCGTGGGCGTCGGCGCGAGCCGGGTGCGCGACCTGTTCGACCAGGCCAAGCGCAACAGCCCGTGCATCGTGTTCGTGGACGAGATCGACGCGGTCGGACGCCAGCGCGGCGCCGGCCTCGGCGGGTCGCACGACGAGCGCGAGCAGACGCTCAACCAGATCCTCGTGGAGATGGACGGCTTCGACACGAACACCAACGTGATCGTGGTCGCCGCCACCAACCGCCCGGACGTGCTCGACCCGGCCCTCCTGCGGCCCGGACGCTTCGACCGCCAGGTCATCCTCGACCGCCCCGACATGAAGGGCCGCACGGAGATCCTCAAGGTCCATACCAAGGGCAAGCCGCTCGACCGGGGGATCGACGTCGCCGAGATCGCGCGGCAGTCGCCCGGGTTCTCCGGTGCGGACCTCGCCAACCTCGTCAATGAGGCGGCGATCCTCGCGGCGCGGCGCAACAAGAAGATGATCGCGATGCCCGAGTTCCAGGAGGCCCTGGAGCGGATCATCGCCGGCCCCGAGCGCAAGAGCCGCGTCATCAGCGACGCCGAGAAGCTCGTCATCGCCTACCACGAGGGCGGGCACGCGGTGGTCCAGCGGATCCTGCCCAAGTGCGACCCGGTCGCCAAGGTGACGATCATCAGCCGCGGCATGGCCCTCGGCTACACGATGGCGCTCCCCACGGAGGACCGCTACCTCCAGAGCAAGACCGAGTTCGAGGACAAGATCGCCGGGCTGCTCGGCGGCAACGTCGCCGAGCGGTTGATCTTCGGCGACACCACGACCGGGGCGGCCAACGACATCGAGAAGGCCACCGACCTCGCGCGCCGGATGGTCACCGAGTTCGGCATGAGCGACAAGCTCGGCCCGCTCTCGTTCGGCAAGCGCGACGAGCTCGTGTTCCTCGGCCGCGAGATCGGGGAGCAGCGCAACTACTCCGACGAGGTCGCCAAGCAGATCGACGAGGAGGTCCGGCGGATCGTCGACACGGCGTACGGCCGCGCGCAGGAGGTCCTGGTCTCGCACAAGGACCGCCTCGTCGCGCTCGCCGAGAAGCTGGTCGCCGAGGAGACGGTGGACGCCGACGAGTTCGAGAAGCTGTTCAGCGACCTGCCGCCGAAGGAGGACCTCCACGGCGGCGTCCCGCGCCTGATGGGGACGCCCGAGCCGCCCGCGGCGCCGCCCGCCGCAGCCGGGAGCCCCACCACGAACCCCAGCCCAAGCCCGGCGTAGCGCGTCGGCGCCACTCTGAGACGGATCGACCCCCCGGCGACGACCGCCGGGGGGTCGTCGCTTCGACCCCCGCGACCACCGCACCCGCGCACGCCGCGCGCTCCCTAGAATCGGCCCGTCGAGCGACGCGACACCGGCGCCGCGACCCGATGGAGGATCCGATGAGCGCGGAGACCGCGTCCCTGCAGGCCTACCTCGACGAGCATCGCGAGCGGCGCCTGTCCGCCTACCTGGACTTCCTCCGGATCCCGAGCATCTCCGGGATGCCGGAGCACGCCGCCGACTGCCGTCGGGCGGCCGAGTGGCTCGCGGACCAGCTGCGCGGCGCCGGCGCCGAGAACGTGGAGGTCTGCGAGACCGGCGGGCACCCGGTCGTCTACGGCGACTGGCTGCACGCGGATGGCGCGCCGACCGTGGTCGTCTACGGCCACTACGACGTCCAGCCGGTGGACCCGATCGACGAGTGGGAGACGGCCCCGTTCGAGCCGTTCATCGCCGACGGCCGCGTCGTGGGCCGCGGGTCGGCGGACGACAAGGGCCAGGTCCAGCTCCACGTCCGCGCCCTGGAGGCGATCCTCGCGACACGCGGCGGGCTCCCCGTCAACGTGAAGTACGTGTTCGAGGGCGAGGAGGAGTCGAGCTCCGTCCACCTGGACGCGTGGCTGGAGGCGAGCCGCGAGCGCCTGTCCGCCGACCTGGCGGTCATCAGCGACACGGGCTTCTTCGAGGGGAACCGACCGGCCATCACCATCGGGTTGCGCGGGGTGGCGGCCCTGGAGGTGCACGTGGACGGTGCGCCGCGCGACCTCCACTCGGGCGGCTTCGGCGGCGCGGTGAACAACCCCCTCAATGCGCTGTGCGAGATCGTCGCCGCGCTCAAGGGCCCCGACGGACGGATCCGCGTCCCGGGCTTCTACGACGACGTGGTGCCCCTGACCGACCTCGATCGCGAGGCCCTTGCCGCGCTCCCGTTCGACGAGGAGGCCTACCGCATCGCGACGGGAGTCCCGGCGCTCTACGGCGAGGTGGGCTACACGACGCTCGAGCGGCGCGGCGCGCGGCCGACACTCGACCTCAACGGCATCTGGGGCGGGTTCCAGGGCGCCGGTGGGAAGACCATCATCCCCGCCTCGGCGCACGCCAAGATCACGTGCCGGCTGGTGGCCAGCCAGGACCCCGACACGATCGTCGACCTGGTCCGGGCGTACATCGAGGAGGTCGCCCCGCCCGGCGTGACCGTCCGGGTCGACCCCCAGGGCGGCGGTCGGCCGTCGCTGACGCCCATCGAGCACCCCGCGACACAGGCCGCCGCGCGCGCCATCGAGCGCACGTTCGGCGTCGAGCCGCTCTACATCCGCGAGGGCGGCTCGGTCCCGGTCTGCGCCTCGTTCGAGTCCATCCTGGGGCTGCCGGTGGTGCTGCTCGGCTTCACCAACGACGACGACCGCGCCCACTCGCCCAACGAGTCGATGGTCCTGGCCAACGCCGAGACGGGCATCCTCACGGTCGCAGCGTACTGGGAGGAGCTCGCGGCACTCGGGCCGGAGGGGCTGCGCACCGCCGGCTGACGTGGCTCCGGGCGATCGGCCGGGGGCCGACCGGGTCCCAGCCGGACGGGACCTCCGGGTGGGCGGTGGGCCGGGAGGCCGGTGCTAGCATGGCCGCGCGACATCCAGCGGGAGGCCGACCGTGACGACCGAGACGTCCATCCACCCCGGGGGGCCGGGTCATGCGTGGCGCATCGAGAGCGACACCGGGTCGCTGGCGCCTCGCTCCGCTCTGCAGGTCCTCCTCGATCTCAACGACCGCGTCGCCACCGGCAAGGTGGGGGAGTACCAGCCGATCCCGCTGGGCTTCACGCCGCTCGACAAGACGATCGGCGCCGGCCTGCGCCCCGGGGAGCTGCTGCTCATCGGTGGCGCGCAGGGGACGGGCAAGACCACGATGGCGCTGCAGATGGCGCGCAACGTCGCGATGTCGGGGCAGGCGAACGTCCTCTACGTCTGCTTCGAGCACGAGGAGCAGTACCTGCTCAACCGGCTCATCGCGCTCGAGTCGGCCCTCGCCCACCTGCCGCAGAAGACCGGTGCCATCCGGATCCAGGATGTCCGCGCGGAGATCCTGGGGTCGTGGATGTCCGAGGGCAGCGGCGGGCCCGAGCTGTCGGACAACCCGCGCCTGCGCCCCAGCCTGGAGCGGATCGGCCGCTACGGGCAGAACCTGTTCCTCATGCGCGGCTCCCAGACCGCGAGCACGATCGACAACCTCCGGAAGCTGGTCCGCAGCCACAACGAGATCTCCGACGACCGCCAGCTGGTGCTCGTCGTGGACTACCTGCAGAAGGTGCCGCAGATCCCGGAGCCCTCGTCCGAGGCCGAGAAGGTGACGTTCTCCGTCAACGGTCTCAAGGACATCGCGCTCTCGGAGGAGGTCCCGGTCATCGCGATCGTGGCCGCCGACAAGGAGGGCCTCAAGGCGCAGCGGCTTCGCAACTTCCACCTGCGCGGCTCGTCGGCCATCAACTACGAGGCCGACATCATCCTGATCCTCAACGAGAAGTACAACATCGTCGCGAAGGTCAACATCGAGTTCAACCCGTACCAGGCGCAGCGCTTCCGCGACTGGGTGGTCGTCTCGGTCGAGAAGAACCGCGGCGGCCAGGACAACGTGGACCTCGAGTTCGAGAAGCACTTCGAGTTCAGCTGCTTCGATCCGAACGGACGCGCCGTGCAGGAGAAGCTGATCGAGGAGCGCCTCTACAACGACTGAAGGGGCGGCTGATGCGGCGTCATCGCTGTGTCGTCGCCTCCGGGTTCTCGCTCACGCACGCTCGGGTGCGCTCGCTCCGGTCCTCGGCTCCTCCGGGCGTTGACGCCACCTGAGCCGCCCCGACCGGACGGCCTCGCATCGCACGCGGCTGGACCGGCCCGCCGCGGACTCGCAGGATCGGCTCCTCCGGGCGTTGACGCCACCTGAGCCGCCCCACGGGGTCCCGGCGGTCGATCCGGCGCGCTGCGTCGTCCCCTCCGCGGCGTCGTCGCCCGAGGACGGGCATGCTGGCGTATCGTGCGGCCATGAGCTCGCCCCACGCCGCCGCATTCCCCCGCGAGGTCGAGATCGTCGTCGAGATCCCACGCGGGAGCCGCAACAAGTACGAGTACGACGAGGAGGCGCACGTCTTCCGCCTGGACCGCGTGCTCTCGTCTGCGGTCTTCTACAACTTCGACTACGGCTTCATCAGCGGGACGCGCGCCCAGGACGGGGACCACACCGACGCCCTCCTGGTGATCGACGAGCCGACGTTCACCGGGTGCCGGGTGTGGGCCCGGCCCATCGGCGGGCTCGAGATGCGCGACGAGAAGGGCTTCGACTTCAAGGTCCTCTGCGTGGCGATCGCCGACCCGCACCAGTCGCACATCGAGCGGCTGGAGCAGGTCCGACCGCATCGGCTCGTGGAGATCGAGAACTTCTTCGCCACCTACAAGCTCCTGGAGAACAAGGAGACCGAGATCGTCGGGTGGCGGCCCGCGGAGCGCGCGTTCGAGGTCCTCCTCGCGGATCGCGCCGCGTGGGAGCACGAGGTCGAGGCAGCGCGGACGGCGACAGAGGCGGACGACGACGGACGGTCCTGACGGCAGGCGGAGGTCCCGCGGCGGGATGGGTCGCGGTCCGGCGGCCCCCGGCTCGGTGGGGATCGGGGCACGGCCCGCCGTCCCCTCGTCGCGCGAGGCCGGCCCCGGCGAACGCAGGCTCTTCGTCGCCGTCCCCGTGGAGCCGACCGTGCGCGAGAGGGTGGGGCAGGCGGTGGCCGAGGCCCGGCGGATCTGCGGGGACTCCCGAGGCCTCCGCTGGGTCGGAGCGGATGCCCTGCACCTGACGCTCCGGTTCCTGGGCGCGACCCCCGAGGGCCGGGTCGTCCCGGCGGCCGACGCGGTGGCCGAGGCCGCACGTCGCGTGGAGCCGTTCGCCCTCCGGCTCGGCGCGAGCGGGGCCTTCCCGGGGGCCGGTGCGCCGCGCGCCCTCTGGCTCGGCGTCGACGAGGGCGGTCCGGAGCTCGCCGCGCTGGCCCGCTTCCTCGATTCGGCACTGGCCGCGCGTGGCTGGCCGTCCGACCCACGGCCGTTCCGCGCGCACCTCACCGTTGCACGGGCGGAGGACCCGGGCGCAGGCCGGCAGGCGCTCGCGGCGATGGCGGAAGCGGCTCGTGACCTCCGGCCCGCATGGCGCGCCGACGCGCTCGTCCTGTTCGAGAGCCACCTGGGGCACGGCCCCGCACGGTACGCAGCGGTGCGCGAGGCGCCGCTGGGCCGCTGACGGCCGCACCGTCGCCTCGCGCCCGCAGCCTTCCCGCGCCGCCCCGGCCACCACGGTGCCGCCCCGGCCACCACCGTGCCGCCCTTGCGCGCGGATGCATGCGTGGGAGACACTTCGCGGACCGCACGCGGCGTCCGTGCGCGGCCCGCTCGGCCGCGGCCACGGGTCGTGACGCGCGCGGCGGCCGCCACGTCTGCACGCCCGGACCGCGCCGGGCCGGGAGGGGATGACCATGAACGACCGCACCAAGTTCGTGCTCGACGAGGACCGGATCCCGCGCGCCTGGTACAACATCGCCGCCGACCTCCCGGTCCCGCCGCCGGCCGTCCTGCATCCCGGGACCGGCCAGCCCATCGGCCCGGCGGACCTCGCACCGCTGTTCCCGATGGCGCTCATCGGGCAGGAGGTGAGCGCCGACCGCGAGATCGAGATCCCCGATCCGGTGCGCGACGCCTACAAGCTCTACCGGCCCAGCCCCATCCACCGCGCCCACCGGCTCGAGAGGGCTCTCGGCACCCCCGCGCACATCTACTACAAGTACGAGGGGGTGAGCCCCGGCGGGAGCCACAAGCCGAACACGGCGATCGCGCAGGCCTTCTACAACAAGGAGGAGGGCGTGACGCGCCTGGCGACCGAGACGGGCGCCGGACAGTGGGGCACCAGCCTCGCCATCGCGGGCGCGCTGTTCGGCCTCGAGGTCAAGGTCTACATGGTCCGAGCCAGCTACGACCAGAAGCCGTACCGCCGCATGCTGATGGAGACGTACGGCGCCGAGGTGGTCGCCAGCCCCTCGCCGACGACGAACTACGGCCGGCAGGTGCTCGCGGCGACGCCGGAGAACCCTGGCTCCCTCGGCATCGCGATCTCCGAGGCGGTCGAGGACGCCGCGACCCGCGACGACACGAAGTACTCGCTCGGCTCGGTGCTCAATCACGTCCTCCTCCACCAGACCGTCATCGGCCTGGAGGCCATCGAGCAGATGGCGATGGCGGGCGAGGAGCCGGAGATCGTGATCGGGTGCACGGGCGGCGGCTCGAACTTCGCGGGGATGGCGTTCCCGTGGATCGGGCGCCAGCTGCGCGGAGAAGGCAGCTACCGGGTGATCGCCGTCGAGCCGGAGGCCTCGCCGAGCCTCACGCGCGGCGTCTACGCCTACGACTTCGGCGACACGGCGCGCCTCACGCCGCTGGTGAAGATGCACACGCTCGGGCACGACTTCATCCCCGAGCCCATCCACGCGGGCGGCCTGCGGTACCACGGGATGGCGCCCCTCGTGAGCCTCGCCAAGGAGCTCGGGCTCATCGAGGCGCGTGCCGTGCACCAGAACGCGAGCTTCGAGGCGGGTGTGGCGTTCGCGCGCACCGAGGGGATCCTCCCGGCGCCCGAATCCAGCCACGCGATCCGCGCGGCGATCGACGAGGCGCTGGTCGCGCGCGAAGAGGGGACGCCCAGGGTCATCCTGTTCAACCTCTCCGGGCACGGGCACTTCGACCTCAGCGCGTACGAGCGATACCTCGCCGGCGCGCTCGAGGACTATGAGTTCCCCGCGGAGCGGGTCGCCGAGGCCCTGGCGGCGGTGCCGGTCGTCAGCGACTGAGCGGGTGCCCGCGTGCCGCGGCTCCAGGCCGCGGCACGCTCACGCCGGCCTGGACGGCCGTCGCGTCGGCGGCTGGGGAGGCTCCACGAGGCCGTTGCGCAGGGCGTAGGCCACCGTCTCCAGCTTGGAGTGCGTCCCGAGCTTGGACATCATGTTCTGCGTGTGCGTGCGGAGCGTGTTCGGCGCGATCGACAGGCGTTCGCAGATCGTCGCCGAGTCGAGCCCCTCGGCCAGAAGGCGCAGGACCTCGGTCTCGCGCGGCGTGAGGGGTTCGACCGGTGGTCCCTCCTCGGCCTGCTGACGCGCGTCGGCGACCCGCATCGCGATCTCCACGATCACCGAGCGCGGAAGCAGGATCTCGTGCGCGTGCGCAGCGCGGACGGCCGCGACCACGTCGTCCAGGGCGCGGTCCTTGGTCAAGTACCCGTCGGCGCCCGCGCGCACCGTCTCGAGGATCGTCTCGCCGTCGGAGACGGCCGTGAGGATGACGACGGCCGCGTCGGGACGGCGCGCCTTGACGATGCGGGTCGCCTCGGCGCCGGTCCCGTCGCCGAGCATGTAGTCCATCAGGACGACGTCCACGGACGTGTCGAGGTGGGCCGGGACGTCGGCGACGCTCGAGGCGATCCCCACCACGTCGATGTCCGGCTCGGCGGAGAGTGCCGCCACGAGCGCCTCCGCGAGGAGCCGGTGGTCGTCCACGACCAGCACGCGGATCCGTCCCTCCCCGGCCATCGCGCGCGGTCCCTCCGGCTGGCGTGCGCCCCGGCCGCCCCGGGTGCGCCTGCACGGATGATAGGGCCGGGCGCCACCAGGGGCGGCGACCCGGGCCCGGCGCCTCCTGGAGCCGTCGCCCGGCGCCGTGCGCCACCCCGGCGCCGTGCGCCACGCGGGGGCCGGACGCCACGCGGGGGCCGGACGCCACGCGGGGGCCGGACGCGGCATGAGCCCCCCGTCGACGGCGCGACGTAGACTCCGGTCCATGCACGTCGCCTTCCTGGGCCTCGGCCTCATCGGCGGCTCCGTCGCGCTCGCGCTGCGCCACGGTGACGGCGCCTCCGGACATCGACTGGTGGCGTGGACGCCGGGCGGACGCGGGCCCGCGGAGGCGCTCGCCGCGGGGACGATCGACGCGGTGGCGGCGGAGCCCGCTGCGGCCGTGGCAGGTGCGGACCTCGTGGTCCTCGCCGCGCCGCCCCTCGCGACGCTCGCACTGCTCGACCTGCTCGGCTCGCTCCCGCGGGGTGCGCTGGCCACGGATGCGACGGTGACCGACGTCGCGAGCACCAAAGGCATGGTCGTCGCCCGCGCCGACGCAGCGGGGCTCGCGTTCGTCGGCGGTCATCCCATGGCCGGGCGCGAGACGAGCGGCTTCGGTGCGGCCTCGGCGGACCTCTTCCGGGGCCGGCCGTGGGTGGTCGTGCCCGGCAGGCACGCGCGGGCACGCGACGTCGAGCGGGTCACGGACCTCGCCCTGGCGTGCGACGCCGCCCCCCTGCCCATGGACGCGGCGGCGCACGATGCCGCGACGGCCGCGATCAGCCACGCGCCCCTCGTCGTCGCGGCGGCGCTGGTGGAGGCGATGGCAGGCCCGCCCGGCGCGGAGGCGGCACCGGGCTGGGACGATGCCCGCCGGCTCGCGGCGTCCGGCTGGCGCGACATGACGCGCCTCGCCCGCGGCGACGCGGAGATGGGCGCCGGGATCCTGGCCACGAACGCGGACGCGACCGCGGCTCGCCTCCGCGCCGTCCGGGCACGCGTGGACGCGTGGATCGCGGCGCTGGAGGCCCGCGGTGCTCCCGATGCGGACGCGCTGCGCACCGCGCTCGCCGCGGACCGCGAGCGCGCCTCGGCGCTCGACCGCGAGACGCCATGACCGCCGAGCGCGTCCTCGTCGTCCCACGCTCCGTCGCGCTCGCCGGCGGCCCATGGCACGGCGTGCGCGGCGCGGGCGTGGGCGAGCTCGTGGAGGCCGTCCGCCACCACGGCGTCTTCCTGCCGCGCGCGGAGGTGGAGGGAGACCCGTCGGTCAAGCAGGTGATCCCGTACCTCGTGCTCCGAGACGGGACCGACTACTTCCTGATGCGACGCACGCGGGCGGGAGGCGACGCGCGGCTCCACGACCTCTGGACGATCGGGATCGGCGGGCACGTCAACCCCGGCGATGGCGACCTCGCCGGCGGACTCGCCCGGGAGTGGGCAGAGGAGGTCGTGGCCGGCTTCACCCCACCGTTCACGCCGGTCGGCCTCCTCAACGACGACACCAACGACGTCGGGGCGGTGCACCTCGGGGTCGTCTGCGTCGCCGACGCGGCCGGCCGCCCGGTCGTCATCCGCGAGACGACGAAGCTCAGCGGCTCGTTCGCGCCCCCGCCCCGGGTGTGCGACGTGCGCGACCGGCTCGAGACCTGGAGCAGGCTCGCCTTCGACTTCCTCGAGGGGCCAGAGCCGGCGGGCGGCGCCTGACCCGTCCCACCTCGCGGGTGGGATACTGGGGCCGGAGGCCTCGGCCCGCGCCCGGGCGCCCGCGTGTCGGTGGGCGGGGCGGGCTCGACGCCCGGAGGGATCGCACGTGGACGGCACCCTGCTCGCGACGATCATCGGGGCGCTCATCGTCCTGCTCGTCGTCGTCATCCTGCTGTACCTGAGCGTCCGGATCGTCAACGAGTACGACCGG
The DNA here is from genome assembly GCA_029778235.1 of Chloroflexota bacterium. Taxonomy (GTDB): domain Bacteria; phylum Chloroflexota; class Limnocylindria; order Limnocylindrales; family CSP1-4; genus CAIYQJ01. Next base: position 19,265 of record JAKOQS010000019.1, on the reverse strand, counting down.
CTGGTCATCTTCCGGTTCGGCCGGACGGGGCCGGACAAGGTGAAGGGGCCCGGGATCGTCTTCCTCATCCCGGTCGTGGACCGGCCGGTGCGGGTGGACCTGCGCGAGCAGTTCATCGAGGTCCCGAGCCAGACGACGATCACCAAGGACAACGCGCCGATCAACGTCGACTTCCTCATCTACTGGCGGATCGCGGATCCGCTCAAGAGCATCGTCAACGTCGCGTACTTCGCCGGTGCCCTGCAGGGCATCGCGACGACCACCTTGCGCGCGGTGATCGGCGACATCCTCCTCGACGAGGTCCTGTCCCGGAGGGAGCAGATCAACGAGATCCTCCGCACGAAGCTCGACGAGGTGACCGAGGGTTGGGGCGGAAAGGTCACCAGGGTCGAGATCCGCGAGATCACGCCGCCGCGCGACGTCCAGGACGCGATGAACCGCCAGCTCTCTGCCGAGCGCACACGGCGCGCGGTGATCACCGAGTCCGAGGGGAAGCGCCAGTCCGAGATCAACATCGCCGAGGGCGCCAAGCAGGCCGCGATCCTCACCGCGGAGGGAGCCCGCCAGTCGGCCATCCTCACCGCGGAGGGCTTCCGGCAGTCGCAGATCCTGAGCGCGGAGGGGTACTCGCAGGCGCTCGAGCGGATCTACGGCGCGGCGCAGACGATCGACCAGAAGACGATGGCCCTTCAGTACCTCGAGACGCTCAAGGCGCTCGGCGCCTCCCCGTCCACCAAGTACGTGCTGCCCCTGGAGCTGAGCCGGCTCGTCGAGTCGTTCTCCGGGTTGATCGACGACGGCATGCGCGCCCGCGGCGATCGGCCCGCCGCCCCGTCGGTGGCTGCGGGCGGCGGCGAGGAGCGGCCGGCCTGACGTCCGGGGGGTGCTGACCACGCCCGCGATGGACCGTCGCGCTCGGCGTCGGGGGCCCTCGCGCCCGGTGACCGCCCCCCGCCCGTCCGCTCGCCGGGCACCCCGGACCTCCGGGGGAGACGGGTGGGGGAGGACCGGGTCATGAAGGGACCACCCGCCGCTCACCTATACTCCCGTCCGGCGGCGACGACCGTGGCTCCTGCGGTGGGGCAGGACGGGTCGCGCGGCCGGACCGATGCGTGAGGTCGATGGCAGCCAGGATCCTCGTCGTCGACGACGACCCGAACGTCCAGCGGCTCCTGTCCTACACCCTTCGTCAGGAGGGCTTCGACGTGACCGTCGTGAGCGACGGCCCCGAGGCCCTCAAGGCCTGGGAGGTCGAGACCCCCTCCCTGGTGATCCTGGACCTGATGCTGCCGCGCCTCGACGGCTACGCGGTCGCCCAGCGGATCCGCGAGGACGAGGGCACGACCGCGCACGTCCCGATCATCATGCTGACGGCCGAGGGCGACGTCGAGCAGCGCATCCGGGGACTCCGGGTGGGCGCCGACGACTACCTCATGAAGCCGTTCCACCCGGCCGAGCTCATCGCGCGGATCCGGAGCCTCCTCGCGCGTTTCTCGCCGACCCTCGACGCGGCGGCGCTCCCGCCGACGGGCAGCGTCCTGGTCTTCTACGGCGCGAAGGGCGGCGTGGGCACCACGACGCTCGCGATCAACACCGCCATCGCGCTCCACAAGGAGACGGGCCGCAACGTGGCCCTCGTGGACGGCAACCTCCAGTTCGGCGACCACCGGGTCTTCCTGGACCTGGGCCTCGACCGAAAGAGCGTCGTGGATATCGTCAGCGCGCCCACCATCGACGCGGAGCTCGTCCGGCAGGTCATGGTGCGCCACGACTCGGGGATCGACGTGCTTCTCGCGCCGCCGTCGCCCGAGACCGCGGAGCTGGTGACGCCCGACCACTTCCCGGCGATCCTGGACATCCTGCGATCGACATACGACTTCGTCGTCGTCGACGTGGACGAGCAGCTCGATGAGGTGAACCTGCGGATCTTCGACGCCGCGCAGGCGATCCACGTGGTGCTCACCGCCGACCTCGCGAGCCTGAAGAACGTGCGCATCGTCCTCGAGACGCTCGCCAACCTCGCGTACGAGCGGTCGCGGATCAAGCTGGTGATGAACCGGTCCACGGCCTTCACCGGGATCAACGTGAAGAACGCGGAAGGCGCCCTGCGGCACCGGATCGACGCGCAGATCGTCAACGACTACCGCGGAGCGATCAGCGGGCTCAACAGCGGCCAGCCGGTGTTGATGAGCCGTCCCGACAGCATCCTGGGGCGGGCCATCGCGGACCTGGCCCGTTCGATCGATGCGGAGCGGCAGAAGGAGATCGCCGGGTGATCGCCGGCTGACCGCCGGGCCGCCCGCCGGCGGTCGCGAGGCCAGCCTCGGCGGCTACCGTCGCCGGCATGCTGGTCACGCTCCTCTCCGCGACGCTGCGCGGCCTCGAGGGCCGCGTGATCCGGGTCGAGGTGGACGTGGCGCCGGGACTGCCCGGCTTCACGATCGTCGGGCTGGCGGATGCGGCCCTGCAGGAATCCCGCGAGCGGATCCGTGGGGCGCTCCGCAACAGCGGGTTCGTCCATCCACCACGGCGCATCACGGTGAACCTGGCGCCGCCGGACATGCGCAAGGCGGGGTCCAGCCTGGACGCGGCGATCGCGGTCGGCGTCCTCCTCGGCTCCGAGCAGGTGGTCGCACGGGAGCGCTGGGCCATCGTCGGGGAGCTCTCGCTCGGCGGGGAGCTTCGCCCCGTCCCGGGGATCCTCCCCTTCGCGATCGCGCTCCGGCGTCGCGGCGTCAGGCGTCTGGTCGTCCCGGACGGGACCGGGCCGGAGGCGCGGCTGGCGGGCGGCATCGAGGTCGCCGAGGCGCCGGACCTCGGTTCCGTCGCGGAGCTGGTCGCCCGACGGCGGCGCAGTGCCGCGGGTCGCAATCGCGTGCCCCCGACGGTCAGCATGATCGGTGCCTGGCCGGAGGCGCCGGATGGAGCCGCGGCGCCGGGCACGCGCGAGGATCGGACCGCCGGGTCGAGCGCTGGCGCACCGCCCGACCCGGGACGGGTCGGCGGACCCACGGGTGCACAGCTCGGGCGGGAGGGGAACGCATGGGCCGCGGGCACGGGCGCGCCGGACCTCGCCGAGGTCCGCGGCCAGGCCCAGGCGCGACGCGCCCTCGAGATCGCTCTCGCGGGCGGTCACAGCCTCGTCCTCGTCGGGCCGCCCGGTTCAGGGAAGACGCTGCTCGCGCGGACCATCCCCACTCTCCTGCCGGACCTTGACGATGCCGAGGCGCTCGGCGCGACGATCGTCGCGTCGGCCGCGGGCCTGGGACCCTTCCCCGCGCTGGTGCGCAGCCGGCCGTTCCGTGCGCCGCACCACACAGCCTCGTACGCCGCGCTCGTCGGCGGCGGCCCGCACCTCTCCCCGGGTGAGGTGACGCTCGCCGACGGGGGCGTGCTCTTCCTCGACGAGCTCCCGGAGTTCGCGCGCGACGTCCTCGAGGCGCTGCGGCAGCCGCTGGAGGACGGGACGATCGAGATCTCACGAGTCGGGCGTTCGGCTTCGCTGCCGGCACGGTTCCAGCTCGTCGCGGCGATGAACCCATGCCCATGCGGGCACGCCGGCGATCCGGACGCATCGTGCCGGTGCCCGTCTGGGATCCCCGAGCGATACGCGAGCCGCGTCTCGGGCCCGCTCCGGGACCGGATCGACCTCTGGGCGTGGATGCCGCGCGTGGCCGCCGCGGAGATGCTTCAGGCGGGAGACCCGGACGCGTCGGTCGTCGTGCGCGCGCGGATCGACGCGGCGCGCGCCGTGCAGGCGGCCCGCAACGGCGGGCCGCCGAACGCGCGGCTGTCGGGCCGTAGGCTCCGCGCGATCGCCGCGCTGACGTCGGACGCCCGCACCCGCCTCGGCAGGATCGACGCGCGGGAGCGCCTCTCCGCTCGCGGGACGGACAGGACGATCCGCGTCGCGCGCACCATCGCCGATCTGGCCGGCTCCTCGTCCGTCGCCACCGAGCACGTCGCCGAGGCGGTGCGGTACCGGCTCGGTGGGGCGGCTGATGCGTGAGCGCGCCATGATCGGGGTCGGACGGGAGGGCCCGCGCGGCCAGCTCGCTGAGGGCCGGTCGGCCGGCGGCTCCTCGGGGGAGCGGCCCGGGGAGATGGGCGAGGACCGGCATCCCGGCCGGGCGACGACCGCCGGGACGGGCAGGCCGGCCGGAGCCGTGGCCCCGTCCGCGGGCCCCGGCGCCCGCCCCGCGGCCCCGTCCGCGGGCCCCGGCGCCCGCCCCGCGGTCTCCGCCACGCGTCGCGGCGGGCCCGGCGTCCTGTGCGCCGAGCACGCGGCGTGGGCGGTCCTCGCCTCGGTGGAGGGCCTCGGGCCCATCGGTCTCGTCCAGCTGGTGAACGCGTGCGGCGGCGCGGCCGCAGCTCTCGCGGCTGCGGCCGGAACGGGCGGGGAGACGCGGGTGGCCGAGGCTCTCGGCCAGCGGACCGGACGGGGGCTCGCGGCCCGGATCGTGGCCGCGGCAGGCCATCGTGCGCGGATCGCGGAGGCCGTGCAGGCCGCCGGCCTCACGGTGCTCACGCTCGACGATGGTGCCTACCCGGACCTGCTGCGATCGATCGAGCTTCCGCCGCCGGTGCTCTTCGTCGCCGGGCACGCCGCGGCGCTCTCCGCCGCCACGAGCGTCGCCGTCGTGGGGACCCGGCGGCCCACGGACGGCGGCCGAGCCGTCGCCGCGAGGCTTGCCGGGACCATCGCGCGGACAGGGGCGGTCGTCGTGTCGGGCCTTGCGGCCGGGATCGACGGGGTCGCCCATGCCGCGACGCTCGGGGTCGGGGGCATCACCGTCGCGGTCCTGGGGGGCGGTCACGCGTCGGCGATCACCCGTCGGCATCGTGGGCTGGCGGAGCGGATCGTGGAGACGGGGGGTGCGGTCGTGAGCGAGCACGCACCCGCCACCGCGCCATCGCGGGGGACGTTCCCGCGCCGGAACCGGGTCATCAGCGGGCTGGCCCGGGCGACGATCGTCGTGGAGGCCGGCGCCCGCAGCGGCGCGCTGATCACCGCGGGCTGGGCCCTGGAGCAGGGACGTGAGTGCTTCGTGGTCCCCGGCCCGATCGACGCGCCGATGAGCGCCGGATGCCTGGAGCTCCTGCGCGCGTACCCGGGCCAGGTCCGCGTGGTGGCCGGCGCCGCCGCCCTGGTCGAGGACCTCGGGCTCGACACCGGGGCCGGGGCCGCCGCGGGTGTCGGGCCGGGAGCGTCACCGCGGGAGACCACCCATACGCGGGGGAGCCCCGCCCCGGCTGTCGGCGTGCCAGGGCCGACGGCGGTGCTCGCGACGCTCCCGGCCCCGGTGCAGGCGGTCGCCCGGGCCCTGGTCGGGGGTGCCCGGACGCTCGACCACGCCGTCGCAGCGTGCGACCTCACCGTCCCCGGCACGCTGGCGGCGCTGACGATGCTGGAGGATCTCGGCCTCGTCGTCGCCGCGTACGGCAGGTACCGTCTGTCCGGCGAGCTCGCCGACCTGGGATGAGACGGGGCCGACGTCCGGGCGAGGGCGCGAGGGGCGGCGGTCCACCTCGTCAACCACGGGCCATGAGAGGGCGACGCGCCACCGCGGCGTCGGCGACGGCCGCTGGGGTGCCCCTCGGGGTTTGCCGGTCGTTGCCCGTCGGGTGTACCCTCCGGGGGACCGGACTGCGTCCGAGCCGGGTGCGGCCATGCGAGAGTGTGCCCCCCGGGCAGGAGGAGCATCTTATTGCGTGATCTCGCAGCCGCGGTGCTGTCCGTCCCGATCGTCGCCGCACTGGTCGTCTCGTCCGCCGTGCGACGCTCCGCCGCCTCCCGGGTGGTGCTGATCGTCGGGATGGTCGCGCTCGTCGGAGCCTCGGCCGTCGCGCTCGCACCGCGCGAGGTCGCAGCGCGCCCGGTCTCGCAGCCGGTCACGCCCGTCGTGGCCGCGCGCCTCTCCGGCCCGCTGCAGACCGACGCGGCGCTCACGAGCTCGGTGACGATCGACTTCACCTCGCCGATGGACGCCGCCAGCGTGGAGGCCGCGCTGCGGGTCCAGCCTGCCGGCGACGTCGCGCTGACGTGGGAGCAGGGCGGCCGCCGGCTCGTGGTCACGCCGAAGGCCCCATGGGATCCGGCGACGCTGGTGACGGTGACGGTCGGGGCCGGGGCCCACGATTCGGCCGGTGCCGTCCTCGCGGCGCCCGTGCGCTCGTCGTTCGTCACGCGCGCCGCCACCGCCGGCTCGCTCGCGGCGACCAAGCGCGACGGGAAGCGCATCCTCACCAACTCCGCCTTCGTCGTGAAGTTCGACCGTCCCGTGGACGTGGCGCAGGTGCGCGCCGCGCTGAAGATCACGCCGGCCGTGAAGGTGAAGGTGACGGCCACCTCCCGCGGCGGCGGAACCGTCGTGACGGTGACCCCGACGGCCCGCCTGAAGCCCGACACGACGTATGTCGTGACCTTCGCCAAGCCGATCCTCGACACCGACGGCGGCGAGGTCGTCGCGGTCGCGCGCCTCGTGGCCCGCACCGCCGCCGCGCCGGCCGTCGTGCGCTTCCGACCGTTCGCCAAGACGACCGAGGTCGCGCGCGACGCGGTCCTCTCCGTGCGGTTCACCGAGAAGATGGACCGGAAGACGACGGCCGCGGCGTTCAAGGCGACGGTCAAGGGCAAGGCCATCGCGGGCAAGGTCCGCTGGGCGGAGGGCGACACGGTCCTGGTCTTCACGCCGAAGTCCGACCTGCCGTTCGGCACCAAGGTCGTCCTGAGCGTCTCGACCAAGGCGCGGTCCGCGACCGGCGCGCCGATCGGCAAGACCGCGACGTCCACGTTCACGACCATCAAGAAGCCGCCGGCCCCGCCGAAGCCGGCGACGCGGGCGACCGCCGAGGCGGCGACCACCTCCCCGGCGCCCGCGCCGGCCCCGGCCTCCACCTCGGGGGGTGTCGTCGGCGGCGGTGCGTGGGCCTCGGTGGAGCGGTACTACCTCACGCTCGTGAACTGCACCCGCACCGGCGGCTGGGTGGCGTCGAACGGCGCGTGCACCAGCCCCGGCGGCCGGGATGTGGCGCCGCTCGTCTACGACGCCGGGATCGCCGCCAAGGTCGCGCGGCCGTACGCCAAGTACCTGGCCGAGCGCGGTGCCTGCGACCACTTCCTCGACGGGAACCCGGGCACGCGGCTCGCCCGTGCCGGGTTCACGAGCTACAAATGGGCCGAGAACATCGGGTGCCCCAGCGGCGACCCGCGGAGGGGCGCGATCGCGACCCAGCTGTTCTTCCAGAGCGAGAAGCCGTACAACGGCGGCCACTACGTGAACCTGATGAACGCCCAGTACACGCGGGTGGGCATCGGCGTCTGGGTCCACGCCGGGAACGTCCGGATCGTCTCGAACTTCTACGCCCCGTAGGGTCGCGGGCGATGGGGCTGATCCGGGACGCGGTCCTGCACCTGCACAACGAGCAGCCGCTCCTCGTGGACCTCTTCGCGCTGCCCACGGCGGCCGACGCGTGCGTGGTCTGCACGAACGTGCGGACGCTCGCCGGCAAGCGCCCGCTGTTCGTGGACCGGAGCGACTCGTACTTCCTGTTCCCGCTGCCGCACGTCCGGTTCGTGGAGATCCCGGCCTCGGCGGCCGGCGACCTCGGCGGCGGCGCCGCCCGCGACCTCGACGAGGCCGAGGGCGAAGAGCCGGAGCTGGAGATCGACGAGGACCTCCTGCGGAGGATCCGCGAAAGCTGACCTGCGCCGGGTGAGCCGGGCGTCGAAGGGCCGATGCTAGACTCCCCCGCGATGAGCAGGAACCTCGTGATCGTCGAGTCGCCGGCCAAGGCCCGGACCATCGAGCGCTACCTGGGGCCGGACTTCCGCGTCCTCGCGTCGTACGGGCACGTCCGTGACCTCCCCGAGCACCCGGCCAAGGGCGAGATGGGCGTCGACGTCGAGCACGACTTCGCCCCGGAGTACGAGATCGTCGCCGACCGGGCGCGTCAGGTGCAGGCCATCGAGAAGGCGGCCCGGACGGCGCCCTCGATCTACCTTGCGACCGACCTCGACCGTGAGGGGGAGGCCATCGCGTGGCACGTGGCGGAGGCGGCCCGCCTCCCGGAGGACCGGACGCTCCGCGTCACGTTCAGCGAGATCACCGAGCCGGCCATCCGCGAGGCGTTCGCGCATCCCCGCGCGATCGACCGCCATCTCGTGGACGCACAGCAGGCGCGCCGGATCGTGGACCGGCTGGTGGGCTACACGATCAGCCCGATCCTGTGGCGCAAGGTGCGCTCGGGCCTGTCTGCGGGCCGCGTCCAGTCGGTGGCCGTCCGGCTGGTCGTCGAGCGGGAGCGGGCGATCCGGGCGTTCGTCGCCGAGGAGTACTGGACGATCGAGGTACTGCTCCGCACGGCGTCCGGCGACACGTTCCTCGCGGATCTCGTACGGGTGGACGGCGCGAAGCCGGTGATCCCGGACGCGGCGACGGCCGACGCTCTCGCCGCGGAGCTGGCGGTCGCGCGCCCACGCGTGACCTCGGTCTCCGTCCGGCCTTCCAGTCGGAACCCGGCCCCACCATTCACCACCTCCACGCTTCAGCAGGAGGCGAGCCGCAAGCTGGGCTTCTCGCCCAAGCGGACGATGTCGGTCGCGCAGCGGCTCTACGAGGGAGTGGAGGTCGACGGGGAGCAGGCGGGCCTCATCACCTACATGCGCACCGACTCGGTCGCCCTCTCCTCGCAGGCGATGCGGGAGGCGCAGACGGTCATCGCCGAGCGCTTCGGCTCGGCGTACGGGATGCCCAAGGGGCGCCACTACAAGACGAAGTCGCGAAACGCCCAGGAGGCGCACGAGGCGATCCGGCCGACGTCGTTCGCGCGCGACCCGGAGCGCGTGGCCGGCGCGTTGAAGGCGGACGAGGCACGTCTGTACCGCCTGATCTGGCAGCGGGCGATCGCGAGCCAGATGGCGGCGAAACGCATCGAGACGACGACCATCGACCTGGCCGACGGCCGGTTCGGGCTTCGGGCGAGCGCGACCCGGACGATCTTCGACGGGTTCAGCCGTGTCTACACCGAGGGGCGGGACGACGGCGAGGACGAGCGCGAGGCGTCCGTCCCGCCGATGCGGGAAGGGGACGCGACCGAGGTCGCCCGGACCGACGCCGGGGCATCGGACGTCCGCCCGACCCAGCACTTCACGGAGCCGCCGCCGCGGTACACGGAAGCGTCGCTGATCAAGGCGCTGGAGGAGGCCGGGATCGGCCGGCCCAGCACGTACGCGGCGACGATCTCGACGATCGTGGATCGGGGGTACGTGGCGGTCCAGGACCGGCGCCTCCGGCCCGAACCCGTCGGGTACATCGTGACGGACCTGCTCGTGGAGCACTTCGGCGAGTTCGTGGACGTGGACTTCACCGCCCGGATGGAGAGCGACCTCGACGCGGTCGCGACCGGCCGGCGGCGCTGGGTGCCGGTCGTCCGGGACTTCTACGACCCACTCGCGAGGATCGCGACGACCAAGGCGAAGGAGCTGCGGCCGGCGGACATCGGGCTGTCGCCCGCCGAGGCGGGACTCGAGGGCGAGTTCACCTGCTCCGAGGGCCACCCGATGGTCGTGCGCGCCGGCCGGTTCGGCGAGTACCTCGCCTGCTCGCACTATCCCGAGCACAAGGAGAGCCGACCGCTGCCCGCCGCGGGGACGGGGGCGGCCGCCGGCGCCGGGACCGACGGCCGCCAGCCGGACGGGGTGGGGGAGCCGTGCCCGGAGTGCGGCGAGGCGGACGGCGGCAAGCTCGTCGCCCGGCGGGGCAGGTTCGGGCCCTTCGTGGGGTGCGACCGCTACCCGGCGTGCCGGTACATCAAGAAGGACGGCCCACCGCCCCCGGACAAGCTGCCGTTCGACGTCCCCTGCCCACGGTGTGGCACCGGGATCCTGGTGGCCCGTCGCGCCCGTCGCGCCGGCTCCGTCTTCCACGGCTGCTCGCGGTACCCCACGTGCCGGTACACCACGTCCCGGACGCCCACGGGCGCACTGCACGACGCGGACGGAGCCGCGGTCGCGGCGACCGACGACCCGGCCGCGGGGATCTGCCTCGCCTGCGGCGCCCCGGTGCCGGTGCCGGCCGGCGGCGTGGCGCCCCTGACGAGGCTCGCCGGCGGCGCCCCCGACGCGTCCGCGCTCGATCGTCCGCGCCGAAGTGCGCGCCCCGCGGCGCCCGGCCGGCGGGGAGGTGGCGGTCGCTCGGGCGCCGCGGGTCGGCCCCGGTCCGGCGGGACCGCGCGCGGTGCGGCGGGCGGCTCCGGCCGTGGACGTGCCGCCCGGGGAAGCGGGTCGCGCAGCGCGAGGGAGCCCGGGGACACGGGCGGCACCGACGCGGACGGCGCCGAACCCGACGGGGCCGGACCGCGGCAGTGACCGGCGAGGCGGCGCTCTCCCGGTTCCTGCGCTCTCTCGCCGCTCGAGACGCGTCCCCGCACACGCTGCGGTCGTACCGGGGAGCCGTCGGGCCGTACCTCCGATGGCTCGACGCTGCCGGGGCCGACTGGCGACGGCCGTCGCGCCGCGAGCTGCGCGCGTACCTCGCCGACCTGTCGACCGGGCGCGCCCGCCGGACGGTCGCCCAGCGCCTCGCGGCCATCCGGTCGTTCCATCGCTGGGCAGCGCGCGAGGGCCTCGCGCCCGGAGACCCCTGGGCGGCGATCGCCACCCCCCGGCTGCCGCGGCGCCTCCCGGCCGTCGTGGACACGGCCGGGATCGAGCGCCTCATCGACGCTGCAGGGACGCCGGGCGGACATGCCGGCCCGGTCATCGGGGAGGCTCTCGCATTGCGCGACCGCGCACTCGTCGAGACCGCGTACGCGGCCGGGCTCCGGATCAGTGAGCTGGCTGCGGCGACGGTGGCGAGCGCGGACCTCCGTCACGGCGAGATGCGGGTGGTGGGCAAGGGCCGCAAGGAGCGCGTGACGCTGCTCGGCCGCCCGGCTCGTGACGCCCTCGCCGCGTACCTCGAGCGGGGCCGGCCCACACTGCTCGCCCGCCGCCCGGGCGCGACGGCCGGGGACCCGGTTCCCGCGCTCTTCCTCAACCACCGCGGCGGGCCGCTCGGGGCCCGAGGGATCCGGTTCCGGCTCGACCTCCACCGGCGCCAGGCCGGCCTGCCCGACGACGTGACGCCGCACACGCTGCGCCACTCCTTCGCGACGCACATGCTCGACGGGGGTGCCGACCTGCGCGTCGTCCAGGAGCTGCTGGGCCACGAGAGCCTCGCGACCACCCAGGTGTACACGCACGTCTCCCCCGCGCGGCTGCGGGCGTCGTACCGGGCGGCCCATCCACGGGCGACGAAGACGGGGCAGGGGACGTGACCTCGCGGCGCTCGCTGGCACGCGCAGGGCTCATCGTCACGAGCGCGTTCTTCGCCGCACGGATCCTCGGGTGGATCCGCCTCCTGGTCATCTCCACCACGTTCGGCGCCGGCCCGGATCTCGACGCGTTCTTCGCCGCGTTCCGCATCCCCGACCTGATCTTCCAGCTGGTCGCCGCCGGCGCACTGGGCACGGCGCTGATCCCCGTCCTCGCGGGCCTCTTCGCTCGGGACGAGAACGACCACGCCTGGCGGGTGACGTCCACCATCGGCAACCTGATGATCCTCGCCCTCGGCGTGCTCGCGGCGATCGTGTTCGTGCTGGCGCCGTGGATCGTCCCGGCGATCACGCCCGGCTTCGGTCCCGAGCAGATGGACCTCACGATCGAGCTGTCCAGGATCATGCTCATCAGCCCGATCCTGCTCGCGCTCGGATCGGTGGCCAACAGCGTGCTCAACGCCCGCCACCACTTCCTGGCGCCGGCCGTCGCGCCGATCCTCTACAACATCGCGATCATCGCGGCGGCGCTCCTGCTCGCGCCGGCCTTCGGGGTGGTGGGCCTGGCGGTGGGCGTCGTGGCCGGGTCGGCGCTGCACCTCGCGGTGCAGATCCCGGCCGTCACGCGGGTGGGGTTCCGGTACGCGCCGCGCATCGACCTGCGCGACTCGGCCGCCCGGCAGACGCTCCTCCTGATGGCGCCGCGGGCCCTCGGGCTCGGCGTCGGCCAGCTGAGCCTCGTGATCATGACCTCGCTCGCGTCGCTCCTCGCGGTCGGATCGATCACCGCCTACACGATCGCGTTCACCGTGCTCCAGATCCCCATCGGGGTCATCGGCGTCCCGCTCGGCATCGTCACGCTGCCCGCCATGAGCGCCGAGCTCGCACGCGGCTCCATCCGCCAGTACACGCACCTGCTGGTCGGCAGCCTCCGGCTGATCCTGTTCGTCATGCTCCCGGCCACCGCGCTGGGGATCGTGCTGAGGCGACAGATCATCACGCTTCTGTTCGACTACGGGAAGTTCGACGCGTACGCGGTCGACCTCACCGCGGACGCCCTCTTCTACTTCCTGCTGGGGCTCGCCTCCGAGTCGCTCATCGTCATCCTCGCCCGGGCGTTCTACGCGGGACGCGACACGCTGACCCCCGTCCTCGCGGCGATCGTCGCCGTCGTCGTCAACGTGGTGGTGGCAGTCGCCACGATCTGGACGATGGGCTTGCCGGGGCTCGCGCTCGGACTGGCCGTGGGGTCGTGGGTGGAGACGGCGATCCTCACCGTCATCCTCTGGCGGCGTGTCAGCGGCTTCCGCATCGGCGAGCTGGTGGACGCGGGGTTGCGCTCGGGTGCCGCGGCGATCGCGGCGGGGCTGGCCGCCCTGCTCGCGGTCCGGCTCGTCGAGTCGGCTCTGGGGACCGACCTCGGCAAGCCCGCCCTCGCGGTCGAGGTGGCGCTGGCCGGCCTGGCCGGCGGCGCGGCGTTCGTCGGGGTGGCCTACGCACTGCGGATCCCCGAGCTGCCCACTATGCTCGGCCTCATGCGCGACGCCCTCCGGAGATCACCCGCATGACACGCGGGCCCCTGGGGGTGATCCTCGCGCCGCCCTTCGACGACGCGGGTCCCGCCGACGCCTGGGACGCGCGCGTCGCGGCGAGCCCACTGGGCAGCTACCTCCAGACGCGCGCCTGGGCCCGGGTGAAGGCGCGCAACGGGTGGGACGCGCGGGTCGTCACCGCGGAATCGGCCGCCGGCTCGGTCGGTGCGCAGGTCCTTCTGCGCCGCCCCCGTCCCGTCCCGTGGACGTTCGGCTACGCGCCGCGCGGGCCCATCGCGACGAGGTGGGACCGCGCCGCGATGGAGGACCTGGTCGTTGCGCTCCGGGCGGAGGCGAGCTCCACCGTGCGCCGCCTCTCCCACGTGCGTTTCGACCCAGAGGTCGAGGCGGACGGCCCCGACGACCCCGGTGGGGCGGCGCGCACCGCGCTCGCGGCCGCCGGGTTCCGGCCGGCGCCCCCGATCCAGCCCGACCGCACCAGGGTCGTGGACCTCGCCATCTCCGAGGACGACCTCTGGTCGGGCCTCCGGAAGAAGTGGCGGCAGTACGTGAGCAAGGCCAGGGCCGGGGGCGTTACGGTCCGGTCCGCCGAGTCCGGTGAGCTCGAGACGTTCTACGGGATCTACCGCGAGACCGCGTCGCGGGCCGGGTTCCTCATCCGCACGCTCGGGGCATACCGGGACGTGTGGGACGCCTTCCGGCCGGACGGTCGGGCGACGCTGCTGCTCGCCGAGGGACCCGACGGGACGCCGCTGGCCGCCCTCTTCCTCGTCGCGACGGGCGCGCGCGTGATCGAACCGTACGGCGGGATGACCGCGACCGGCGCGGAGCTGCGCGCCAACTACCTCCTCAAGTGGGAGGCGATCCTGCGGGCGCGGGCGGCGGGCGCGTCCGCGTACGACATGTGGGGCCTGGCGCACCCGGGGATCAAGCACTTCAAGACCGGCTTCGGGGGTCGCGAGGTCCGGTACATCGGCGCGTGGGACCTCGTGCTGGACCCGGTCGGTCGCGAGGTCTACGAGCGCGGACAGGCCGCGCGCGTCCGCTGGTCCCGGCGGCGCGCCGGCCTCGGGCGGGCCGACGTGCCCGCCGCGGGCGCCGATTGAATCCCGCCGTGGAGGTCCGGGACGCGACGACGAGCGACCTCGACCACTGGGATGCCGTCGCCGTGGACGGCCCCGGGGGGAGCATCTGGCAGTCGCTCGCGTGGGCCGAGCACGCGGCGCGCGCGGGCTGGCGCCCGCGACGTCTGCTGGACGATGCGGGGATCCCGGTCCTCGCACTCCTGCGCCCGTGGCCGGCGATCGGGGGTGCGAGCGCGTACATCCCGCGCGGGCCGGTGGCGGCCGGGGACCCGCCCGAGCGCGTCGTCGCCCGCCTGACGGGCGTGGTGCGCCGTCTCGCCGCGGACGGCGTCGACGTGGTGGCGACCGACGCGGAGATCCCGGCGGCGACCGGGTACCGGTCGCTGCTGCGTGAGGCCGGGTTCGCGCCGATCGAGGAGCTGATGCCGTCGCGCGACCGGATGGCGGTCCCGCTCGACGGCGGGATCGACGGCGCCAGGGAGCACATCGCGAAGAAGACCCGGCAACGGATCGGGAGCGCGCGCCGCCGGGGGCTGGTCGTGCGACGGTTCGATGCCGCGCGGATCGCGGCGCCGGAGGGACCCGACGCGGCCGTCGCGGCCGCGGACGACCCGCTCGCGCCCGGCCGGGTCGCCCGGCCGCCCACCGCGATGCTGGTGCGCGCCGCCGAGGCGGCCCTGGGCCCGTTCCACGAGCTGCTCGAGGCGACGGGGACGCGGCGAGGGTTCGCCATCGGGTCTCGGGAGCGGTCCGTGGCCTGGTGGCTCGCCGCGATGCGCGCCGGGCACCTCGCGTACCTGGAGGTGCGCGACGTCCCACCCGGGGAGTCCTGGGCCCAGCCCGAGGGGACCCTGCTCGGGGGTGCCGTCTTCTTCCGCCATGGCGTACGGCTGACGTACGGCCACTCCGGCGATCGCGTGGACCTGCGGGCCGAGCACCCGGGCGTCGTGCACCTGCTCCTCTGGGAGGCGATGCGCCTCGCCGTCGCGGAGGGACGCGCGGAGCTCGACCTCGGCGGCGTGGACGTCGCCGGCGCCCGGGGGATCCCGGCCGAGGGGGACCCCATGTGGGGCCTCTTCGAGTTCAAGCGCGCCTTCGGCGGTGCCTGGGTGGAGCTGGCTGGTGCGCACGAGCGCGTGCTGCGTCCGCGCCGGTACGCCGCCGGCCGCGCGACGGCCGCGGCGCTCCGGCGACTTCGAGGAGCACGGCATGGGTGATGCAGCGGCGGTCGCGCGGATCGCCGGTCTCCTCGCCGACGCCGAGCCGGACGCTCCGCGGCCCCTCGGTGATCTCGCGGCGCGCCTCCATGCGACCGGACGCCTCAAGGGCGTCGTGGCCGAGGGGAGTGCGGGCGCGGCAGCGGGACCGGCGCAGGGCCCCGGCGGCCTCGTCGGCGCCGCGGCTGCCGGCGGGCTGTCCGAGCTCGCCGTCCGGGGCATCACGTACGACTCCCGCCGTGTCGCGCCCGGATGGGTGTTCATCGCCGTCCCGGGCGCCCATGCCGACGGCCACGACCACCTCGACACGGCGGTCGCGAGCGGGGCGTCGGCCGTCGTCGTCGAGCGCGCCGCGCACGCACTCGCCGCGCCGCAGCTCGTCGTGGACTCGAGCCAGCGCGCGCTCGCGCCGTGCGCCTGCTGGTGGTACGACGACCCGAGCCGGGCGCTCGCCGTCGTCGGCGTCACGGGGACGGACGGCAAGACGAGCACCAGCCGGCTGCTGGTCGCCGCACTGGAGGCCGCGGGCCTCCCGACGGGCCTCTCGACCACCGCGATCGTCCGGGTGGGCGGCACCGAGGTGCCGAACCCCGTGCACGCGACGACCCCGGAGGCGCCAGAGCTCCAGCGGCTCCTCCGCGCGATGGCCCGCGCGGGCGACCGCTGCGCGGTCATCGAGACCACGTCGCACGGCCTCGCTCTCGATCGCGTGGCGGGCGTGGCCTACGACGCCGCCGTCTTCACGAACCTCAGCCACGAGCACCTCGAGTTCCACGGCTCGTACTCGGCGTATCGGGCGGCGAAGCTGCGGCTCTTCGAATCCCTGGCCGTCTCGGCGGCGAACCCGCGCAAGGGGCCGGGGGGGATCGTCGGGTCAGGCGCCTGGCCCAAGACCGCGGTGGTCAACGCCGACGACCCCGCCGCGCCGGCATTCGTGCGCGCAGCCGAGGGCGCGGGCGCACGGGTCATCACGTTCGGGGAGCGGCCCGGCGTGGACGTGCGCGCGGTCCGCATCGAGCAGGATCCCACGGGGCTCACGGCGGACCTCGACACGCCCGACGGGCGTCGCCGGATGCGCCTGGGCCTCCTCGGCCGGTTCAGCGTCTGGAACGCGCTCGCGGTCCTGGCGCTCGTCGAGGGGGTCGGCCTTGACCTGGACGCCGCGCTCGCGGGGGTCGCCGCCGCCCCGCCGGTGCCCGGCCGGATGGAGCGCGTGGACCGCGGGCAGCCGTTCACGGTGATCGTCGATTACGCGCACAGCCCGGCGTCGCTCCGGCTCGTGCTCGACGAGCTGGGACCGGCCGCCGCGGGTGCGGGCGGCGGCCTGATCGCCGTCTTCGGCTCGGCGGGGGAGCGGGACGTGGCCAAGCGGCCGATGATGGGCCGCATCGCAGGCGAGCGGTGCCGGGCGGTCGTGCTGACGGACGAGGACCCGCGCGGCGAGGACCGCGTCGCGATCCTCGAGCAGATCGCAGCCGGCGCACGGGCGGCGGGGCTGCGGCGCGGCTCGACGCTGCACCTGGAGCCGGATCGACGCGCTGCCATCGCGCTCGCGTTCGGCCTCGCCCGTCCCGGCGACGTGGTCGTGCTCGCCGGAAAGGGTCACGAGGCGGAGATCATCGGTCGCGACGGGCCCGTCCCCTGGGACGAGCGTGCCGTGGCCGGGGAGGAGCTCGACCGGCTGCGGCCGTGAGCCGGCGGGACGGCTGGTATCCTTCCGCGCACCGATGACGACCGAGCAGGCGCACACCACCGGGGCCCCTGAGGCCCCTTCGCGCGGCGACGCGCGCCGTGGTGCGCGCCGCCCGCGCCACGGCGGATCGGTCGGTTCGCTGGAGGCGGCGCTCGTCGCCGCCATGGGTCCCCAGGCCGCCAAGGCCGACGTGGACCGGGTGCGCGAGGCGGTCGCCTTCGCGATCGCGGCCCACGGCGACCAGCGTCGGGCGTCGGGCGAGCCGTACGTCACGCACCCGATCTCGGCCGCGATCACCCTGGCCGAGCTCGGGCTGGACGCGACGGCCATCCAGGCCGCGCTGCTGCACGACGTCCCCGAGGACACCGAGCACAGCCTCGGCGACATCGAGGAGCGATTCGGCCCCGAGGTCGCCCACCTCGTGGACGGCGTCACCAAGCTCTCCAAGTTCTCGACGCACAGCCACGAGGAGCGCCAGGCCGAGAGCATCCGGAAGATGTTCCTCGCGATGGCGGACGACATCCGGGTCGTCCTCATCAAGCTCGCGGACCGCCTCCACAACATGCGGACGCTCGGATCGCTCCCGCCCGAGAAGCAGAGCAGGATCGCGCGCCAGACCCTCGAGATCTACGCCCCGCTCGCCGAGCGCCTCGGCATCTGGCAGATGAAGTGGGAGCTCGAGGACCTTGCGTTCAAGGCACTCGAGCCGGAGCGGTACCGAGAGCTCGTCGGCAGCCTCGACACGCGCCGGCGGCATCGCGAGTCCTACGTCGAGCGCGCCATCGAGGAGCTCGCGCCGCACCTCGCCGACGCGGGGATCGAGGCGGACCTCAACGGCCGCCCGAAGCACATCTACAGCATCTGGCGGAAGATGCAGCGCAAGGGCGCGTCGTTCGGCGAGATCTACGACGTCTACGCGATCCGCATCCTCGTGGACGAGGTGCGCGACTGCTACGCCGCCCTCGGCGTCGTGCATTCGCTGTGGCATCCGATCCCCGGCCAGTTCGACGACTACATCGCCGTCCCGAAGTCGAACGGCTATCAGAGCCTCCACACCGCCGTCATCGCCCTCGACGGCAAGCCGCTCGAGATCCAGATCCGCACGCACGCGATGCACGCGGTCAGCGAGGTGGGCATCGCCGCCCACTGGCGGTACAAGGAGGGTTCCCGCTCGGAGCGCGCCTACGACGCCAAGCTCGCCTGGCTGCGGCAGCTCATGGACTGGCAGCGCGACGTCGCGGACGCGACCGAGTTCGTCGAGGGCATCAAGCTCGACATCTTCCAGGACCAGGTCTTCGTCTTCACGCCGAAGGGCGAGGTCAAGGACCTGCCGGCGGGCGCGACTCCGCTCGACTTCGCGTATCGGATCCACACGGACGTCGGCCATCGATGCATCGGCGCGAAGGTGAACAACCGGCTCGTGCCGCTCGACTACCGCCTCCGCAACGGCGACATCGTCGAGATCGTGACGACCAAGGGCGAGCACGGGCCGTCGCGCGATTGGCTGTCGGTCGTCCGGACGAGCCATGCGCGCGAGAAGATCCGCCAATGGTTCAAGAAGGAGGAGCGCTCCGAGAACATCGTCCACGGCCGCGAGGCGCTCGAGCGCGAGCTCCGCCGGCTCGCCCGGACCTCGATCAAGGCGGTCGGCCAGGAGCGGCTCCTCGAGGTGGCGCGTGGCTACGGCTACGACGCCCTGGACGACTTCTACGCGGCGATCGGCTACGGTGCGACGGGGGCGCAGCAGGTCGTCATGCGCCTGGGTGTCGCGGACGACACGCAGCAGGACACCATCCCCACGGTCGCGCCACCGCCCTCGATCGCCCGGACGGGCGGCGTCCGCGTCAAGGGGGTGGGGGACCTGCTCGTCCGGTTCGGCGGCTGCTGCCACCCGATCCCGGGCGACCCGATCGTGGGCTTCATCACGCGCGGCAAGGGGGTGACCATCCACCTGCGCTCGTGCGCGACCGTGCTCGGGGAGCGGGAACGTGCCCGCCTCGTGGACGTGGAGTGGGAGACGGGCCCGGTCCAGACGTACCCGATCTCGATCATCGTCGAGGGCCACGACCGGACCGGGCTACTCAACGACATCACGCAGGTCATGGCCGAGCACAAGGTGAACATCATCGCGGCGTCGGTGGGGGTGACCCCCGACGGGACCGCGCGGGTGAAGCTCACGCTGGAGGTCGCCTCCGTCGCGCAGCTCGCGCGGGTCATGGGCCGCGTCGAGCAGCTCAAGGGCGTCACGGCCGTCGCCCGCGACGCGGGGTAGGTCGGGCGGAGCGCGGCCGGGACGCGCCGGGGCGGGACCCCGCGGCGGTCAGCCCCGGCGAGCATCCGGTACAGCCCGGACCGCCCCGGGCCTCGGACCGCCTCCGGCACCCCGCCCGGCGGCTAGACT
>JAKOQS010000154.1 GCA_029778235.1 Chloroflexota bacterium | reverse complement strand
GCCGCCGCGTCCGCCGCCGGCTCCCCCGCCACGTTCTCGTTCCGCGAGGAGCCCGCGCCCGAGGTGCGCATCGCGCTCGCGGGCCACCGCGTCGTCGTCACGGCCGACAAGGACTTCGACGAGGCGGCCACCGGCCGCGTGCGCCACCTCGGTACGCGCGACCTCCTGGCCGACGCGGGCGGATCGATCGACCTCGCGGTCTACGCGGGGCCGTCGGTTCCGGCGGGCCGGGTCGCGCTGCTCCCATACCTGCGCGAGCAGTCCGTGAGCATCACGAACCACCGATTCGGGCACCCCAGCCGGCTGACCGGCGGCCTGGTCCTGTAGAGGCTCGTCGCGACGCTAGGCCGACTCCCCGCCTCCGCCGTCGGCGTCGCGGACGAGCAGCGCGAGGCGCACCCGGTTCATGTCGTCGAGCTTCGTGAACACCCTTGTCAGATGGGTCTTCACAGTCGCCTCTGAGCAGTAGAGCTCCGCCCCGATCTCCGCGTTGGAGAGACCCTTCGCGACGCACTCGGCCACCTCGCGCTCGCGCGCGCTGAGCCTGCCGAGAAGCCCGCGCGCGGCGTTGCGGCGCCGGTCGGCGCCCGCGTCGGCGAACCGCTCGAAGAGCGCCCGAGTGTGGGCCGGGCTCAGCATCGCGTCGCCCGAGGCGACGACCCGCACGGCGTCGATCAGCTCCGCCGGGGGCGTGTCCTTGAGCAGGAACCCGCTCGCCCCGGCCTCGATCGCGGCGAAGACGTGGGCGTCGAGCTGGAAGGTGGTGAGCACGAGCACCCGCGGCGAGCCGCCCGCCGCGGTGAGGCGTGCCGTCGCCTCGATGCCATCGACCCGCGGCATCCGGACGTCCATCACGACGACGTCCGGCCGAGCGGCGCCGACCAGGTCCGGGACGCCCGCCCCGTCGTCGGCGTCACCGACGACGTCGAGGTCCGGGGCGGTGGAGAGGATGGCGCGCAGCCCCGCTCGGACGAAGGGGTCGTCGTCGACGATGGCCACGCGGATCATGCGGTCGCCTCCCAGGGCAGCCGCGCGCACAGCTCGAAGCGGCCCCGCGACGCCCGGGCGTCGAGCTCGCCGCCCAGCACCGCGAGCCTGCCGCGGAGGGTGCGGAGCCCGGTCCCCGCGCCGGCCTCGCCGCCGGGCACGAGCGCGTTCCCGACCCGCACCTCGAGGCTCGCCCCCGGCGCGCCGGACAGCGCGACGTCGACCGCCGCGCCCGGCGCGTGCCGGTGGGCGTTGGTCAGCGCCTCATGGATCACCTGATAGACCACACGCCCGGTCGACGGCGGAAGCGCGGCCCGGTCCCGCTCGGTGAGCCCGTCGCACACGGTCACGACCGCGCCCGCGTCCCTGCTCTCCCCGATCAGCCGCGGCAGCCCCTGCAGGCTGGGCGTCGGATCCCGGCGCTCGTCCTCCCCGAGGGCATGCACGACGGCGCGCAGCTCGGAGAGCCCGGAGCGCGCCGTCGACCGGATCTGCTCCGCGGCCTTGACCACGTCCGGATCCCTCGAGCCGACCTCCAGGGCGCCTGCCTGCATCGCGACGAGCGCCAGAACGTGACCGAGCGAGTCGTGCATCTCCTGGGCGATCCGCTCCCGCTCCCCGTGCACGGCCCGGCTCGCGGCCAGCTCGCGCTCGAACCCGGCGCGGGCGTCCCGCTCGGCGACCGACGCCGCCAGGCTACGGTGCGCGCTGATGTAGCGGCCGACCGCGATCGGGAAGAGGAGGATGGGGAAGAGGATCAG
>JAKOQS010000153.1 GCA_029778235.1 Chloroflexota bacterium | reverse complement strand
TCGCTTCGCGCGGCGCCTTCTTCGCGAAGGCGCGCGGCGGCGACCGCGTGGCGACGGCAGAGGAGAGCGCCGGGATCGCCGACGAGTTCGAGCCCACGGGGCCCGGGCGCGTCGAGTCCGAGGTCACGGCGATCGAGGAGCTGCTCGACGCGACGCCCCTGGCCTGACGCGCCGGGATCGGCACGTCGCGCGCCGGTGCCGCTGCCGCGGCCGGCGGGTATCCTCCGCGCGTGACCGGACCAGCGTCCCCTCGCATCGTCGCCACCGTCACCGTCGCGTCCGCGCAGGACGAGCCGGCCGTGACCGCGCGGAAGATCGAGCTGTACGCCGCCGGCATCCGTCGCCACGGGGGGATCCCGGTCATCCTCGACGCGACCGCCACCGAACCGGAGCGCCTCGCCGCCTTCGCCGCGATGGACGGCCTCCTGCTCACCGGCGGGGCCGACATCCATCCGTCGCGGTACGGCCACGCGGACACCGGGTCACATGGCGTGGAGCCGGACCGCGACGCGCTCGAGGCGGAGGCATGGGCCGCGGCCGCGATCCGCGGCGTCCCCGTCCTGGGCATCTGTCGGGGCTTCCAGGCGATCAACGTGTTCGCGGGCGGCAGCCTCCTCCAGCACGTCGACGGACATTCCGGGCCGCGCTGGGGGCACGGGCCGGCCGCGACGCATCCGATCCGGTTCGCGGCGGACTCCGTGCTGGGGCGGTCGCTCACGGGTGGCGGTGGCGCGATCGAGGCGGGCGACGACCCCGTCCTCCCGGTCAACACCTACCACCACCAGGCGGTGCGGGCGGCCGACCTGGCGCCGGGCCTGCGTGCCACCGCCTGGGCGGAGAGCCCGGCCGGCGAGCTGATCGAGGCGTTCGAGGCGACCGACGGCAGGTTCGTCGTCGGCGTGCAGTGCCACCCGGAGCGCACCGAGTCCACGCCGCCGGCATTCGAGCGCCTGTGGGCGGCGTTCGTGGAGGCGTGCCGGCGCTCGGTGGTCAGGCCCCGGCCGGATCCCGGCGTCGGGCCGCCTTCCGGGTGGCGGTCATCGCCGCCGACGGCGGGGCGCAGAGAGTAGGAGTGCGACGGCGAGAGCCAGCAGCGCGACGATGGCGTTGACGGGCTGGCCGGTCGTTCCGGCTGGAGCCGGGCCGCCACCGGACGTGGTCGGAGGCGTCATGTTCGCGTCCCCGATCCCACCGGTCCCGCCCGAAGGCGTGGGCGTCGGGGTGGGCGTCGGGGTGGGCGTCGGGGTGGGCGTCGGGGTGGGCGTCGGGGTGGGCGTCGGCGTGGGCGTCGGCGTGGGCGTCGGCGTGGGCGTCGCGGTGGGCGTCGGCGTGGGCGTCGCGGTGGGCGTCGGCGTCGGGGTCACCGGGAACGATGGGAACGGTGGAGCGGTCGGCTCGAGCACGGGACGTTGCCGCGGCGGCAGCGTCGGAGTGGGGCTCGGCGACGGCGGAGCCCCGGTGACGATGACGACCGCGTGTGCCCGATCGTCCTGCGTCGGGTCGCCGTCGTCCGGGACGGAATCCGGGTCAACCTGATCGGCGGCGACGACCTCGGCGACGTTGTCGATCGTCCCGGGCACGGTCGCCCTGGCCGTGATGTCGATCCTGACGGTCTCGCCCACCGCGACGGCGCCGATCGACCAGCGTCCCGTGACCGGGTCGTACCCGCCCGCCGAGTCATCCTGCACCCAGGCGAGACCGGGCGGAAGGAGATCCGCCACGACCACCCCGGTGGCGGAGTTCGGGCCGCGGTTGGTGAGCGCGATCGTGTAGGCGATCGTGCCGCCGGGGGCGGTCGCGACCACGTCGGCCGTCTTGGTGAGCGAGAGGTCGGCGGCGCCGATCGTCGCGTCCGTGTCGGTCGCGACGTCGTTCGTCGGATCGGCGTCGGGCCCGTTGGTCCCGTCGTCGGCCACCGAGGCGGTGTTCTCGATCTCGGTCACGGTGTCGGGGAGCGGGTCGC
>JAKOQS010000152.1 GCA_029778235.1 Chloroflexota bacterium | reverse complement strand
CGGGAGACCCTCGGCGGGGGGCGGGGTCCCGGTGGGGGCCGATCTCGCACGCGAGCGGGCGGTCGACGAGCTGCCGGTGGTGGTCGGCCTGGAGCCGCCCATGACGCCGACCGCGGGGCGCGAGGCCGGGCCGAGGACCGGCGCGGCGGCCGGCGCGGCGGCTGCGGCCGGGGCGGGGGCGGCGGCCGGGGCGGGGGCGGCGGCCGGGGATGAAGTATCGCTGGCGCGTCGTCGAGCGCGTGCGTTCGGCGCGTTCCTCGCGATCGCGGGCATGGCGCAGGGCGCGATCTTCCTGTGGGTGAGCGTGCTGCCGGTGCACGCCGCGGGCGACCTCGGGGTCTCGACGGGGACGTGGGGCCTCTTCTTCAGCCTCAACGGGATCCTCATCGTGCTGTTCCAGCTGCGCATCACGTCCGCGGTCGAGAGGCGGACCAAGGGGTACGTCATGGCAGGCGGGCTGCTCTTGTACGCGGCCGCGATGGCGGTCGTGGCCGTCGCGCAGGAGCCGAGCCTGGCCGTGCCCGCGCTCGCGGTGGCGGTCACCGCCATCACCTGCGGAGAGATGCTCTTCTACCCGATGGAGGCGGCGTTCGTGTCCGACGTCTCACCCACGGACCGCCGCGGTCGATACCAGGGCCTGTTGCTCGCGGCAGCCGGGATCGGGACAGCCCTGGGGCCGCCGATCGGCGGCTGGATCCTGGACGCCGCGCCCGGAGCGCCGCTCTGGCTGGGCGCCACGGCGATCTTCCTCGCCTGCGCGGCCGCGCTCGTGATCCTCGGACGCGCGACGCGGGACCTGCCGGCGACGGAGGGCGCCTGAGCGACCGGGGCGGGGCGCGATGGTCCGCCGCGCTGCCGGCCGCGCCGTCGGCCGCGCCGTGGCCGCGCTTGACCGGCGCCCCTGCATCCCGCACACTGCGCCTCCCATGACACACACCTGCGTCTCCTGGGACATGCGCATGCGCCGGCGGCCCCGCCGCGAGGAGGAAGGGGCCTGAGGCGCCGCGCGACCTGAGACGCACAGGTCACGCCGGGGCCGCAGGTCCGGTCCCGGGGCCGCAGATCCGATGCAGTGGATCTGCGGCTTTTCGTTTCCTCCCCAGCGCGACGGGTGACCGCCGAACCCGACCGGCCCTCGGGCGAGCCAGCGCGCTCCCTGCCGGGCGACGCCCCATCGGGGCACGGGACCGACACCGCGATCGCGCCGGGAGCGGCGCGACGCCCGACGGGCGCAGCCGCGCCCCCACCGCCTCGGCGACGCCGGGGCGGAAGACGAGAGGAACGACAGGTGACCGACGCGAAGACCCTCCGCCCCGAAACGCTCGCCCTCCACGCCGGCCAGGCCGCCGATCCCGCGACGAACGCCCGGGCGGTCCCGCTCTACCAGACGACGAGCTACCTCTTCAACGACGCCGACCACGCCGCCCGGCTCTTCGCCCTGCAGGAGTTCGGGAACATCTACACGAGGATCATGAATCCCACGACCGGCGTCCTCGAGGAGCGCCTCGCGGCGCTCGAGGGCGGCGTCGGGGCCCTCGCGACGGCGTCGGGCCAGGCCGCGGAGACGCTGGCGATCCTCAACCTCGCCCGCGCCGGCGACAACATCGTCTCGGCGACGAGCCTCTACGGCGGGACGTGGAACCTCTTCCGCCACAGCCTCCCCAAGCTGGGGATCGACGTCCGATTCGTGGACTCGTCGGACCCGTCGAGCTTCATCCCTGCGATCGACGACCGGACCAGGGCGGTCTATCTCGAGACGATCGGCAATCCCAAGCTGGAGGTCGCCGACCTTCGGGCGATCGCCGCGATCGCCCACGAGCGCGGCGTCCCGGTCATCGTGGACAACACGTTCGCACCGTTGCTGGCGCGCCCGTTCGACCACGGCGCGGACATCGTCATCCACAGCCTGACGAAGTGGATCGGCGGCCACGGGACCAGCATCGGCGGCGCCATCGTGGACTCCGGCCGCTTCGACTGGTCGGCCTCGCCGCGGTTCGCCCAGGACTTCGTGGAGCCCGATCCGAGCTACCACGGCGTCAGCTACGCCGGGGCGTTCGGGCCCCTCGCGTTCATCGTCAAGGCCCGCGTGCAGGGCCTGCGCGACTACGGCCCTGCCCTGTCGCCGTTCAACGCCTGGCTCTTCCTCCAGGGCCTCGAGACCCTCCCGCTGCGGATCGCGAAGCACAGCGAGAACGCGCTGGCGGTGGCGCGGTGGCTGGAGACCCACCCGAGCGTCACCTGGGTCGCCTACCCGGGCCTCGAGAGCCACTGGACGCACGGGACCGCGGCGCGCTACCTCTCGGGCGGCTACGGTGGCATCGTGACCTTCGGCGTCAAGGGCGGCCGCGAAGCCGGCCGCCGGCTGATCGACAGCGTGAAGCTGTTCAGCCTGCTCGCGAACGTGGGCGACGCGAAGAGCCTGATCATCCACCCCGCCTCCACGACGCACCAGCAGCTGACGGACGACGAGCAGGCGGCGTCGGGCGTCACACCCGACCTGATCCGGCTCTCCGTGGGGCTCGAGGCGATCGAGGACATCCTCGCGGACCTCGACCAGGCCCTGGCGGTGGCGACGACCGGCACCGGGTCGGAGCCGGTGGGCGCCTCGGCGTGACCGTGCACGGCCGCGGCGGTGCCGGCTCGGCCGGCGGCGCCGCGGCGGCGGACCCCGGACGTGCGGCCGAGCCTCGGTACCGCTCGAGCGGCACCCGGGCCGAGGCCGTGCCCGGCCGCGCTGCCGAGCCGCCGCGCGGGGCGGGCGCCTTCTTCGGGTCGGGGCGCGTCGAGACCTGCGAGGTCGGCGCACTGGCGCTCGAGTCGGGTGTCGTCCTCGACGGCGTCTACGTCGCTTACCGCCACGACGGGCCCGGTCCGGACGCGGCGCCCCAGGTCGTCCTCGTCCACGCGCTCACCGGGTCGGCGGACGCGGCCGGCGACTGGTGGGCGCCGGTGGTGGGTCCCGGGAAGGCGCTCGACACCGAGCGGGTCGGCGTCCTCTGCGCGAACCTGCTCGGGGGCCGGTACGGAACCACCGGGCCCACGTCCCGCGATCCCGCGACGGGCCGCGCGTACGGCCGCGCGTTCCCCGCGGTCACGCCGCGCGACATGGCCCGCGCGCAGTGGCTGCTCCTCGACGCGCTCGGCATCGAGCGGGTGGCCATGCTCGCCGGCGGATCGCTCGGCGGGATGGTGGCCCAGGAGATCGCGATCGAGCGGCCCGCCGCGGTGGGCTCGCTGCTCTCGATCGCCGCGCCGGCGGCGGTCGGCGCCCTGGCGCTCGCCTGGGACCACATCCAGCTCGAGCTGGTCGACCGGTTCGGCGAGGAGGGGATGGACATCGCCCGCAGGCTGGCGCTCACGACGTACCGGAGCGAGGCCGACTTCGACGGCCGGTTCGGGCGGGGGCGGGAGGACGACGGGCGCCTCTCGATCGTGAGCTATCTCGTGCACCAGGGGCAGAAGCTGGTGGACCGGTTCGACCCGGACACATACAGAACGCTCGTGACCGCGATGGACGCGCACGACGTCGGGCGGGACCGGGGCGGCATCGAGGAGGCGTTCCGGGCGCTCGCGCCGTCCGGTGGCGGCGGCACGGGCGGCAGTGGCGGCACGGGCGGCACGGGCGGCAGCGGCGGCAGCGGCGGCCCCGGCGGTCCTCGCGGCGCGGGCGCCGAGCCCGGCGCCCGCGAACGGGCCGGCACGATCGTCACCGGGGTCGGCATCGTGGGCGACATCCTCTACGGCCCCGGCCAGGTCCGCGCGCTCGTGGACGCGGCCGCGCGGTCGGGCGTGGACGCCCGCTACGTGGAGTTCCCCTCGGACAAGGGCCACGACGCCTTCCTCGCGGAGTGGGCGGTCATGGACCGGATCCTCCGTGGAGCGCTCGATGAGGCGCTGCGGGCGGAGGGCGGGGCCCACCCCGGACCCGGCGACCAGGTACCCCCGGGCGGAGGCCGACCGCGGGTGACGGCAGGAGGAGGACGATGACGACCGACCTGCGGACCCACGCGGGCGACGGCCTGCCGCGCTGCTGGTGGGCGAGCGAGCCGGGGGAGCGGGACGTCCGGATGGTCGCCTATCACGACACCGAGTGGGGCGTTCCCGTCTCCGGCGACGTCGAGCTGTTTGAACGGCTCTCGCTCGAGGGCTTCCAGGCGGGGCTGTCCTGGTCCACGATCCTCAAAAAGCGCGACGGGTTCCGGCGCGCGTTCGCCGGCTTCGAGCCCGCGGCGGTGGCCGCCTTCGACGACCGCGACCGCGCCCGCCTCCTCGCCGACGCGGGGATCGTCCGCAACCGCGCCAAGGTGGACGCGACGATCGGCAACGCGGCGGCGTTCCTCGAGATCGTCGCGGAGCATGGCTCGTTCGCGGCGTATCTCGCGAGCGCCCTCGGCCGCGATCCCGGCGTGCCGCGGATCGTCGCACCGGGCACCACGTTCGCGCAGCTGACGCCCACCACGCCCGAGTCGGACGCCCTCTCGAAGGAACTGAAGCGGCGGGGCTTCCGGTTCGTGGGTTCCACGATCGTCTACGCGTTCATGGAGTCCGTGGGGATCGTGGACGACCACCTCCCCGGCTGCTGGCGGTACCGCGGAGGCTGAAGGGGCGCGAGCCGCCCTGCCGGCCGCCGCGCACGCGGGTCTGCGGCCGACGCGGGCGCGCCGGCGAGTCGGGCGTCCGTCGCGCCATCCGGCCCTACCGCACGTGGTCCGACGACCGGAGAGTGAGGACCGGACCGGGTCCGCGCGGGCCGCGAGGACCGCCGCGGCCGGTCCGTCACCGGGGGTGGGGCGTGTCGCTCGACATCTACGCCGACCAGCCGCTCCTCTTCTACACGGTCGCGACCGCGATCGTCGTCGTGGGCGTCTCGCTGCTCCTGGCGATCGTGCGCGTCCCGGGCGTCTGGGTGCCCATCCGGACCTGGCTCGTCATGCTCCCGATCGCCCTCGGCGCGCTCTGGATCGATGAGCTGTTCGTC
Source organism: Chloroflexota bacterium (assembly GCA_029778235.1). Taxonomy (GTDB): domain Bacteria; phylum Chloroflexota; class Limnocylindria; order Limnocylindrales; family CSP1-4; genus CAIYQJ01. The sequence goes on along the minus strand of JAKOQS010000152.1, from coordinate 1,300 downwards.
CGCCAGCCGGCCTGGACGATCCTGGTCGCGGTCGTCTCGATCCTGGCGTTCAAGGAGTTCGCGCGCGTCACCGGCCTGTATCGGGAGCGGCTGTTCGTCGTGATCGTCTACGGGGCGATCATCGCCGAGGGGATCGCGGCCTACCTGCAGCGCTACGACTTCTTCATGGCGATTCCGACGTGGGCGGTGCTCATCCTCGCCTTCGTCCCGATCGTCGAGCGGCGCACCGAGGGGATGCTCCAGGCGTTCGCCCTGTCGATCGTAGGGGTGGTCTTCTTCGGCTACTTCCTCGCGCACCTCTCCTATCTCGCGCAGTCGCCCGATGGGCTCGGCTACCTCCTCTATGTCGTGCTCATGACGCAGCTCAACGACGCGCTCGGCTTCATCTACGGGAAGACCCTGGGACGCCACCGCTGGACGCCGATCAGTCCGAACAAGACCCTCGAGGGATCGCTCCTGGCGCTGGCGACGACCGTCGTCCTCACGTTCCTGCAGGCGCCGATCGCGTTCCCGTGGGTGCCGCCGGCGGGCGTCCTGGCTGCCGGCCTCATCGTGGGGATCGGCGGCCAGGTGGGCGACCTGACGATGGCGAACGTGAAGCGGAACGTGGGGGTGAAGGACTTCGGGCACGTCCTCCCGGGCCACGGCGGCCTGACCGACCGGGTGAACTCGCTGATGGTCACGGCGCCGGCCTTCGCCCACTTCATGGGGTTCCTGTTCGGGGGGTTCCCGACGTGAGCGCGGCCGGGGCGCCCGTGCCGGCCGGGGCGGCGGGTCCGGGGTCGGCCGACGGCCCGATCGACCACCCGGGCGGCGGCGCGGCCGACCACGCGACGGACGGCGCGCCCGCGAGCCGCGAGCCGGGCGCGGCATTCCGGTACGACCCGTTACCGGACATCGACATGCCGCTGCCTGCGCGCCTCGGCCAGTTCCCGCGCCAGCCCGACATCGCGACCGACGTGGCGCGCGCGGTCGCGGGGCCCATCGCCGCGGCGTTCATCCGGTCCCAGTTCCGGTTCGAGGTCGTCGGCTCCGTCCCGGATGTCCCACGCCTGGCGCTGATGCCGAACCACCAGAGCCATCTGGACGCGCTCGCCGTCCTGAGCATCCTGCCCGCCCGCCTCCGGCGCCGGGTGACCGTCCTCGCCGCCCGCGACTACTTCTTCGAGCGACCCGCTCCCGCGCTCACGGCGTCGGTCCTCTGGGGCGCCGTCGCCTTCGACCGCCGGAGCCGCCTGTCCGAGCTGCGGCGGTGGACGCGGATCCTGCACGACACACCCGATGGCTGGTTCCTGGTGTT
>JAKOQS010000151.1 GCA_029778235.1 Chloroflexota bacterium | reverse complement strand
GAGGGCGCGCACTTCGCCGTCATCCTCGGCGACGAGCTCTCCGAGGGCAACGTCCAGCTGCGCGACCTCGAGGCGGCATCCCAGAAGGTCGTCGCCATCGACGACCTGCCTGCACTCCTCCTGCGGAAGAGCCAGGGGGGCTGACCGGCTCGCGGGACCGACGCCGCCGGGGCCCTCGGCCCGCCGCAGCGGCCGGCCCGGCCGGGGAGTCCGCTCCGCTACCATTCCGCCCATGACGAACCTCGCGACGCCCTATCGCACGCACACCTGCGGCGCCCTCCGCGCCGCCGACGCAGGATCGACCGCCAGGCTCGCCGGATGGGTCCACCGCCGGCGGGACATGGGGCACCTGATCTTCATCGACCTCCGTGACCGGCACGGGATCACCCAGGTCGTGATCGACGCCGACCTGGCGCCCGATGCCCATGCAGTGGCGTCGCGCGTGCGCAGCGAGTACGTGCTCACGGTGGAGGGCGAGGTCGCGGAGCGGCTGCCCGGGACGCACAACCCGCGCCTCGCGACCGGCGACGTGGAACTCCACGCGTCGAGCGTGACCGTGCTCGCGGAGGCGAAGACCCCGCCGTTCTACATCAACGATCCCGATGCTCCCGTGGACGAGGCGCTGCGCCTGCAGTACCGGTACCTGGACATCCGGCGGCAGCCGATGACCGAGCGCCTGATGCTCCGGTCTGCGCTCGTCCGCGCGATCCGGGACGTCCACCACGAGCACGGCTTCGTGGAGATCGAGACGCCGAACCTCATCAAGAGCACCCCCGAGGGCGCCCGCGACTTCATCGTGCCCAGCCGGCTCCAGCCGGGGACGGTGTATGCCCTGCCGCAGAGCCCCCAGCAGCTCAAGCAGCTGCTCATGGTCGCCGGGATCGATCGCTACTTCCAGATCGCCCGGTGCTTCCGCGACGAGGACCTGCGCGGCGACCGGCAGCCGGAGTTCACGCAGCTGGACCTCGAGATGAGCTTCGTGACGGAGGAGACCGTCATGGAGTTCGTGGAGACGATGATCGTGGAGGTCAGCCGCCGGGTGGTCCCGGACCGGCCGATCCAGCAGGTCCCGTTCCCCAGGTTCACCTACGAGGAGGCGCTCGAGCGGTACGGGTCCGACAAGCCGGACCTCCGGTTCGGCCTGGAGCTGGTGGACCTCGCCGCCGCGCTGGGGGCTCCCGCACCGACGGGATTCCGGGTCTTCGACGACGTTCTCGCCGGGGGTGGCCGCGTGCGCGCCGTCCGGGGGCCGGGGATGGGGGCGATCAGCCGCCACCACATGGACGAGCTGGTCGAGATGGCCAAGCGCTGGGGCGCGAAGGGCCTCGCCCACGTCTCCGTCGGCGACGACGGCACGCTGCACTCGCCGATCGGCAAGTTCCTGGGGGACGAGACGCTCCGATCCGTCGCCGACGCGGCCAGGGCCGAGGCCGGCGATCTGGTCCTGATCGTCGCGGACACCTTCGAGACGTCGTCCGAGGTCCTCGGACGGCTCCGGCTGGAGATCGGGACGCGTCTCGGGCTCGCCGACCCGCACGTGCTCGCCTACTGCTGGGTGCACCGCTTCCCGATGTACCAGTGGGACGCGGAGTTCGACCGGTGGGATGCGACCCACAACCCGTTCAGCGGCACCGTCCCGGAGGACCTCCACCTCCTGACGACGGTCTCGGGCGACCTCTCCGTCCGTTCCCCCGACGACCCGGCCGGCCGGGCGCGCGCGCTCCAGTACGACGTGGCCCTCAACGGCTGGGAGCTCGGTGGCGGGTCCGTGCGGATCCACCGCCGCGATGAGCTGGAGCGGAGCTTCCGCCTCCAGGGCCAGACGCCGGAGGGGATGTACGAGAAGTTCGGGGGGATGCTCGACGCGTTCGACTTCGGCGCGCCCCCGCACGGCGGGATCGCCCTCGGCGTGGACCGATGGACCGCGCTGTTCAGCGACCAGACGAACATCCGCGAGGTCATGGCCTTCCCCAAGACGCAGTCGGGAAGCGACCTGATGCTCGGCGCCCCGTCGGCGCCCGACGAGTCCCAGTGGACCGAGCTGGGCCTGCGCTTCGTCGGCCAGGCGAAGGACTGATCCGCGAACGTGTCGGACGGCGCCGGGGGTGACCCGGTCTCCGGATCCGGGGCCGCCGGCGTCGAGGGCGGAGACTCGGGGGAGGGACCCGTCGGCGCCGGAGCTGCGGCCGGGCCGCGCACCGATGCGGCCGCGCTCTACCCGCCGCTCGCCGCCCGGCCGCGCGCCTCGGCAGTCGTCGGGGCCACGTTCATCGCGTTCTCGGGGATCTTCTTCCGCTTCTCGGGGGCGACCCCGAGCACCGCGACCGTCTACCGGACGGGCTTCGCCCTGCCGTTCCTCTGGCTCCTCCGCCGGTACGAGGAGCGGCGGGCAGGGCCCAGGACGGCGCACGCACGGAAGCTCGCCGCTGCGGCCGGGTTCTTCTTCGCCCTCGACCTGCTGCTGTGGATGCACTCCGTCGTCGCGGTCGGGGCTGGGCTCGCGACCGTCCTCGCGAACATGCAGGTGGTGATCGTGGCCGTGGCGGGCTGGGCCCTCCTGGGCGAACGCCCGTCGAGCCGCCTGGTCGCCGCCATCCCCATCGTGATCGCGGGCGCAGCGTGCATCTCGGGCGCCTTCGAGTCCGGAGCCTACGGGGCCGACCCGGCGCTCGGCGTGGTCTTCGGCCTCGGCGCCGCGACGGCGTACTCGGCCTACCTGCTGCTCATCCGCCGCGGCAGCGGGGGCGGTCGGGTCTTCGGTCCGCTCTTCGACGCGTCGGCCGTCTGCATGGTCACCGGCCTCGCCATCGGCGTGGCCCTCGGTGAGTTCGACCCGGACCCGGGCCCTGTCGCGCTGTGGTGGCTCCTCGTCGTCGCGCTGACGTCGCAGGTCGCCGGCTACGGGCTCATCAACGTTTCGCTGCCGCGGCTGCCAGCGGCGCTCACGTCGCTGCTCCTGCTCGTCCAGCCGATCGTGACGGTGATCGCCGCGGCCCTGATCCTCGGCGAGGCGCCCTCGCCGCTCCAGCTCGCCGGGTGCGGGCTCATCCTCGGGGGGCTCCTGCTCGCGACCGCCCCGGTGGGGCGGGTCCGCTCAGCCGTGACCGGCCGGGGCGGGGACACCGCGCCGAGCATCGGCGGGGAATAGGGTCGGGACGTCGTCCCGCGGGTCCTCGTGGCCGAGCAGCGCGGCGGCGGGCCGCGCCGCAGCCGGAGGTCAGGCCCCCCGCGGCGTCTCGGGACCGGCGGCTGCGGCGCCCCACTCATGGTGGTGGCCGCTCGCGGGCTCGGACGGGCCTTCGTACGCCGGCAGGTCGGCGCGGGCCGTCTCGGCGTCCACGACGCACCCGGGGTCACCCAGGTCGAGCATCGTGGTCCGATGCCCTGCCTCGGCCAGCGCTTCGAGGACGCCGTCGGGCATCCGGTCGGGCCGCACGGCGGCGAGCGCCGGGAGGAGGCCTGTGGGCACGAGCGCCGGCCACCCGGCCTCGCCGCGCCAGGCCGGCCGCAGGATGGCGTCGCGGTCCACCCCATGGGCCTCGATCAGCGAGGTCAGCGTCTCGGCGTCCGCCCAGCACAGGCGGGCCGGCCACACGAGCGCTGCATCCGTCTCGCGGACGGCCGCGACCGCCGCACGGAAGCCGTGCGCCATCTGGCCGGCCGGGCCGCCGGCGGGGTCGGCCGGGGCCACCAGCCGTGCCTCCGACCCGTCCAGTGCCGCGTGGACCGCGCCGGCCGGATCGGCCGCCACCACGATGACCGGGACGGCACCACCGGCCCAGGCGGCGTCGGCCATGCGCCGCACGCGCGGAGTCCCGTCGGCCGGCGCGACGGCGCCCTCCGGGGTGGCGGAGAGGATGACTGCGGCGACGGTCACGGGGGGTCCTCCGTAGGTGCCCCGCAGTCTACCGCCGCGCGGGCCGGCCTCCGGGCACGCGTGTGAGAAGATGCGCGCGCCCATGGTGCCCTCCGCCCCCCACGCCCCCACGCCCTCCGCCGTCCGCGACGACGTCCGTGACATCGCCATCGTCGCCCACGTGGACCACGGCAAGACCACGCTCGTGGACGCCCTCCTCCGCCAGAGCGGCGCCTTCCGCGCCAACCAGGAGGTCGCCGAGCGCGTCCTCGACTCGATGGACCTGGAGCGTGAGAAGGGCATCACGATCCTCGCCAAGCACACGGCGGTCGAGCGGGGGGGCGTGCGGTTCAACATCGTGGACACGCCCGGACACGCGGACTTCGGCGGCGAGGTCGAGCGCTCGCTGCTGCTCGTGGACGCGATCCTGCTGCTCGTGGACGCGGCGGAGGGGCCCCTGCCCCAGACGCGGTACGTCCTGCGCAAGGCGCTCGAGCGGCGCCTCCCGGTCATCCTCGTGATCAACAAGATCGACCGCGGCGACGCGCGGCCCGCGGAGGTCGTGGACGCCGTCTACGAGCTCTTCCTGGACCTGGGGGCCGACGAGCACCAGATCGAGTTCCCGATCGTCTATACGAACGCCAAGGCCGGCACGGCCACGCTCGACCCGGCCGAGCCCGGGGCGGACCTGGGCCCCCTCTTCGACCTGATGCTCCGCGTCACGCCGCCGCCCGTCTACCAGCCGGGCCACCCGCTCCAGGTCCTCGTCACCAACCTGTCGGCCAACGAGTACGTGGGCCGGATGGCCGTCGGCAGGGTCCGCAACGGGACGCTCCGGATGGGCCAGCGCATCGCGATCCTGCGGCCGGAGGAGGAGAGCGCGGACGGCGCCGTCGAGCCGGGCCGGACCGTGACCCTCACCGGTACCGTGACGGCCCTGACCACCGCGCGGGGCATCGAGCGCGTGGACGTCGAGGAAGCGCGGCCGGGCGACATCGTCGCCGTCGCCGGGATCGCCGACGTGACCATCGGCGACACGCTCACCGACCCCGCGGAGCCGCGGCCGCTGCCGCGCCTGGAGGTGGACGCGCCGACGCTGTCGATGACGTTCGCGGCCAACACGTCCCCGCTGTCCGGGCGGGAGGGCCGCTACGTCACGGGCCGCCACCTGCGCCAGCGCCTGGAGCGCGAGGTGCTCGGCAACGTCTCCATCGAGGTCGTGCAGGCGGAGGCCTCGGAGACGTTCGAGGTCCGCGGGCGAGGGGAGCTCCAGCTGGCGGTCCTCATCGAGCAGATGCGGCGGGAAGGGTTCGAGCTGCAGGTCTCACGGCCCGAGGTCCTCCTGCGCACGGTGGACGGGGAGGTCCAGGAGCCGTACGAGCGCGTCACGGTCGACATCCCGCCGGACTTCATCGGCGCCGTCCAGGCGGCGCTCGCCGATCGCAAGGCGGCCCTGGAGCTCATGACCACGGACGCGGACGGCCGCGTGCGCATGGAGTACGTGCTGCCGGTCCGCGGCCTGATCGGCTTCCGCGGGCAGCTCCTCACGCTCACCCGCGGGACGGCCCTGCTGCACCAGATCGGTGAGGGATACGGGCCCTGGGCGGGCGAGGTGACGCACCGGACCACCGGGGTCCTGGTCGCCGACCGACCCGGGACGTCGACCTCCTACGCTCTGTTCAACCTCCAGGAGCGGGGTGCGATGCTCATCGACGCCGGGGTCGAGGTCTACGAGGGGATGGTCGTCGGCGAGAACAGTCGCCCGGGCGACATGGACGTGAACGTCACGCGCGAGAAGAAGCTGACGAACATGCGGACGCATGCCCACGACGAGGCGCTCCGCCTGGTGCCGCCGCGGCCGCTGACCCTCGAGTCAGCGATCGAGCTGATCGGGGGCGACGAGCTCGTGGAGGTCACCCCGCAGAGCCTCCGCCTCCGGAAGCGCCTTCTGTCGCAGCACGACCGCCGGCGGGAGGCGGGGCGACTCGCGGAGGTGCGAGCGACAGCTCGCTGACATGGAGCGGGCGGCCGTGCGGCCGCCCGCGGCGATCGACGCCCGCCACCGACGTTCCTTACGGAGCGCTTACCCACGCCGGCCCCTCCGCCGACCCGGAGGCAGGACCCTCGCTGCGTCGGGACCCTCTCAGGGGAGACATGCACGATGACACTCCGGACGTGGCATCTCGCTGCGCCAGGCGTGCGGACCGGGCGGAGGCGACGGGTCCTTCTCGCCGCCGCGGTCGCGGTCGCCTCCATCGCCGTGCCGGTCGGGTCGGGGTCGGCGCAGGGGGCCTCCCGCACGACGGGGACCGTCGCATCCGACGGAAGCGTCCGCACATACCGCCTCTACGTCCCGGGGAGTCTCCGTCCAGGATCGCAGCGCGCGCTCGTGCTCGTGCTCCACGGCTTCGGCGGGAGCGCCGCGCAGGCCGAGCGCGCGTACGGCTGGGACGCGGAGGCCTCCCGGCACGGCTTCGTCGTGGCCTACCCGCAGGGTCTCCGTCGGGCGTGGAACGATGCCGGCCTCGATCGACAGCCGAAGGTCGACGACGTCGCATTCCTGGTGCGACTCATCGACCGGCTCTCGACCCGATTCGCGGTGGAGCCCGGCCGCGTCTACGTCGCCGGCATGTCGAACGGCGGGTTCATGGCCGAGCGCCTCGCGTGCGACGCCGCCGACCGGCTCGCGGCGATCGGCGCCGTCGCAGCGAGCCGGCGCGCCGCGTGCGCACCCTCGCGACCCGTGAGCGTCATGCACGTTCACGGCCTGGAGGACCCACTCGTCGCCTGGGCGGGGAGCGCGGGAGGGCCGATCGGCGCCTACCGTTCGCAGCCGGCCATCGCGGCGGGCTGGCGGGCCGTGGACGACTGCGGGGCCGTCACGGTCGCCGGGACGGGTGGGAAGGTGCGGCGAGAGACCGCAGAGGGATGCGCGGAGGGGACGGGGGTCGTGCTCGTCACGATCGCGTCGGCGGTGCACGAGTGGCCGGGAGCGACCCGGGCGCCGACATCCGCCGCGACGTACGACACCACGGCCGAACTCTGGCGGTTCTTCGCGGCACATCCGCGCACCTGACCGAGGAGACGGCCTGCCGCGACGCGATCGCCGCGGCGAGCGACGACCGACCGTGGCCCGGCGCGATCGCGCCGGTCATGCCGTACGATCCGGCAGATGCGCGGGCCCACCATCTACCTGGACCACGCCGCCACGGCCCCGCTCCGGCCGGAGGTGGTCGATGCGATGCTGCCCGTGCTCCGGGACGGGTGGGGCAACCCGTCGTCCGCGCACGCCGTCGGACGCGCTGCGCGCGAGGTGCTCGACGCCGCGCGGGAGCGGATCGCGTCCGCCCTCGGCGCGACGCCGCGCGAGGTCGTCCTGACGTCCGGCGGCACCGAATCGATCAACCTCGCCGTCAAGGGCGCCGCATGGGCCGGCTCGGCGCGCGGCCACCGGGTGGTCATCTCGGCCGTCGAGCACCACGCCGTCGAGGGCTCGGCCCACCACCTCGAGCGGCATGGGTTCGAGGTGGTGGTCGTGCCTGTGGACCGCTACGGTCGCGTGGACCCCGAAGACGTGGAGGCCGCCATCACGGACCGCACGGCGGTCGTGAGCGTCATGACCGCCAACAACGAGGTCGGCACGATCCAGCACGTGCGGGAGATCGCCGACGTCGTGCACCGCCATCGCGGCGTGCTCTTCCACACGGACGCGGTCCAGGCAGCGCCGTGGCTGCCGCTCGACGTGGACGCCCTCGGCGTGGACCTCCTGTCGATCGCCGGCCACAAGCTCGGCGGGCCCAAGGGGGTCGGCGCCCTCTACGTCCGGCGCGGCTCCAACATCGTCGCCCAGCAGCACGGTGGCGGCCAGGAGCGCTACCGCCGGGCGGGGACGGAGGACGTCGCGTACGCAGTCGGACTCGCCACCGCCCTGGACCTCGCGACCGCCGAGCGGGCGACCGTCGCCCCGCGGGTCGCGGCGCTCCGCGACCGGCTCGCGTCGGCCGTCCTGGGCGACGGCGTCACGCTCACGGGGCATCCGACCGAGCGGCTCCCGAACAACCTCAGCGTGATCGTCGCAGGCGCCGAGGGCGGAACGGTGACAACGATGCTCGACCTCGAGGGCGTCGCCTGCTCGACCGGCTCGGCGTGCGCGACCGGCACGGCCGATGTCAGCCATGTGCTGACGGCGATGGGCTACCCGGAGGATGAGGCGCGCGGGGCCGTCCGGCTCTCGCTGGGCCGGTCCACGACCGACGCCGAGGTGGACCGCGCGGCCGACCTCCTGCGCGACGCGATCGGCCGCGCGCGTGACGCCGCGGTGGAGGCGGTCGTCGAGCGGTGAGCCGCGTCCTGGTCGCGATGTCCGGCGGCGTGGACTCGTCGGTGGCCGCGGCCCTGCTGCGCGACGCCGGCGAGGACGTCGTCGGCGTCTGGATGCGCCTCCACGCGCTGTCGGACACCCGCTCCGAGGATCGCCCGGCCTGCTGCTCGCTGGACGCGGCGGACGATGCGCGCCGCGTCGCCGGCCAGCTGGGGATCCCGTTCTACGTCCTGGACCTGGAGCGCGAGTTCGCCGCGGGCGTGATCGCGCCGTTCGTGGCCGCGTACCTCGGTGGCGAGACCCCCAGCCCGTGCATCGACTGCAACACGTACGTCAAGTTCGGCGCCCTGCTCGGCCGCGCGCAGCGCGTCTACGGCGCCGACGCCGTCGCGACGGGGCATTACGCACGGCTCGAGGCCGTCGGCGGCGCCCTCACGGACGGTCCGCCCGACGAGGGCACGGGTACCGAAGGCCGCGAGGCTCCGCGCCACGTGTTGCGTCGCGGCCTGGATCCCGACAAGGATCAGAGCTACTTCCTCTACGGGCTTCGCCAGGACCAGCTCGCGCGCACCCGGTTCCCGCTCGGCGGGCTCACGAAGGCCCAGGTCCGGGCGATGGCCGCGGAGCGGGGACTCGCCACGGCACGCACGCCCGAGAGCCAGGAGCTGTGCTTCGCCCCGGGCGGCGACTACCGCGCGGCCCTGCGCGACCATGCCGGCGACGCGGACGCGCGGCCGGGACCCGTCGTGGATCGCGACGGGCGCGTCGTCGCGCGGCACGATGGGATCGCCGGGTTCACGGTGGGCCAGCGCGGCGGGCTGGGCGTCGCGCTGGGCGAGCCGCGGTACG
>JAKOQS010000150.1 GCA_029778235.1 Chloroflexota bacterium | reverse complement strand
GTCCCCGGCACCGGGCTCCGCTATCGCAACATCGTCATCACGAACAACACCGCGACCGGCGACACGGTGGCCGGGCCGACCGTCCGGCTCGCCCACATCGACGGGCTGACCGTCACCGGCAACCGCGTCTCGCTCTCGTCCGGGCAGCTCGCCAGCATCACCGACAGCACCGGGGTCACCTACCAGCCCTGAGGTGCGGCCTGTTGCTGGTACCAGGCGACCGTTTTGGTGATCCCCTCGGCGAACGGGATCGCGGCGCGGTACCCCAGCGCCTCACGGGCGACGGAGACGTCGGCCGCCGAGTGCAGGATGTCGCCGGGGCGGGGCGGCCCGATGATCGGCTCGACCTCGCGTCCTGCGGCGGAGCAGATCGCCTGCAACAACTCGACGAGGGACCGCCGCGATCCCGAGGCGATGTTGCAGGTCAGCCCCGACGGGCTCGACGCCCGGGAAGCCAGCAGGTTCGCCGCGACCACGTCGTCGACGTGGATGTAGTCGCGCGAGATCTCCCCTGCTCCGTTGATCACCGGCCTCCGCCCGTCGAGGACCGCGGCGGTGAACCGCGGGATGACGGCAGCGTAGTCGGATGCGGGATCCTGGCCGGGCCCGAAGACGTTGAAGTACCGGAGAGACACCGTCTCGACGCCGCGCGCGACGCCGATCGCGTGCAGGTAGTGCTCGGCAGCGAGCTTGCTGACACCGTAGGGCGATACCGGTGCAGGGCGTTGGCTCTCCCGGCACGGGAGCTCCTCCGGGATGCCATACACGGCCGACGATCCGGCGAACACCACGCGCCGCACGCCGTGACGCGCGGCCGCGAGCATGACCTCGATCGTCCCGCTGACGTTCACCTCGTTCGTCTGCCGTGGAGCGACGAGCGAGCGTGCCACCGAGGCGATGGCGGCCTCGTGGAAGATGACCTCGCATCCGGCGACCGCCTCATCGAGCGAGGCGGCATCCAGGATGCTCCCCTCGGTGAGTGCGATACGATTCCCGACCCGTGCCAGCCGGGAGCGCAGACCGGTCGAGAAGTCGTCGATGACGCTGACCTCATCACCACGAGCCAGGAGGCCGGTGACAAGGTGGTACCCGATGAATCCGGCGCCGCCGGTGACGGCAACCCTCACGCCCGCGCCTCCCGTGCCTCGCTCGGCTCGCGACTCGGCGACCCGGTCCCTGCCGGAGGCAAGAGCATAGAGGTCCCGATGACGCCACGCCGAGACCGGACGACAGCGAGGTGACCGAGCCTGCGCCGATCCCCGCGATGTCGCCGGGTGAGGGCGTCTCCCTTCTCTACGTGGCGACGATCTCGCACACGATCCGACGATTCCTTCTTCCATATGCGGCCCACTTCCGCGCCATCGGCTGGCGGGTGGCCGCCGCCGCGAACGGCGCGACCTCCGACCCCGTCCTCCGAGAAGCCTTCGACGCTCTCCACGAGGTACCGCTCTCGCGGTCCCTTCTCGACGTCCGCGGGCTGATCCGGGGTGAGCGCGCGATCGAGGGCATCGCCGGCGGACACGACATCGTCCACGTGCACACGCCCATCGCATCGTTCATCACCCGCCTCGCGGTCTCCCGCGGCGCCATTCCGGTCCGGCCCTGCGTCGTGTACACCGCACACGGCTTCCACTTCCATCGGGGAGGGCGCGCGGTCACGAACGTCGCGTTCCGCACAGCCGAACGCGTGGCGGGCCGGTGGACGGACCGCCTGGTGGTGATCAACGAGGAGGACTACCTGGCGGCGCGCCGCCACCGGATCGTGGGCCCGGGGCGGCTGGTGCGCATGCCGGGGATCGGCATCGACACGGATCGCTTCTCGCGGTCCAGCCTGGCTGAGGACGAGCCGGCCCGCGTTCGGCGGGACCTCCGGATCGGGGCAGACGCACCGTTGTTCGTCGTCGCCGCCGAGTACAACCGCAACAAGCGCGTCGGTGACATCATCCGTGCCCTCGCCGAGATGCGTCATCGCGAGGCGGAGCTCCTCCTCATCGGAGGAGGTCCCGGCCGGGCCGGCCTCACCGCGCTGGCGGAACGCGAAGGTGTGGGTGGCCGGACGCGCATCGAGGGCTTCGTCGACGACCTTCGCCCCATCGTCTCGGCCGCGACCGCGCTGGTCCTCCCCAGCAAGCGCGAGGGTCTCGCGCGGTCGATCATGGAGGCGCTGTCGCTCGAGGTCCCGGTCATCGCCTCCACCGCGCGGGGGAACGCCGAACTGGTCGGCAGCGACAGCGGGCTGATCGTCGCCACCGGCGACGTCGGCGGCTTCGCCGCGGCGATGGACTGGATGATCGACCATCCTGCAGAGCGTCACGGCATGGGTGTGCGTGGCAGGGCTCGGATGGTCGAGGGATACGACCTCGAGATCGTGATCGAGCGGCACGAGGAGATGTACCGACAGATGCTAGCCGAACGGCGACCCACCTCGGCCGCCGGGAGGGTGACGTAGCGTCGCGCCCCCAGTTCAGGGTTCGATCTCGGTCTCGGCCGCGTCGGGCCTGCCGTCCAGGACGGCCAGGTACACGTCCGCGATCCGTCGAGCCTGGGCGCTCCAGGGTCGGGCGCGCGACGCGGCTGCCACGCGGCTCGGGTCCAGCGGCCGCTCGACCATCTCGACGAGGCCTCCTGCCAGCTCGCCCACGTCGCCGGGTGTCACGAGGATGCCCCCGGCGTCCGATGCGAGGATCTCCGGGATCCCCCCGACGCGAGATGCGACGACCGGGGTGCCGCACCCGAGCGACTCCGCGATGACCAGGGGCCACCCTTCGCTCCTGCTCGGCAGCACGAGCGCGACAGCCCGCCCCATGAGCTCCGCGACCTCCTCGCGACTCTGGGCGCCCACGAAGCGGACCGACCCGGCGACACCGAGCTCGCGCGCCTGCGACTCGAGCGCGGCCCTCAGCGGTCCGTCGCCCGCGAGCGTCAGCGGCATCGCGACCCGGTCGCGAACGAGCGCATACGCCCGGAGCAGCACGTCGAGGTTCTTCACGGGCACGAGCATGCCGACGAAGAGGAGTCCGAGGTCCCGAGGCTCGTGGGAGAGCCTGAAGAGCGCATCGTCGAAGCCGTTCGGGATGACCAGCGGATCGACGGCCGGCATCACCGCGCGGACCGCCTCCGCCATCGCGGAGCTGACGCAGATGACGGCTCGGGCGCCGGTCACGGCGCGCCGCAGCGCGCGCCCGATCGGGTCGCGGCGGGGAAGGACCTTGAACGCGTCGTCGCCGTGGAGGGTCACGACGAGCGGGAGACCGGCCCTCTCCGCCTGACGATGAGCGACGATCGCGTCCGGCATCCCGAAGTGGGCGTGGAGGAGGCTGACGGAGGGATCGGAGCGGAGGTACGCGGCAAGCGCTCGGTCGTATCGCACCGACGAAGCGAGGAGCCCGATGCGCCCGCGTCCGAAGCGCGTTCGGATCGAGCGGTAGGTCACCGGCACGCCCGACCGTCTCACCGCCGAACGGTCCGACGCCGTCGGCGACAGGCACAGGACCCGGACGTCCAGCAGGCGGCCGAGCGCGTCGACCTGCTCCGCGACCCATGGACCCCGGATCTCCCGCTCGTCACTGGGAAAGAGGTGCGTCACCACGAGGATCGACCCTTGGCGACCCGCCGAGGTCGTGATCCGACGCGACATGTGATCCCTCGCCCCGAGCGTACGCTTCACGGCGGTCCATGATGACCGCCGAACTCGTATCGTACGTTCGCCCGGGCACCGGTCGTGGAAGTCCGCACGCTGGGGCCGGCTCCGCATCGCACCCCGATCGACAGGGATCCCATGGTGTCGTCCGCTTCACCGGCCGAACTCCGCATCGCCTACCTCAGCCTCCAGGCCGTCGTCCAGGGCCAGGACACGTGGGCGGCCGTGCTCGAGGTGATTCGCGGGATGCGCGCGGCCGGGTGCGTCGTCGATGAGTGGTTCGTGGAGTACAAGGCCGGCACGGCCCCGAGCCCGCTGACCCGCCTGCTCGCGATGTGGCGTGTCCAGCGACGTCTAGTGCGGCATCTGGGTGACTACGACGCGCTCTATGTCCGCGGCCACGTGCTCGCCGGCTACGCGTCCTGGGCTGCACGTCGCCGCCGGATCCCGGTCATCGTCGAGTGCAACGGGTCATTCGAAGACCTCTTCGTGGCGTGGCCCGCGACGCGGCTCGCGCGTCCTCTCTTCGAGGCGATCGGGCGCTCGGACCTGCGAAACGCGGACGCGGTGATCGCCGTGACGCCGCAGCTCGCCGAGTGGGTCAGGAGGGAGACCGGTCGCTTGGACGCGGACGTGAGCCCGAACGGGGCCAACGTGGACGCGTTTACCCCGATGGCGCCGCGCCGGCCCGGCCTACCCGCCAGGTACGCGGTCTTCTTCGGCCAGTTCGCAGCCTGGCAGGGCATCGGCGTCATCATCGATGCCCTGGCCACGCCCGACTGGCCAGCGGGGCTGTCGATGGTGTTCGTCGGCGAGGGAGCGCTGCGGGCCGCCGTCGAGGAGGTCGCGGCGAAGGACGATCGCGTCGCCTACCTTGGGAGGCTGCCCTATGCCGAGGTGGCCGGCGTCGTGGCCGGGGCGGTCGCGTCGATCGTGCCGATGTTCGATCTCGCGCGCGCGGCCACGGGCCTGTCGCCCCTGAAGGCCTACGAATCGATGGCCTGCGGGACGCCTGTCATCGTGTCGGACACCGCCGGTCTGGCCGACCTGGTCACCCTCGAGAACTGCGGCCTCGTGGTCCGGGCGGGCGACCCGGGGGACTTGGCGAGTGCTCTCCGGCGGATCGTGGATGCACCGGCCGAGGCATCCGAGATGGGCCGGCGGGGACGGCAGGCCGTGGTCGAGCGGCACTCGTGGACCGTCAGGGCGCGCGAACGACTCGCGGTCATCCAGCGAACGATCGCCGCCCGTGGCGCGCGCCGCAGCTGAGCTCGGCACGGTGGCCGCCACGTCGGCGCCGGCGGACGACGTCAATGGCCCGGGCGCGCTGATCGAAACACGTCAGCGAGGTAGGCCGCGGACAGCAGGGCGAGCGGGGCGACGAAGCACAGCGGATAGTCCCTCCGGCTGTGGAAGCGATCGGACAGCTCGGTGGGCAGGCCCGCCAGCGGACCGTCGTCCCGATCCGTGAGGGCCCGAAGCCGCCTGGTCCTTGCCGTGGCACCATCCGCCGCGAACCACTCCTCGAACCGCAGATCCGTGGGACGGAACTCCCGCGCCGCCCAGCCGAGCCGGATGTCGCGCACCACGCGGGGTTCCGCGGTCCGGTTGCTCTGTCCGAACGCACGGATGCGCTCCAGGAGCACTTGTCGGCGACTCCGCTGCGGCTCGCCGTACCACGCGTGGCGTCCATCCCCGACGGGCGGGATCTCCGCCAACGCGGCGATCTGGCCTGCGAAGACGCGGCGGCGCATCCACGTCGCGTACAGGCTCTTCAGCCTCCGCAGCTCCGTCGGCACCGTGAGGAAGAAGTCCATGACGGCGTCATCGCAGAGCGGCAGCCACCAGTCGAAGCCGTGGGACTCATAGGCCCGGACGCTGTTGGCGAGGTAGCGAGCCTGCCGGTTCTCGAACTCGAACAGATCGAAGGCCGTCGCCGAGTTGTGCATGTCCGTGAACATGACGCCTGCGAAGAATGACCTCATGCGCCGCTCGATCGTGCCGACCTCGTCCTTCCGCGCCGGCCACAGGTCGTACTTGGTGGTGAGCAACCAGTCGCACACGGCCGGCACATCCACCCGTCCTTCGGTCGCGCGGACCTTTCGGGGCTGGCGGGATGAGTACTCGCGGAAGAGGATCGGACTGGGCGTCCAGACCCCCGCGATCATGTCCCCGATGACACCCGAGAAGACCACGGCTTCCTGGCCGGGGTCGAGTCCGCGGAGGTGGCGCAGTGCCAGGAAGTCCTGCAGATGTGGCAGCGTGGCGCCCTGGCCGGCGTACTCCCAGAACTCCCTCATCTGGGCGGTGGCCATCACCGGACCCCACTCGCCGTCGGCGTACGGGACGAACACCCAGGGGATGTCCAGGGCATCGGCGACCGCGCGGCTCGTGTCGACCTCGGCGCTGCCCGCGCGACCGTAGGTCAGCGCGACCAGGTCACGGTGGCCGTGCCTCCTGAGCATGGCGGCCACCAACCGGGAGTCCAGGCCGCCGCTCAACGGGACGATGATGCGCTGGCCGGCGAACTGTCGAGCCAGCCTGGCGAAGGCAGCGTCCATCGTCTCGTCGAGAGCATCCATGAGGGAATCCGGATCCTCGGCGCTGACCTCGGTCCGCAAGAAGCGGAAGTGGCGATCCACGGTCACCTCGCCGCCCCTCCAGTGGAGCACCTCGCCCGGCTGGACTTGGGAGACAGCCCGGCGGATCGTGCGGCTGCCCATCACGTAGCCGGAGAGCAGCATCTCGACGGCAGCCTCGAGGTCGATCTCCCGGGCGCCGGCGCAGTCGCCCAGGCCGGCGGCGGAATCCCCGACGACCAGTCGGCCATCGTCGAGACGGCCGTAGAAGAGAGGGATCGTGCGCAGGCGATCGACGGCCGCGAACCCCTCGCCATCCGGCCAGCAGACCACGAGCGCCCACCTGCCATTCAGCTTGCGGCAGAGGTCCATGACGGCTGCCGCCCGCTCGCCGGGGGACGCGGTGCATGCGACGTCCGTGACGGTCGACGCGAGAACGTCACCCGTCAGGAGGCGCCCGTTCATCCATGCGGTCCCCCTGACCGTCGCCGTCACCCCATCGGGATCGCCGGTGGCATGGATCCACGGAACGTACGCACCCTCGAGCCGGACGACGGCAGCGTGCGTCACCGGGCCATCCCCGCGCGGCCTATCGATGCTCGGTTCATGACTCCCCCAGGACCCTGATCGCATCATGCGTCCGCAGGCGCAGCGCCGCCAGAAGGCACACGAGCAGCCCGGTGGTCACCATGGCCGCGGCCGGATCCGCGAGGCCCGTCTGCGACGCGCCATACCTGACGGCGAAGCCGAGAAGGCAGTAACCGGTCAGCTCCCTGAGCGCGTAGAACAGAGAGCCGACGATACCTACCCTGGCCCACCGGAGGAGCCACCAGTTGTAGCCAGTCAGCACGAGGAAGCTGACCGCTGCGAAGCTCGCGACCGCGGTGACGGCCGAGCCCGAGCGAGAGCCCAGCTCGAGGGCGCCCAGGCGCAGCGTGACGAACAGCACCTGCCACCCGAGATCCGCACCCTGGCGGTCTCGTGCCCAGAGCACCATCCCGCATGCCGAGAACACGAAGCCGACGAAGAGCCACGGCGTCAGGAGGGCGAGGTACGTCCCGGCCTCTCGCCACGCCGCGCCGAAGACGACCGCCATCAGCTCGGGCCCCCAGACCGCGCACATCGCGAACGCCGGTGCGCTCACGAGCGCCAGCGCCTGGACCATCCTGGTGATGACCTCCTCCAGGCGGCCCGCACGCTCGAACTCCCTGATCCGGGAGATGAAGGCGCTCGACACTCCGGTCTCGATCAGGTTGAGCGGCATCTGCACGGCCGCGAGGCCCAGCGCATACAGGCCGGACTCGACCGTGGAGAAGCGAGCAGCGAGGATCACTACCGGCGCCTGGAGGCTGATCGCGTTGAGGACGGCACTCGGAAGGACGAAGATCGGATAGCGCCGGCGCACGACCGCCGTCGCCCGGAGATGCCGTGGGCGGCATCGCTCGAGGAGGTCGCGGATCCGCAGCCCCGATCGCCGCACCACGACCTCCATGCCGAGGACGCGGCGTGCCAGCTCCCCGGCGACGAGCCCGCCCACGCTCGGTGCGATCAGGCCGAGCACGATCTTGACTGCACTGGACACCCCCGACTGAGCCACCTGTGCGGTCGCCAGGGCCGCGTAGGCGCGTCGATAGGTCCCGAACTGGGCGATCGTGGTCTGGAAGGCGGAGGTGATGACGAGGATCGGGACGAGCCATCGGAGGTCCCAGATGTCCGCCGAGAACCCGACCTTCTCCAGCACGCTCTGAGGGAGGAGGAGCAGCAGGGCGCCGCCGACCAGCGAGAGCACGGTCGCTGAGACGAGGGAGGTCGCCGTCAGCGACAGCGCCTCTTCGTCATCCTTCGCGATCGGGACCGCCACGTCGAACCTGAGGGTCGCCACGACGGCACCGATCGCGGAGATGGACGCCAGCGCGGCCGCGGTGCCGTAGACGCCTGGTGGGTACAGCCTGCTGATGATCGGGCTCGAGAGCACCGTGATCGCCTGTGCCGCGGCCACGCCGGAGCTGATCGCGAATGCGTGCCGCAGGAACCCGCCGGCCGGCATCCGCGCCGAGAGACCGCGGGCGATCCGTCGCGGTGTCATCGTGACCGCGAGCGCTGCCCGGATGGGCCGCGCGGCGACGCCTGCGCGCTGTTCCCCGACGGCCACGCGGTCGGGAGCCCCCCGGAGTCTGCACTTCGATCTCGCCGTGGGCGGCATGCCCTTCCCCGAGGCGAAGCCCTTCGGCTCGCCCCCGATCCTGCAGGCGCCCGCTGCGATGTCCGCGGCATCACGCGGCAATCGTCCCATATCGGGTGCGCGGCTCGCGACCGGGCCGCAGCCGCGATAATCGCCGCCTGGAGTCCCTCGGGGGATGCGGCTCCTCCGGCTTCCCGGACTCGCCCCTGGCTGAGGACTGTGACGATGCGGACCGAGCGCTCGGCGGCCGACGACGCGATCCGTCACCCGGTCGGCGATGCACGTCGCTCGGAGTCGGTGGCGACGGACCGAGCGGCGCGTCGGGTGCTCATGGTGCTGTACTTCTTCCCTCCGCTCGGCGGCGTCTCCATGGCGCGGAACCTTCGGAACGCACAGCATCTGCCGAAGCACGGATGGGTGCCCGTCGTGCTGACGCCGCGGGCCGGCGCCTTCGAGCTCAAGGACCCGGATGCGCTCACTCTCCTGCCGCCCGGCCTGGACATCGTGCGCACGCACTCGTTGGAGGCGGGACACGTGCGTCCCGCCGCCGTCGCGGTCCGGAGGCTGGTAGGGGAGCACCTCCGGCGTCAGCGTCGCGCGCCGGCGGTGGGGCCGAACCCGTCGAGCGACCTGACGAGCGACCCGTGGCGACTCTCGCGGCTGGGCTGGCTCCGCCTCCTTCTGTTCTTCCCGGACGACCAGGTCGGGTGGCTGCCGTTCGCGCTCGCGAGCGCGCTCCGTTCGGGGAGCGCGACGCGTTTCGACGCGGTCTTCTCGACCTCCTCACCGGTGACGTCGCATCTCGTCGCCGGGCTCTTCGCCCGCCTCACGCGCACGCCGTGGGTCGCGGAGTTCCGGGATCCATGGATCGGCAACGCGCTCGCCGCCCCCCTCCCGTGGCTGCATCGCCGCCTGCGGACGAAGCTCGAGCGGTGGATCGTCCGATCGGCGGACCGCGTCGTCTGTGTGACCCCGTCGCTGTCCCGGATGTACCAGCGACGCTACCCCGGGGCCGCCGTCGTGACTGTCCCGAACGGGTATGACCGGAGCGAACGACGGGGGCCGACGATCACGACAGCGGACGACCCCGACCGTCCATTGCGGATCGTGTACACCGGGACGCTCTACCGGGAGACGGAGCTGGCCGTCTTCCTCGAAGGGGTGGCGAGGCTGATCCGCCGCCGACCCGACCTGGCCGACCGTTTCGAGGTCATCTTCTACGGGGAGGTCACCGACCCGTGCCGCGCCGTGGCCGAGCGATTCATCCGGGAGGGTCGCGTCGGCGAGGTCGTGCGCTTCGCCGGCTTCGTCCCGAGGCACGTCGCCCTGGAGGCCCTCGCGGATGCGGACGCGGCCCTGGTCCTGCTCGGCGCCGGTCCGGGGATGGGGCTGTTCGTCGGCGGCAAGCTCTACGACTACATCGGGCAGGACCGACAGGTCCTCGCGATGGTCCCGCCAGGCGATGCCCGGGACGTCCTCGAAGGGCTGTCGTGGGGCGTCATCGCCGACCCGGATCCGGAGGACGTCGCACGCGCAGTCGAGCTCCTCCTCTCGCTCCCGGTTCCCGACCGACCGGCCGATCCGGACGGCAGGTACGACCGAGCAGTGCTCGCCGGGCGCCTTGCGGCCGTCCTCACGGAGGCGTCGGACGGGTCCTTCCCACGTCGGGCTCGGCCCTGACCCGCGCGTCGGGCCACGACGCCACGACGTCGCCGGCCCCCGGCGACGAGACCTTCTGCGCCATCGAGACGGCCGCCCGGCGGGCGGCCCCGAGCCCGAACGCGATGGCAAGGAAGAGCCACACCTGCTTCTGGCCGAGGATGTCGAGGAAGAGGGACTGGACGATGAAGCCGACCAGGATCGCGCGGATCACGTTCGCGACCCGTGCGTCGCTCGGCTCGAGCAGCGCCGTCCCGCAGAAGGCGATGAGGAGCATCCCGCCCACGACGCCCGTCTCGACGAAGGTCCCGAGGAGCACGTTGTGTGCGGCGCGGCCGGCCGAAAGGACGTAGAGAGGCGTGAATCCTGCCGAAGCTTGATCGATCACGTACGGCGTGTAGGAGATCGGGAAGTTGCCGAGCCCGACGCCGGTCAGTGGTGCCGAGGCGAACATGTACAGCCCGACGGACCAGATGTCCGTACGGCCCGCTCCTCCCGTCGCGAGGCTCGACTCGACGCGCCCCAGCAGGAAGTCGCTCATGCCCGGGACGACCATCGCCAGGAGCACGATCGCGGACGCCCCTGCAGCGAGCGAGAGCGCCTGGCGCCGCTCCCGCCCCAGCGCGACCCAGGCGATGGCGGCGGCGACGATGCCGATCCAGCCACTCCGTGTCCCCGAGAGCGCGAGGCCGACCACGCACACGAACAGCGATCCGAGTGCCGCCATGCGAACCGGCACCCTGTTGCCTCGCGACTGCAGCTCCCACATGAGGAAGATGACGGCGGGGAGGATGAGGCTCGCGAACAGCGCCGGGTCCTGTCCCGAGAAGGCGACGGCGCGGTCGAGGTAGATCGTCCGGCTCTGAAGGTAGGAGATGCTTCCGATCGCGGCCGTGACGGCCGCTGCCAGCGAGTACGCCCAGAGAGCCGGCCGGACGGTGCCAGGATCGTCGGCGACGATGCTCGCCACGAGGATGGTGATCGCGAAGAGCTGCACCAGGCTCAGCCAGACCTCGAAGCCGGTCTCCGCGTCGCCTGCCCAGAGGCATGACGCAAGCGTCCACGCGACGAACGCCCACCCGACGATGGGCAGGATGCCCGGACGCAGCGAATCAGGCCTGCGGACGAGATACCCGATGAAGAACGCGAGCCCGGCGATACGCGCGATCGTGCCCGCCGGACCGGGGGGCAGTGCGAAGTTGAACGGGATGGCGGCGCAGTAGACGTAGAAGAGGACGATCGGCCACCGGATCGCTACCGCCACCGCCATTGCCGCCAGAGCGAGGAGTATCAGCGTCGACAGTCCGTCCACCGCGGTCGCCACCGCCGAGACGGCCACCGTCGCCAGCAGAAGTGCGCCCAGGAGCGGCGCGGTCGGTCGGCCGAGGGTCGTCTCTCGGCCCAACGGCGAGCTAACCATCGACCGGAGGCGTCCGCGGCCCGCGTCGACGACCGAACGCCATGGTCAGCGCTCCAACGGGGCCCGTGCAACCCTCGTGCACGCGTGGTCGGACATAGTCGCCCGTGCCGACCTCACGGGGCGAGCCCATCCGCCGGCTCCTCGGCCGGCCGCGCCCGGCCGCCCATGCCGCCGGGAGGAGCGAGGTCGCTGCCGGCTGTCTCGCCGTAGTAAGCCGGATAGGCGGAGAGCGCCCGCTTCGGGACCCGGTTGAGGACGGCCCCGAGCACCCGTGCGTCGGCCCTCGCGAGCGCCTCCCGCGCCTGGCGCACCGTGCCGCGACGGCTGTGTGCAGCATGGATGACGAGGACGGTGCCACCCAGGAACGAGCTCATGACGCTCGCGTCGGTGACGGCTTGCACGGGGGGGCTGTCGAAGATGACGAGGTCCGCCCTTTCCCTGAGGCGATCGACCACGCTGCGCATGCGCTGCGAGCCGAGCAGCTCGGCCGGGTTGGGAGGGAGCGGTCCAGTCGTCAGGACCCGCAGCCTGGCATCCTCGGTCGCCTGGGCGATGGCGTCCAGGTCAACGTCGTCACTGCGCAGGATGGTCGTCAGACCGTACGAATTCGGAAGGTCGAAGACGACATGGACGCCGGGCTTGCGCAGGTCTGCGTCCACGAGCAGCACGCTCCAGCCGGCCTGCGCGAACGCGACGGCGAGGTTGGCGGCCGTGACGGTCTTGCCCTCGCCCGGTACTGCACTCGTGACAAGGAGCGTGGTCATCGGCACGTCGACGGACGCGAACTCGATGTTCGACCGAAGGGACCGGTACGCCTCCGCGGCGGCGGATCGCGGGTAGAGGAGCGTCGCCAGCCGGTAGATCTCGCGCCGGTCTCGATCCCCCTTCATCTCGCCGATGGTCCCCAGCGTGCCGAGTCCGGTCGCAGCCAGGACCTCTTCAGGTTCCCGTACGGTGTCGTCGAAGTACTCGATCGCGAACACGGCCCCCCCGGCCAGGAGGAGCCCGAGCACGGCTGCGATCAGCGCGTTGTACAGCGGCCGCGGCGAGGAGGGTGCCCCGGGCGGAACGGCCGGCTCGATCACGCTCAGGAGGCTCGAGGCGCTGCCCGACGCGAACCCCAGCAGTGTCGCGAACGTCTGGCGGAGCGTGACGAGGCGACCTTCGAGCGCCTGGAGCTCCTCGTCCTGCGCGGCGGTCCGCGACGACAGCCCCGCAAGGGCCGTCGCGCGCGCCTGGGTCGTCTGGATCTGTTCCTGCGTGGCCTGAAGGTCGGCGTCGATGGAACGCTGGACGTCCGCCTGGCGCCCCTGGATCGCGGGCGAGGCCGCCATGAGCTGGTCAGCGACGGCGTTCGCGATGGACGCTGCGCGGACGGGGTCCCGGTCCTGCGCCGTGATCGTGAGGAGCGTACTGTCGGGCGGCGCGTCCGCTCGCACGCGCGACGCGAGATCCCCCGTCGTCGTGCCGAGGTCGAGCTCCTCGATCACGTTCTCCAGGATCGGTCGCTTCGTCGCGACCGTCGCGTAGGTGGTGGACAGCCGCTGCGACACGAGCAGCTGCGTGTAGTCAGGGTTCGCTGCCGACAGGGCGGAGCCGACGATGAGAGTGGCCCGCGCCTCGTAGACCTTGGGCAGCTGACTCGTGACGACGAAGGCGGCGAAGGCAGCCAGCACGACACTCGCGACCAGGAGCGGGATCCACCTCTTGATCGTGGAGACCTGCCGCCGGAAGTCCATGGTGGCTCACTCTGCTCTGGCCCGGCATCGCGGGGGATCCGCGAGACTGCCATGACACCGGGGACGGACGCGCGTCCAAGCATCGGCCCGACGATGTGAGTCGTCAACCCGTGTGTCACCGCGCCTGCGGATCATCCTCGATCCCCGCGTCCGCGACGGGGACGCGCGGTCAGCGCACGGACGGGCTGGGCGCCTCGGGACCGCTCCGCGAGATCCGCTCGAGACACGAGCGGAAGTGGTCGCACCCGAGGAAGCGCCTGTTCAGGCAGCACGCAGCCTGACGGCGCGTGTCGATCGTCCCGGGACCGATCCCCGCATAGCAGCGGTGGCCGCTGTGGGGATAGGTGGAGTGGCTGCGGCGGTCCGTGGCCAGGCCCAGAAGCGGGCACGCCGGTGGGTCGCGTGGCTCCACGTGGATCCCCGACATCGCGGCGTCGATGCCTCCAGAGGTCGCTGCCCGCCTGCCCCCGCCGTCCCCCAACGCCTCTGTCGGCGCGGCGACCCACGGATCGCGGGCAGCGCGATCCGTGTTGCGCGCGCGCACCAGCGTCGCGGCGATCGGGGCCTTTCGATAGCCGATTGGTACTAGGCGCGGGGCACCGATGGTCATAGAGTAGATGGTCCGACCCTTGGCGACGACGCCGAAAGGCGTCGATCCGTGAAGGGGCCGGTGGACCGGGTACCACGGGGTCAGGCATCGCCTCACTGCTCTCGTCCCTCCTCTCGACCGCACCTACGGGGTGGCCCATTGCGAGTCCGCCAGACGATCCGGCCGCCCGCCACCGAGGCCCTCGCGCACTCGGCATTCCGCCGATCCGGCCGGGTGCCCGGGCCCACGCTGCTCGCGTCGGGGCGCGCCACGCCGTTCGCCAGCCGTATTCGCGGGCGCCATCTCCTATTCCTCGACCTGCTGGGCATCTTCGTCGCCGCGTACGTCTCGCTCGAGCTGCGCTTCGACCAGCTGAGCGCTCCGTTCGAGGTCCCCGCCTTCCCCGTCGTGGTCGCCCTCCTCCTGTGCGTGCGGACCGCCGTCAACATCCGCCTCGGTCTCTACAGCCGCCGGTGGCGTTTCGCGAGCGTTCCCGACCTCGAGCGGATCGTCGCCGCGGTCGCCCTCGGGTCCGTCATCTCGCTGAGCCTGTTCTACGGCGCGACCGCCCTGGGGTACTCATCCCTGCCCGATGGGTTCCCGCGGTCCTTCTGGGCCGCCGAGATGCTCGTGAGCGTCGCGATCCTCGGGGGGCTCCGCTTCGGCATCCGCGCGGCCTCGGACCTCGGGGTGAAGCCGGCTCGCGCCCCACATGCCGACCCGCGGCTGACCCTGCTATGCGGCGCCGGCCGGACGGGCGTCACCGTGGCTCGGTCGGCCATCAGGGATCCCCGCTCCGGCGTCGTGCCGGTCGGCTTCCTCGATGACGACCCGTCGCTGATCGGCGGCACGGTGGCTGGCCTGCGGGTCTACGGCGGCATCGACGCGATGGCTCGGGCCGTCGCCGAGACGGGTGCGCAGGCCGTGCTCATCACCATGCCCAGCGCACCCGGCAGCGCCGTGCGCCGTGCGGTCGAGGCGGCGGCTGCCCTCCACCTGGACGTCCGCACGGTCCCCTCGATGACCGACCTCCTTGACGGCAGTGTCGATGCCTACCGCGTCCGCCGGATCCGCGTCGAGGATCTCCTCCGGCGGCCGATGATGACGGAGCACGCTCCCGGGGTCGAGTCGATCATCCGGGACGAGACCATCCTCGTCACCGGCGCCGGTGGCTCGATCGGGTCGGAGCTCGCCCGGCAGGTGTTCGCGCTCGGCCCGCGCCGGCTCATCCTCGTGGACCGCGCAGAGAGCCCGCTCTACCTGGTCCAGCGCGAGCTGGAGACGCGGCGAGCGCACCGGAAGGGGAGCGGCGAGGTGCGGGCCCACCTCGCGAACGTGGCCAGCCGCTCGGCGATGGAGCGGCTGGTCGCCGCGGAGGCGCCGAGCGTGATCTTCCACGCGGCCGCCTACAAGCACGTGCCGATGATGGAGGAGCACCCCTCAGACGCCACGCACGTGAACATCGGCGGGACGCTGGTCATGCTCGACGCGGCCGAGGCGTCCGGCGTCACGCGGTTCGTCTTCGTCTCGACGGACAAGGCGGTCCGCCCCACCAGCGTCATGGGCGCCAGCAAGCGGGTGGCGGAGATGCTCGTGGCCGACCGGGCCCATCGCACGGGGCATCCCTACGTCTCCGTCCGTTTCGGGAACGTGCTCGGCTCGACGGGGAGCGTGGTGCCCATCTTCCAGCAGCAGCTCGAGAACGGGGAACCGCTCACGATCACCCACCCGGACATGACCCGCTTCTTCATGACGATCCCGGAGGCGACGTGGCTCATCCTCGACGCAGCCGCCCTCGGCCGCGACGGCGACCTCTTCGTGCTCGACATGGGCGAACCGGTCCGGATCCTCGATCTCGCGCGCGACCTCGTCCGTCTCGCGGGGCGCGACCCCGAGAGCCAGCCGATCGAGACCGTGGGCCTGAGGCCCGGCGAGAAGCTCCACGAGCAGCTCTTCTACGACGTGGAGCGGGTGGTGCCGACCCTGAGCGCCAAGGTCCTCCGGGCGATGGCACCTCCGCCACCGCCGACGATCCGGACCGACGCGGCTCGGATGCTGGCCCTCGCCACCGGCGAGCGCGACACCGAGCTCCGCGAGGTGCTGCTCGGGTACGCTCGAAGGCACGGTGATCCGGTCGCCGATGACGAGCTCGCCGACGTTGTCCGGGATCGCATCCCGCTGCTGGACGTCGCCCGAGGCACCCCCGCGGGTGCGGTCGGCGCCGTGAGCCGGTGACCCTGGTCGGACGGGTGCCGCTGCACACCCGTGAGAGCCGGCGCGCCATGAACAGCGGCCCCGCTGCCACGGCGTGACGCGCCGACCGGCCTGATGCTCCCGTGGCTCCTTCCCGGCATCGCGCTGTCGTTCCTCGTCGGGATCGTGGCGGCCGGGCCGACGGCCCGCCTCCTGGGGACCCGGCGGACGATCGCGTGGCTGTTGCTGGCCGGCACGGGGATCGTCGTCGCGACCACGCTCACGCCCTGGTCCTCTCCGTTCGCGCCGGGGCCGGCGGTTCCGTCGCGCTGCGATCTCTCGAGGATCGGACCGCCCACGTGGGACGAGCTCCGCTCGATCTACGACGCCGGCGGGAACATCCTCTTGTTCATCCCGCTCGGCATCGCCACCGGCCTCCTGCCGAGGACCCGTCGCACGGCGGCGGTGGTCGCCGCCGCCATCGCGCTGCCCTTCGTCGTCGAGACGATCCAGCTCGCCGTCCCGTGGCTGGACCGCCAGTGTGAGAGCGCGGACGTGATCGACAATCTGACCGGGCTCGCGATCGGGTTCGCCGCGGGCAGGGCCGCGGCATGGGTCGCGCGCCGTGTGGCTCGGCCGTCCGGGTGAGGCGGGCGACCCATTGGACATCGGGCCGCCGATCCGCCCGGTCCGCCGTCACCTCCGCTACGATCGGACGGATGCGGCGCCGCCGCGTGCGGGCCGGGCGCGGAGGGGATCCGGGATGGTGCTCATCTTCGGGTGGGGGCAGAGCGAGGCCCGGGACCTCGGTGAGGTGGCTCCGGCCCTGTGCCCGAACTGCCACAACGTCGTCGCCCTCCACCACGTGCGCACGAAGAAGTCCGTGAGCCTGTACTTCGTCCCGGTCATGCCGTACGGCGGCGACGAGTACCTCCTCTGCCCGATCTGCTGCCGGGGCCTCCAGCTCACGCCGCCGCAGAAGGCGCAGGTGACGTCGATGGCGCATGCCACCGCTGCGCTCCGGCACGGCGTGCTGGGCAGGGAGCCGTACGCCGCCCAGGTGCGCGCGTTCTGGTCGCAGATGGGGTTCCCCACGTACGCGCCGCCCGACGTGGCCGCGTCGCCGCCCGCCGTGGGCCCGGGGGCGGCGGCGCCCGGTTCACCCGACACGGCCGGCGGTCCCGGTGCCCGGGGGTCGCCCCCCGCTGGCGGCGGGTCGACGTCCTCTCAGCTCGACGACCTCGCGCGGCTCCACGCGGACGGCGTCCTCACCGACGACGAATACCGCGCCGCGGTGAAGCGGATCGTGGGCGTGTGAACCACGACCCCGGGGCGGCGATGGGAGAGCTGGGGCGCGACGACCCCGGCACGGACGTGGCCGCCAGCGGCGCGATGCCCGGCCGGACGCTCTCCGACGCCTCGCGCCGGCGGTTCACCGCGGCCGAGGTCGGCAGCGTCCGCTGGTCGGCGACCGCGCCGGACCGCCTCGCCGTCGTCTCCACCGAGGGCGGGCTGCGGAGCGCATGGGCGTGGGACCTCGCGACCGGCGAGCGCCGCCGAGTCTCCGACGCGTCCGCCGGCGCCGAGGAGGCGCTGGTCACGCCCGACGGGACCGCCGTCGTCTGGTGGCACGACCCGGCGGGCGACGAGCGCGGCCGCTGGATGGTGACGCCGTTCGACGGCGGGGACGCGCGCCCCCTGTTCCCGGGCGTCCCCGACGCATGGGCGTCGGGGATCTCGATGGTCCGGGGCGTCGCCGCCGCCGGGTTCGCGATGGACGACGCCTACGTCGTCGTGCTCGCCCCGGACGACGGGGCGCCGGTCGAGATCGCGCGCCAGGCGGCGCCGCTCGGCGTCGGCCGCGAGTGGCCACAGGGGTGCGGCGGCGTGTCCTCGGACGGACGGCTCCTGTGCCTGCGCGACGCTGCGGCGACCGACATCGCCCACCCCGAGCTCCGGGTCGTGGACTGCGGGAGCGGCGCGACGGTCGCGACCCTCCTCGATCCCGGCCGCGTGATCGAGCCGATCGCATGGTCGCCGGTCCCGGGCGATGCCCGTCTCATCGTGACGCGCGAGACCGGCGACCGACGCCGCCCGTGGCTGTGGGACCTGGTCGCCGGGCGTGCGACCGAGCTGTCGATCGACCTGCCGGGGGACGTCACTGATGCGTGGTGGTATCCGGACGGCACGGCCCTCCTCCTCCTCCACGAGATCGGTGCACGGCCGGCCCTGTGCCGCCTGGACCTCGCGACGTGCTCGATGGTGACGCTCGTCGACCGAGGCGGCACGATCGCGGACGCCGGCGTCCGGCCCGACGGCGAGGTCTGGTACCGGTACGACGACGGCGCGACGCCGCCGGCGTGGCTCGCGGCCGACGGCCCGCCGCGCGTGGCGCCGCCCGGCGGACCGGCGCCGGCGGGCCGCCGCTGGGAGCGGGTCCCGTGCCCGAACCCTCGCGGTGACGTGATCGACGCCTGGCTGCTGCGGCCCGACGGCGACCCGCCGTACCCCACGATCCTCCACGCCCACGGCGGCCCGGAGTGGCACCTCACCGATGGATGGGATCCCCTCGCGCTCGCGTACGTGGACGCGGGCTACGCGGTCCTCGCGCCCAACTACCGCGGCTCCACCGGGTACGGCGCGGCCTTCCGCGAGCGCCTGCGCGGGGACCCCGGGCTCCCGGAGACCGAGGACCTGCTCGCCTGCCTCGATCGGCTGATCGCCGACGGCGTCGCCGACCCCGGCCGCGTCGTCCTGGAGGGCTGGTCGTGGGGTGGGTACCTCGCGACGCTGGGCGCGGGCCTGCACCCCGACCGGTGGCGCGCGGTCGTGGCCGGCATCCCGGTCGGCGACCTCGTGGCGGCCCACTACGAGTCCGCGCCGCCCCTCCAGGCATGGGATGTCGCGGTCTTCGGCGGCGACCCCATGGCGGTGCCCGCGCTGTACCACGAGCGCAACCCGATGACGTACGTGGACCGCGTCACCGCCCCGGTGCTGCTCATCGCCGGCGAGCGGGACAGCCGCTGCCCGATCGGCCAGGTGATGGTCTACGCGCACGCGCTGGCACGGCGCGGTCACCCGGTCGAGGTCCGCACGTACCCGGAAGGCCATCACGCCCTCCGCGCGGACGAGCGGGTCGCGCAGGCCGAGCTGATCCTCGACTTCCTCGCGAGGTGCCTCGCCGGTTCATGACGTCCGCCTCTGGCGTGCCCGCCGACGCGGCGGCGTGATGGAGGGCGGCACGACGGGGGTCGAGCCGCACACGCGACGCGGGAGGGTTCGTCCATGCGTGGACGCCGGGTGACGATGGCTTCCGTCGCGGTCGCCGCCCTGACGGCGGCGATCACGGGGTGCACGGGCGCGGCATCGACCACGTCCGTGCCGCCCGGGTCCGCGTCCACGGCCGCCGCGACGCCCACGCCGGGAGCCTCTGCGCCCAGCCCGGCCGCGACAGCCGCGCCGGACGCGCCGTCAGCGACGGCAATCCCCGGGTCGCCGTCGGCCGCCGGCACGCCCCCGCCCGGCACGCCCCCGCCGTCGGCCGCCGCGACGCCCACGCCCGTCCCCGACGTCGCCGACCTCCGGATCGCCTTCGTCGCGACGGCCTGGTGCGCGAAGGGCTCGGCGCACGACATCCTGGGTGCCGCGACCGATGGCGCCGACGTCACGAGCCTCAGCTGCAGCCGCGGACAGGACATCGATCCCGCGTGGTCCCCGGACGGCACGCGCATCGCGTTCGCGTCGGACCGCGACGGCCAGTGGGACGTGTGGGTGATGGATGCCGACGGGTCCGACCAGGTCCGGCTGACCGACGACCCGGCGGACGATGCGCATCCCGCGTGGTCTCCCGACGGCGCACGCCTCGCCTTCGAGTCGCGTCGGGACACCGCGAAGAACACGGCGGACCTGTGGGTCATGAACGCCGACGGCTCCGGGCAGGAGCGGCTCCTGGAGATGCCGGGGAACGAGCAGTACCCCGACTGGTCGCCGGACGGGAAGCTCATCGCCTTCTCGCACTTCGGCGGGACCGGCTCCCCCGGCATCTGGACCGTCCGCTCGGACGGGACGAAGGCCGGGGTCATCGCCGCCGGCGCCCTGCACAGCCCGGCCTGGTCCCCGGACGGGCGCTGGATCGCGCTCGACGGGGAGCCCGGGGGCTGCAAGTTCGACGTCTACGTCATGGCCGCCGATGGGCGGCGGATGCGCCAGCTGACCGACAGCCCCCGCTGCGGCGACTACGACAAGCACCCGTCGTGGTCCCCGGACGGGAGGGCGCTGGTGTTCTCGTCGCAGGGGCGGGCGACCGACCGGAACGAGGAGGAGCTCTACACGGTGCCCTTCGAGGGTGGCGAGCCGACCCTCATCGTCCCGTATCGCGTGGAGAAGCTCTACTCGGGCCCGTACGACCCGGCCTGGTCGCCGACCCGCTGACACGACCGGGCACCATCGCGCGCCCGGCACCTCAGTGGCGCCCGGCCAGCTCCCGGCCGACGGCGAGCACCTCGTCCACCAGCGCGTCCGCGTCGTCGAGGCCCGTCCGCGGGTTGATGAAGCACGGCCGGATCGCGAAGCGTCCCCCGACCCGGGTGCTCGACGTGACGGTCCGTCCGCGCGCCCGGACGGCGTCGAGGACCCGCTCGTTCAGGTCGTCGAGCGTCGCCTCGTCCGCGACGCCCGGCGGGCGGAAGCGGAAGCAGCAGATCGAGAGGACGGGCTCTATGAGGAGCTCCAGCTCGTCGGAGCCACGCGCCCGCTCGGCGACGCGGCGCGCGCAGTCGAGATGCCGCGTGACCCGCGCCCGCATGCCCTCGGCGCCGATCTCGGAGAGGATCGCCCAGACGGCGACGCCGCGGGCGGGCGTGGAGAAGTCCACGCCCATGTCCGGCGTCCCGTGTCCCAGCTCGAGGAACGGCGACGGGAGGTCGCCCATCGTCGGCTCGCGGTCGCGCTCGCGGTCGTACGCTCCCGTCTCGATCGCGAAGGCCCGTGCGAGGATCTCCTCGTCCCGGACGATCACGGCGCCGGTGCCCACGGGCGCGGCCATCCACTTGTGCGGGTCGATCGCGAAGGAGTCGTACGCGGTCACGTCGCCGAACAGGTCACGCACCCGGTCGTCGAGGAGGCCGAACCCACCGTATGCGCCGTCCACGTGCAGCCACGTCCCGCGCTCGCGCGCGATGCGCGCGAGGTCGTCGAGCGGGTCCACGACGCCGGTGTTGACGTCGCCCGCGCAGCCGACGATCGCCACGGCCGTGCGTCCGGCCGCCGCGTCCTCGTCGAGCGCGGCCTCCAGCAGGCCAAGGTCGATCCGGCCGTCCGCGTCGGTGGCGATCGACCGCAGGTTGGCCCGGCCCATCCCCAGCACGCCGAGGGCCCGACCGACGACGTGGTGCGTCTCCGTGCTGGCGTAGACGCGCGGGTCGGGGATGCCGTCGAGCCCATCCCTGGAGACGTCGATCCCGAGGCGTTCGCCGGCATGCTGCCGCGCGGCACCGATCCCGAGGAGGTTCGCGGTGGACCCGCCGCCGGTGTAGACGCCGCCGAAGGACGGCGGGAAGCCGAGCAGCTCCACCAGCCAGCGCATCGCCACGGTGTCGACGAGGTTGCCCGAGGTGGCCCACCAGCGCTGTGCCGCCACCACGGTCTGGGCCAGGTCGGCCGCGGTGGCGACGGTGGACGGCGCCGTCGTCACCCAGCCGCTGAAGCCCGGGTGGCCGATCCGCAGCCCGTAGGGGATCAGCAGGTCGC
The DNA here is from genome assembly GCA_029778235.1 of Chloroflexota bacterium. Lineage (GTDB taxonomy): Bacteria > Chloroflexota > Limnocylindria > Limnocylindrales > CSP1-4 > CAIYQJ01. The sequence goes on along the minus strand of JAKOQS010000150.1, from coordinate 12,442 downwards.
GCATCTCGGCGAGCACTGCCTCACGGCCGGACCCGCGCGCGGGAAGCGGTCGGTCGAGCAGGGGATACCACGCGGATCGCCGGCCCGCGGGGTCCGGTCCCTCGAACCGGAGGAATGCCTCCAGGGCCGGGAGCAGCGCCTCGATGCTGTCGGTCAGGTGGTCGGTGGACGCGGGGTCGGGGCCTGTCTGTCGCATCGGCGGAGTATCCACCCGGGCCGCGCCCGGTTCCAGCCCCCTCGTGCCTGACGGGATCGTTCGCAGCCGGCGCCGTCGGCGCGGCATGCACGCGCGCCCGCGCGCCCGCGACGTCAGCCCGCGTCCGCCTCCGGCTCGCGTTCGGGCGCGCCGCCGAGGATCCGCTCGACGGCCACCGCCTGGAGGTCCAGCGAGACCCGCTGGGGGTCGATCAGCGCCTGGAAGCCCAGGCCGATCCCGAGCGACTCGATGAGGATCGCGATGTCGCGCGGCGGGAGCGGCGGCCGGACGCCGGTCTCGGCGAACTTCCGCTCGATCAACGCCGCGCTCAGCCCGCGCGCCCGCTCGTACTCGGCCGCGAGGGCGACCCGTGCCCGCTCGTCGCGCATCGCGTAGAGCATGAACTCGCCGACCAGCATCATCCACTCGCGATCGAGCGCGGTCGGCCCGGAGGAGCGACGGTCGAGCTCACGCAGGCCTTCCTCCAGCCCCACGTCCTGGAAGACCTCGTCCATCACCTCGGACTGGCGCCGGATCCGGTCCTCGATGAGGGCGAGCATCAGGTCCGTCTTGCTCGCGAAGTTCGAGTAGACGGCTCCCTTGGTGTAGCCGGCCGCCTCGGCGACGTCGTCCACGCTGGCGCCCGCGAACCCCTTCGCCGCGAACACCCGCGCCGCGGCCGCGAGGAGCTCGCGTCGCGTCCGCTCCCGCGCCTCCGCCCTGGTCAGTCGGACCGTGACCTCGAACTTCATGCCCGCACTCTACCACACTTGGATACCGAGCGGTAGATGGATACCGAAAGGTATTGACAAACGCACCGGCATCTGCATACTGACCGGTATCTGAACGCAGGGCCGGGTGAGAGCCCCGGCCGAGGGCTCGGGGCCGGAGGCAGCCGGCGGAACACGGGAGACGGTGACGGACCGATGCTGACGATCGAGGGGCTCACGAAGACCTACCGGGGCGGCGTCCGCGCGAACGACGACATCCACCTTCGCGTCGGCGCGGGCGAGGTGTACGGCCTGCTCGGGCACAACGGGGCGGGCAAGACGACGCTCGTGAACCAGGTCGTGGGCCTCGCTGCACCGGACCGGGGCCGGATCCTCCTCGACGGGCACGATCTCGTCGCCGATCCCGGGTTCGCGCGTCGCGTCTGCTCGATCCAGCCCCAGGCGCAGGTGCCCATCACGGGCCTCACGCCGCGTCGGGCGATCGAGCTGACGGGCCGGCTCCGCGGCGGGCGCGCCGACGTGGCGCGACGCCGGACCGCGGCCGTCGCGACCGCGCTCGACATCGACGAGTGGATGGACACCGACGCGGCCCGGCTCTCCGGCGGCGTGAAGCGGCTGGTCTCGTTCGCGATGGCGGCCGTGATCCCCGGCCGGCTCGTCATCCTCGACGAGCCCACCAACGACGTGGACCCGGTGCGACGCCGCCTCCTGTGGGCGCAGGTGCGCGCGCTCGCCGACGAAGGCGCCGGCGTCCTGCTCGTGACGCACAACGTGGTCGAGGCCGAGCGGTCGGTGGACCGCCTCGCCATCCTCGACCGCGGCCGGGTCGTGGTGGAGGGGACTCCCGCCGAGCTGAAGGCGGGCGTCGCAGACGACCTGCGCCTGGACCTGGTCCTGGAGCCGGGCCGCCATGCGCCCGACCTGCCGGGATGGGCGGTCCGCGTCGCGCGCGAGAACGGCCACCGGATGGTGGTGACGGTGCCCGCCGCCCGCGCCGGGGACGCGGCGGCGTGGGCGCTCGCGCAGCAGGACGCCGGGTGCGTGGAGGCGTTCGGCCTCGCGCCCGCGACCCTGGAGGACGCCTACGTGGCGCTGGTGGGCGGAGGCGCCGATCCGGGTGCCGGAGGGGCCGACGACGGGGCCTCGGCGGGCCCCGCGACCCCCGACGCCGACCACGCCGCCCCCACCCCGGCCGTCACCTCGAAGGAGGATCTCGATGACCGCGCTGCGTAGCTACGTGCTGCTGGTCGCCTGGCAGGTGCTCCGCGTTCGCGGCCTGCTGCCCCTCGCGATGGTCGTCCAGGCACTGCTGGCGGTCGGGATCGTCCTCGGCTACCCGCTCCTCTTCCCGGCCATCGACCGCACCACGACGCTCTTCCTCGCGACGGCCGCGCCCACGATCACGCTCGTGACGATGGGCCTCGTGCTGGTCCCCCAGGTGGTCGCCCAGGCGAAGACGGAGGGGAGCCTCGACTTCCTGCGCTCGCTCCCGGTCCCGCGGATCGTCTACCTGCTCGCCGACCTCACGGTCTGGCTCGTCGTGGTCCTCCCGGGCGTCGTCTTCGCGATCGTCGCCGCGCAGTGGCGGTTCGGGCTGGAGATGGCGGTCAGCCCGCTCGTCGTCCCCGCGTTCCTCCTCGTCGCGCTCACCGCCACCTCGGTCGGGTACGCGATCGCGGCGGTCCTGCCGCCGATGCTCGCGAACCTCACGACGCAGGTCCTCGTCGTCTTCGTCCTGATGTTCTCGCCGCTCACGGTCCCCGCCGACCGCCTCCCGGGCTGGCTCGCCGCGATCCACGGCGTCCTCCCGATCCAGGCGATGGGGGAGGTGGTCCGCGGGACGCTCGCGTCCAACGCGTTCCCGCTGACGGCGGGCGCGTCCCTCGCCCTGGCGGCGTGGTGCGCCGCCTCGTTCACGGTCACCGGGTTCGTGCTCACGCGCCGCGCGTGAGGCACGACGCACAGGCGGGCGCAGGCCCGCACGGGAGGGATCGGTCCATGGACCGCACGTTCGTCACCGCGCTCGTGGTCTTCGTCGGGCTCGCCGTCGCCGGCGTGCTCCTCATCGTCGGCGGGCCCACGCTCGTCTCCGCGCCCTCAGACGCCGAGTCGCTCCGGCTCGTCGGGACGGCCTTGCTCGGCGCCGGCCTCGGCTCGTTCGTCGTGCAGGCGCTGGAGAGCGACCGCGCCCGCCGCGCCTGACCCCACGGCCTCCGGCCACACCGCGTCCGCCACGATCGCGCCGTCCACCTCGGCCCCCTCTACTGCGAGGGCCGCCGGGGCCGCGGCGCGGTCGTCGCGCGCCGGGACCAGCAGGAATGCGAGCCCCGCCCCGATGAACGAGGCGACGATGCCCAGGACGACCGCCGCGTCGATGGAGACTGCCGCGATCGTCCCCGAGATCGACGCCCCGATGGGGAAGCCCGCGAAGTTCAGCGACATCGAGACGGCGAACGCGCGTCCCATCCACGCCGGGTCGGTGCGGCGCTGGCGCACGGTGAACATCGCGATGTCCAACGGTCCGTTGAGCAGGCCACCCGCGAGCATGCACAGCGCGACGGGCACCAGGCCGGCGTCCGGCAGGAGGAGGAAGAGCGAGAACGCCATCCCGACCATCGGCCAGGCGTACAGCGGCTTCTCGCGCCCCCGGGTGTCCATCCGGCCGAACAGGGACGCGGTGACCATCCCGCCCACGCCCTGGAGCATGAACATCACGCCCACCATCGCCTCGTCGGCCCCGATCCGCTGGAGGACGATGAGCGGGATCACGATCGTCATCATCCCGCCGGCAAGGTTCAGGACGGTGAGCGACAGGCCCAGGCCGCGGAGGGTCCGGTTGTTCCACGTGTAGACGACGCCGTCCCACGCGTCGCGCAGCAGTCGCCCGCTCGACGCCACGTGGCTGATCGGGTCGTGGATGCGCAGGAGGACGAGCGCCGCGACGCCGTACAGCAGGCCGATGGCGATCATCGTCTCCGGCCCGCCGACGAGCTGCACCAGCAGCGCCGCGACGGGCGGTCCCACGATCGTCGCGACCACGTACCCGTTGGAGTCCACGGCGTTCACACGCTCCCAGAGCGTGCTCGGGACCATCATCGGCAGGAGGGTGCGCAGGCCCGTGTTGCTCAGCGGTCCCGTGAACGACGCGAGGAACGCGATGAGGACGAGGAGCCACGCCGGGAGCATCCCCGCGAGCGCGAGGACCCCGATGAGGACCAGCGCCACGAGGGTGACCAGGTAGTCGATGACGATGAGGGTCGTCCGCCCGTGGCGGTCGAGGAGGGCGCCCGCGATCGGGCTGACGAGGAGCCCCGGGAAGATCCAGACGAACGTCACGATCCCGGCGATCTCGGGCGAGCCGTACACCTGCAGCGCGAACAGGACGACCGCGACGCCGATCATCGTCTGGGCGATGCGCGAGATCTGCATCCCCAGGAGGACGCGCGTCAGCTGGGGGACCGCGAGGAGGGCGCGGTAGGACGCACCGCCGGAGGTGGGGGTCACGGGACTAGGGTAGCGGCCGGACGGCACGGATGCGCCCCCGGTCGCGGACGCCCACGGGCCGGGCGTCGCAGCCCGGCCCGTGGGATCCCCTGTCGAGGGTCGCGCTCAACCCATCGTGAGCGCCATCACCGCCTTCTGGGCGTGAATCCGGTTCTCCGCCTCGTCGTAGACCACCGAGTGCGGGCCGTCGATGACGGCGTCGGCCACCTCGATCCCGCGGTCCGCGGGGAGCGGGTGCATGTAGATCGCGTCCTCGGCCGCCATGGCGATCCGGCGCTCGTCGGCGATCCAGTCGGTGTACTTCTTCGCGATCGCCGCGCCGTCCTCCTCGTCCTTCGCGGTGAGGAGGGCGCCCCAGCTCTTCGCGTACACGATGTCCGCGCCCTTCATGCCGGCGTCGAAGTCGTCCATGACCTCGAACGACCCGCCGGAGGTGCGCGCGTTCTCCGCGGCCTGGGCGACGAGATCCTCGGGGAGCCGGAACTCCGGCGGGTGCACGAGGCGCACGTTCATCCCGTACCGGGTCGTCAGGCGCGCGAGGTCCACCGGGACGCTGATCGGCTTCTGGTAGCTCGCCGCGTAGGCCCAGCTGATCGCGATCGTCCGTCCCTTCGGCGACCCCTTCTTCTCCATGATCGTCATCAGGTCGGCGAGCGACTGGTGCGGGTGGAAGAGGTCGCACTGCATGTTGAGGACGGGGACCCGGCTCGCCGCCGCGACCTCGCGGATGTAGCGGTTGCCCAGGCCCCAGTCCACGTTCCGGATCGCGATCCCGTCGTTGTAGCGCCCGAGGATCTCGCCGATCTCCTTCGCCGTGTCGCCGTGGGAGATCTGCGTGGTCCGGGACTCGATGAACTGCGCGTGCCCGCCCAGCTGCGCCATCCCCGCCTCGAACGACGCGCGCGTCCGGGTGCTGGAGAAGAAGAACAGCATGGCGAGCACGCGGTCGCGCAGGAGCGGGTGGGGGATGCCCAGCGCGCGCTCGCGCTTCAGCTGGAACGCGACGTCGAGGATGGTGTCGACCTCCTCACGCGTCCACTCCTGGAGGTCGATGAGGTCCTTGCCGTGGAGATGCGTCTGCATCGTCGGACCCCTACTCGGCGGCGCCGAGGACGAGGCTCAGGAGCGCCATCCGCATGACGACCCCGTTGAACGCCTCGATCCAGTACCGCTGGTGGCGGGTGCCGTCCACGTCCACGGGGAGCTCGTCCATCCGCGGGAGCGAGTGGATGACGATCGAGCTGCGCTTGCCCTGGTCGCGGAGGAGCTCGCGCGAGACCACGTACTCCTTCGGCGTCAGGCCGTAGTCCTTCGGGACCTCCGTCCGGCTCGCGGCGTAGTCGGGCTGGACGACCGGCTCCATGTAGATGACGTCGGCCTCGCCGATCACGTCGCGGACGTCGCCGGCCTCCCGGTAGGCGACGTTCAGCTCGTCGAGCTCGGCCTTGAACTCGGGAAGGAGCGTCATGTCGGGCGGGCCGACGACGATCGCCTCCGAGTCGAACTGCGAGAGCGCGTAGAGGATCGAGTGCATCGTCCGCATGCGCATGTCGCCGACGAGGAGGAACTTCAGCCCGTCGAGCGTGCCGAGCTCGCCCTTGATCGTGTACAGGTCGGTGAGGACCTGGGTGGGGTGCTCGCCCCAGCCGTCGCCGCAGTTGATGATCGGGACCGACGACCACTTGGCGGCCTCGGCCGGCGCGCCCTGCTGGAAGTGGCGGATCGCGATGACGTCCGCGTAGTACTCCAGCATGTGGAACGTGTCCTTGATCGACTCCTGGTAGAAGTCGCCCGCCCGCGTCATCTTCGCGTCGGAGAAGCCGAGGACGTGGCCGCCGAGGCGGTGCATCGCGGCCTCGGTCGCGAGGCGCGTCCGCGTGCTCGGCTGATAGAAGGCCGTGAGCAGGGTCTTGTCCTTCAGCAGGTCCGAGTTGCGACGGTCGCGCGCGATGGGCTTCAGGTCGTCCGCCACCTGGAAGACGCGGTCGAACTCCATCCTCTCGAACCCCTTGAGCGAGAGGATGTCGCGCCCGGTGAAGCTCCTCATGGTCGATCTCCCGTGCGTGATTCGATGGACTGGGCTGCGGGGCCCCGACGGACCCCGGTGAAGAGGACGCCGACCGACTCGTCCGGGCGGACGCGGCCTGCCTGCACGGCAGCGAGCAGGCCGGCGAGGCCGGACGAACCGGTGTGGTCCACGTCGATGCCGGTCGCGGACCGGGCGATGTCGTTCGCGGCGACGAGCGTCGTCTCGCCGACGACGAGCGGCGTGCCGCCGGACGCGAGCGTCCCGCGGACGACGGCGAGCCAGTCGTAGGTCTCGTCGTCGAGGATCCCGTGGGCGACGCTGTGCGGCTCCGACTCCCACGGCCACATGTACGCGGAGCGATGCCGCGCCGCGTCCGCCAGGACGCCGGCGACCGCGGGGTCCGCCAGGTCGAGGGGGCGCGGATCCGCGCCCGGCGCGGTCGGGCCCGACCCGCGCGCGTCCGCGCCCGCGGCGCCGAGCGCCTCCACGACGCGCGCGTGTGCCCGGGCGAGCGGAGCCGCCCCCGTCGCCTGCACTGGGTGGAGCCGCGGCAGTGGCACGTCCACGCCGAGGAGACGCGCGTCGAGGAAGGCGCCGATCGCCGCCGACGCGAGCGCGCCGCCGCCCACCTGGACGAAGAGCCGGTCGAGGTGCCGGCCCTGCGCCCCCAGGGCCGCCACGATCTCCCACCCGAGCGTCTCGCCGCCCTCGATCGCGAGGCCGTTGAGGTTGCCCTGGCAGGTGAACGGGAGGGCGCCGACCGCGACCGCCGCGAGCAGGCGGTGGTACGTGGGGTCGCCCGGGACGCCGGGCGGGCGCGGGCAGACCTCGATCCGGGCACCCAGCTCGCGGAGACGGCCCACGACGAACGCATCGGCCTCCTCCGGGATGAAGACCAGGAGGTCTCGGCCCGCGGCCCGGGCGACGACGGCCGCGGCGAGCGCCGCGTTGCCACAGCTGGCGATCGCGAGGGGAGCAGCCCCTGCGGCCCCGGTCCCGGCCCCATCCTCCGCGGCTTGGATCTCCAGCATCGCGCCCATCAGGTGGCGGGCCTTGTGCGACCCGGAGACGTTGCCCGTCTCGTCCTTGACCCAGACGCCGCCCGCGGGCGAGAACCCGAGCAGGTCGGACAGCGAGTCGCTGCGGGCGAACGGCGTCTCGCGGAAGCCGCGGCCGTCCACCGTGGCCACCGCGCCGTCGAGCCGCTCGATCCAGGCGACGACCTCGGCGTCCGGGAGGCCGCGCCGCCGTTGCGCGTGGTAGGCGTGGAGGAGGGTCCGGTGCCGGACGAATGTCGCCGGCTCGCCGCCCCGCGGGAAGGCGACGCGCGCGGGATCCAGGTGCCGGACGAGGACGTGGTCCACGTCGTCGTCCGGCCGCGCCTCCGGGCAGCGGAGCACGACCGGTGCGTCGTCCGGCAACCGCCAGCCGCACCCGGCGCAGGCGATCCACGACGGCGCCGCCGAGGCCGAGGTGGCGAGCGGGGCGGGGGGCGGGGCGGCCTCCGGGGCAGCGGACGGTGCGGCCGCCCCCGCGGCGGGTACGGTCCTCGCGGGGCCGGTCACGCGTGCGCCCGGAGCCCGACGCGCGCGTTGAGCTCCTCGATCATCTCGTCCCAGACCGGCACCAGGTCCATCAGGTCGTCCCAGAACGCCGGGCTGCGCCGCGCATCGAACCGGTCGAGCGGGATCCCCTGCTGCTCCACCCAGGTGTAGTAGCCCAGGTTGAAGATCCGCTCGCGGTCGGCGAGCGAGAGCTCCAGCAGGTCGTCCGTCCCGGCGCCCAGCATGTGCTCCCCGTAGACCTCGCCCGCGGCGACGGCGTCGAAGCCGTCCGGGAAGTCCCGGACCGTGATGTGGGACCGCTCCGCGTCGTACATCGCGGCGCCGTCCGTGGCCACCGTGACGATCACGTCGTCAGGCCCCAGGCCCAGGTGCTTCGCGGCCTTCACGGCGGCGAGCACGTTGCAGATGCTGGAGTAGCCGAACGAGCGCAGGCCCGCGACGACCGACTCGGGGACGCGGCGCCGGCGCGCGAGGTACTCGCGCCCGACGGGCGTGTTGAACAGGACGTCCAGCCGGTCGGTGGCGCGGTCGGAGATGCCCACCACCAGGTCGGTCCGCATCACGTCGTGGATGAGCGGGATGTGCTTGTCGCCGATCCCCTGGATGTTGTGCTCGCCGTACCCGTTGCGAAGCATCGTGGGGCACTCGACGGCCTCGACGGCCACGATCTTCGCCCCGAACGCCTCCTTGAGGTGGCTCCCGGCGCCGATCGTCCCGGCGGACCCGGTGGCCGAGACGAAGGCGGCCAGCCGCAGGCCCGGCTCGACCGCCCGCATCGACCGGAAGACGCGCTCCAGGGCCTGGCCGGTGACGAGTCGATGGACGATGTGGTTGGGGAACTCCGCGAACTGGTTGAAGATCACGTTCTCCGGGTCGCGCGACAGCCGCGCGCACTCGTCGTAGATCTCCTTCACGTTCGACTCTGTGCCCGGCGTCCGGATGATGTCCTCCGGCTCCGCGACCCATCGCGCCAGCCAGTCGAACCGGGCGCGGCTCATCCCCTCCGGGAGGACCGCCACGCCACGGCAGCCCATGATCCGGGAGATCGCGACGCCGCCACGGCAGTAGTTGCCGGTGGACGGCCAGACGGCGCGGTCGCTCGTGGGGTCGAACTGGCCGGTCACGATCCGCGGCGCCAGGCAGGCGTAGGCCGCGAGCACCTTGTGCGACGCGATCATCGGGAAGCGATCGCCCAGCGCGACGACGATCCGCGCGTCCACGCCGGTGAGCGAGGACGGCAGCACCAGGTGCTCGGGGACGTCCACGCGGGTCCGGCGGTCGGCGCCATCGTGCCAGTGGCACCGGAAGAGGTTGACCGGCGCCGGGGCATCGGGCTCCACGGCCGCCACGGCAGCGACGATCGACGCCGGGATCCGGTCCGGGTCCGCGAGCTGGGCGAAGGTGGGCATGAGGATCCGCATCTCGCGGAACCGTCCCACCGTGCGTTCGACGGCGGCCGGGTCCACGACCCCCCGCTCGAGCCCGAGTGCGTGCATCGATCGCTCCCGCTGCGGCCGGCCGGTCCGCCCGTCCATCGCGCGGAGGGCTTCGAGACCGACAGGGGCGCACGAGAGGGCCGGACGGCACGTCAGCCCTCGCGTCGCGACGCCCAGAATCGAGGACGCTCCAGCCCACGGGTAGGGCCGTGCGACCCTTCCGGGGCGGGCAAGGAGGCGCGCGATGGATCTGGTCCTCGACGGCCGACCCGTCTCTGTCGAGCCGCTCCCGGGAGAGAGCCTGCTCGACCTGCTCCGCGACCGCCTGGGCCTGCGGACGCTGAAGGACGGGTGTGCGCCCGAGGGGTCCTGCGGCGCATGCACGGTCCTCGTGGACGGCCGCCCGGTCGTCTCGTGCGCGCAGCCCGCGACCCGCGCGGCGGGGCGGGAGGTCGTCACGCTCGCCGGATTGACGGCCGCGGACCTGGAGACCTGGGCGGACGTCTTCGTCGCCCACGGCGCGGTCCAGTGCGGGTACTGCACGCCGGGGATCGTCATGAAGGCCGAGGGCCTCCTGCGCCGCGAGCCGGCCCCCACGCGCGAGGACGTGGTCCGCGCGCTCGCCGGGAACCTGTGCCGGTGCACCGGCTATGCGCCTGTCGTGGACGCGATCCTTCACGCCGCCGCGATCCGCCGCGGGGCAGGGGAGGCGGGTGCCGGGGTCCGGGGCGCTCCGGAGGCCGCGGCCGGTGCGGGGGCAGCGGCCGGGGCCCGGGCGGGAGCCCGGGGCGAGGCCGCCCCGGGGCCCGGCGGGGTCGGTGCGCGGGTGCCTCGGCTCGACGCCCGCGACCTCGTCCTCGGCGAGAAGCAGTTCGTCCGGGACATGGCCGTCCCCGGGATGCTCCATGCCGCGCTGCGGTTCGCGGACCACCCGCGGGCCGTAGTGCGCCGGATCGACGTCTCGCGCGCGGCGGTCGCGCCCGGGGTCGTCGCGGTCGTGACCGCGGCGGACGTGCCGGGCGACCGCGTCGTGGGCCTGCTCACCCACGACTGGCCGGTCCTCGTCGCGGAGGGCGAGACGACCCGGTACGTGGGCGACGTCCTCGCGGCGGTGGCGGCGCGGACGCGGCGCGAGGCCCGCGCTGCCGCCGCGCTCGTGGACGTCGAGTACGACGTCCTCCCGCCCGTCGCCGACCCGTTCGACGCGCTGGCACCGGGCGCCCCGGCAGTACATGCCGCCGGCAACCTTCTCACCACGTCCGTCGTGCGGCGCGGCGATGCGGCGACCGCGCTCGCCACCGCGGCGCACGTCGTGCACGAGCGGTTCACGACCAGCGCCATCGAGCACGCGTTCCTGGAGCCCGAGGCCTGCCTCGTCGTCCCCGGCCCGGCCGCGGGCGCCGTCTCCGCCGCGGGCGCCGTCTCCGCGGCGGGCGCCGCCCAGGGCCCGGCCGGCGCCACGGGCGATCTCGAGGCGCTCGCCCTCCACGTCCACTCCCAGGGGCAGGGAGTCTGGGAGGACCGCCGCCAGATCGCCGCACTCCTCGCACTGCCCGAGGAGGCGATCCGCGTCACGCAGGTGGCCACCGGCGGCGCGTTCGGCGGCAAGGAGGACCTGTCGGTCCAGGGCCAGGCTGCGCTCCTGGCGCATCGGACCGGCGCGCCGGTCCACCTCGCGCTCACTCGCGAGGAGAGCCTGCGCCTGCACCCCAAGCGCCACGCGATGACCCTCGACTACGAGGTCGGGTGCGACGCCGAGGGCCGGCTCGTCGCCGTCCGCGCCAGGATCGTCGGCGACACCGGCGCGTACGCGAGCGTCGGCGACAAGGTGCTCGAGCGCGCCGCGGGTCACGCGTGCAGTGCGTACCGGGTGCCCAACGTGGACGTGGAGGCGCGCGCCGTCTACACGAACGACGCGCCCGCCGGCGCGTTCCGCGGCTTCGGCGTGCCGCAGGCCACCTTCGCGATGGACGGCTGCCTGGACCGCCTCGCGGAGCAGGTCGGCATCGACGGGTGGGAGATCCGCTGGCGGAACGCCGTGCGGGAGGGCGATCGATTCGGCACCGGCCAAGTGCTGGGGCCTGGGGTGGGCCTCGAGCGCACGCTCCTCGCGGTGCGCGACGCCTATCGGGGCGCGCGATTCGCCGGCATCGCGTGCGGGGCCAAGAACGTGGGCATCGGCAACGGCGTCAGCGAGCGCGGCCGCGCGATCCTCCGCGTGGAGCCCGACGCGACCATCTCCCTCTGGCACTCGTGGACGGAGATGGGCCAGGGCGTCCACACGGTCATGGCGCAGGTCGTGGCCGAGGAGCTCGGCGTGGACCCGACCGCGGTGCACGTCATGGTGGACACGGAGCGGGAGCTCGACACCGGGGAGACGACCGCGTCCCGGGCCACGACCCTGGGTGGTCGCGCCGTGGCGGATGCGGCACGGAAGGCGCGCGCCGCGCTGGACGCGCTGCCGCCCGGCGCGGACCTGGAGACGCTCGCCGGCCGCGAGTTCGCGGGCGAGTTCGTGGTGGACTGGACGACCCCGATCGGGGAGGGGATCGAGGACCCGGTCACGCACCTCGCGTACGGCTGGGCCACGCAGGTCGCGATCCTCGACGACGAAGGCCGCCTCGCGCGCGTGGTGGCCGCGCACGACGTGGGCCGCGCCATGAACCCGATGCTCCTCGAGGGCCAGGTCGTGGGCGGTGTGCACATGGGCCTGGGGCTCGCGCTGACCGAGGCGTACGTGGAGGATGGCGGCGTGCCGGCCACCACCACGCTGAAGTCGCTCGGGATCCTGCCGGCTGCCGCCATGCCGCCCGTGGACGTCATCGTCGTGGAGGAGCACCAGCCGGAGGGCCCGTACGGCGCGAAGGGCGCGGGCGAGGCCGTGCTCGTGCCCACGCCGGCCGCCGTCGCCGGAGCCCTGCACGCGTTCGACGGCCGGTGGCGGACGGCCCTGCCCATGCGCGACTCGGCCGCCGCCCGGG
>JAKOQS010000149.1 GCA_029778235.1 Chloroflexota bacterium | reverse complement strand
CAAGTTCGCCGAGGGGAAGAAGGAGCCGCGCTGGCGCGCCTTCCTGCGCCAGTACGCCGACCCGATGCAGATCGTCCTGCTCGTCGCGGGCATCGTCTGCTTCCCGATCGGCCAGGCCCAGACGGGTCGCCTCCTGATCATCCTCACGCTGGTCAACGCCTTCATGGGCCTGAACCAGGAGGGCAAGGCGGCGAAGGCGGTGGCGGCCCTCGCCTCGATGATGCTCGTGAAGGCCAAGGTGATCCGCGACGGACAGGTCGTCGAGATCCCCGCCGACCAGATCGTCCCGGGCGACATCCTCAACGTTGAGGCGGGCGACGTGGTCCCCGCGGACGGCCGGATCATCCGCGCCGCGACGCTCGAGATCGACGAGTCCGCCCTCACCGGCGAGAGCGTCCCAGCGTCGAAGGGCGTGGACCCGATCGAGAAGGCGGACACGCCGCTGGGCGATCGCGTGGACATGGCGTACATGAACACGAACGTCACCCGCGGCTCCGGGTCCGTGCTCGTCACGGCGACCGGGATGGCGACCGAGGTCGGCCACATCTCCGGCCTCCTGCAGGCCGAGAAGGATGAGGCCACCCCGCTCACGCGGCAGCTCAACAAGTTGACGAACCAGATCCTCGTGATCGCCGGCGTGGCGCTGGCGGCATCGATGGCCCTGGGGCTCTCGCGCGGCGAGACGTTCCAGACCCTGTTCGTCACGGCCATCGCCTTCGCGGTGTCCGCGATCCCCACCGGCCTCCCGGCCGTCGTCACCACGATCCTCTCGATGGGGACGCAGTCGCTGGCCAAGGCCGGCGCGATCATGAAGCGCCTTCGCTCCGTCGAGACCCTCGGGTCCACGTCGGCGATCAACTCGGACAAGACGGGGACCCTCACGCTCAACCAGATGACCGCGGTGGAGATGTCGATCCCCGGCCGCAGGTACTCCGTCACGGGGTCCGGCTATCACACCGACGGCCAGATCAACAAGGTGGGCGGCCAGGCGGACGTCCCGCTCGATCCCTTCCTGCTCCCGATGGCGCTGTGCGCCGACGCGGTCGTGAAAGACGGCGAGCTGATCGGCGACCCGACCGAGGGCGCCCTGGTGGTGCTCGCGGCCAAGGGCGGGATCGACCCCGTCCTGACGCGGCAGGAGTACCCCCGCGTCGCCGAGCTGCCGTTCGACGCGGCGTACAAGCTCATGGCCACCTTCCACCGGATGAAGGACGAGGCGGGGAAGGAGGTCGTCCGCTGCTTCGTCAAGGGCGCGCCGGACCAGCTCCTCGCCCGCGCCGCGCTCATCCTGACGCCCGACCTGTCGGGCACCGCGCCGGTGGACGAGGCGGTGAAGAAGCAGTACCTCGACGAGAACCAGCGACTCGGCGAGAAGGGCCTCCGCGTCATGTCCACCGCGCGGAAGGACTTCGATCCCGCCACGTTCGACCCCGCGGCGGACCTCCTGCCCCTGGTGGACGGCCTGACGCTCCTGACCCTCGTCGGCATCGTGGACCCGCCGCGACCGGCCGCGAAGGCCTCGATCGCCACCGCGAAGGCGGCCGGCATCCAGGTCCGGATGATCACCGGCGACCACGCGGTCACCGCGCAGGCGATCGCCACGGACCTCGGGATCGAGGGCCGGGCGATCACCGGGGCCGAGTTCGGCGCCATGAGCGACGAGGAGGCGCTCCGCGAGATCGACGGGGTCGGCGTCATCGCCCGCGTCACGCCCGAGCACAAGGTCCGCCTCGTCGACGTCCTCAAGAAGAAGGGCCACATCGTCGCGATGACAGGCGACGGCGTGAACGACGCGCCCGCCCTGAAGAAGGCGGACATCGGCATCGCGATGGGGATCACCGGGACGGAGGTCAGCAAGGAAGCCGCCGTCATGATCCTGACGGACGACGACTTCGCGACGATCGTCAAGGCGGTCGAGCTGGGCCGCGGCCTCTACGACAACCTGAAGAAGTACATCCGCGCCCAGATGGGCTGGCTCTTCGGCTTCATCATCACGTTCCTCGGCTCGGCGATCTTCAACATCGCGGGCGGGATCCCGTTCTTCCCGCTCCAGACGCTGTGGATCAACTTCACCGTGGACGTCTTCCAGGCGGTCGGCCTCGGGTACGGCAAGCCCGCCGACGGGCTCATGCAGCGCAAGCCGCGCCCGGCGAACGAACCGATCCTGCCCACGCCGCTGCTCATCTGGCTCGTCGTCGCCGGCGCCGTCATGGCCGTCGGGACGCTCGCCGTCATCTGGTGGGCCACGACCGCCTTCCCGTCCGACAACGACGCGGTCGCTCGCACGATGGGCTTCACCACCTTCTCGATCGCGAACCTCGCCTTCTCGTGGGCGACGAAGGACGAGATCCACTCGGTCTTCAGCGCCGACGTGATGCAGGACCGCTACTTCATCATCACCACCCTGCTGTCGATCGCCTCGATCTTCCTTGCGGTCAACCTCAACGTCTTCCAGAACTTCCTCGACACCACCCCGCTCACCGCCGACCAGTGGCTGGTCTGCATCGCGGTCGGCCTCCTGGTCATCGTGGTGTCCGAGGTGCGCAAGCTCGTCTGGAAGACGCCGCTCGACGAGGAGCCCCAGCAGGTCGCGGCGGCCGCCGAGGCCGCTCCGGCCGCCTGATCCAGACCGCTCCTGCACGGGTCCGGCGCCGCCGGGCCCGTGCAGCCGCCCCGGGGGTCCCGGGACAGGAGGACGCGCCATGGCCGACGTCGACATCCGCCCGAAGCGGATCGCTGAGTTCATCGAGCCCTTCTACGTCAAGCCCGGCCGCCGGGTCCGGCTCCCCGCCGACTTCGACCCGTCCGGCACGCGGAAGGTCAGCAAGGGACAGGCGAAGGAGATCCTCGCCGCGGGCGTGGATCTGCTCTCCGAGTACCAGGATCGCCTCGCCGCCCAGGACACCTACGGCGTCGTCATCGTCCTCCAGGCGATGGACGCGGCGGGCAAGGACGGCACGATCAAGCACGTCATGAGCGGGGTCAACCCGCAGGGCGTGACGGTGGACAGCTTCAAGGTCCCGTCCGCCGAGGAGCTCGACCACGACTACCTCTGGCGCTACCAGCGCGAGCTCCCCGGGCGGGGCCACATCGGGATCTTCAACCGGAGCCACTACGAGGAGGTCCTTGTCGTCCGGGTCCATCCGCAGATCCTCGCCGGGCAGAAGCTCCCCGCGAAGATGAAGGGCCGCGGCGTCTGGCAGCGCCGGTTCCGCGAGATCAACGACTGGGAGCGCTACCTCACCGATCAGGGCTTCGTGTTCGTCAAGCTGTTCCTCAACCTCTCGAAGGAGGAGCAGCGCCGCAGGTTCCTCGCCCGGATCGACCGGCCCGAGAAGAACTGGAAGTTCTCGTCGAACGACGCGAAGGAGCGGGCGTTCTGGGACGACTACCAGAAGGCCTTCGCGGACATGCTCTCCAACACGAGCACCGAGTGGGCCCCGTGGTGGGTCATCCCCGCCGACGACAAGCCCTTCGCTCGCGTCGCGGCCGCCGCGGTCATCGCCAACGCGCTCATCCAGATCGACCCGAAGTACCCGAAGGTCGGCAAGGAGCAGCTCGCCGACCTCCAGGTCGCCAAGCAGACGCTGGAGGGCGAGGCGCCCGACGGGGCTGCGCCCGACCCGTACGAGGCCGAGGTCGAGGAGAAGAAGGCCGGGGACGACGGCGACGCGAAGGGGAAGAAGGGGAAGGGCAGGAAGAAGGGCTGACCCGGGACGGCGGCGGATGGCGGTCCCGTCGCGGCGCGGCGGGACCGGGCGGGCGCGTGAGGGCGCGCCCGCCGGGGAGGGTCGACCATGACATCGAGCACGCCACCGCCCACGGGGGCGGCGACGCCGCAGCCGGCCGGGACGCCCGGCGCCGGAGCATCCGGGCCCGTGGGGGAGCGATCGCCCGACGGGGCCGCGGCCGCTCCCGCGTCCGACGCCGCGTCCGACGCCGCCTCCGACGCTGCGTCAGGCGCCGCGCCCGACGCAGCCTGGTATCAGCTCCCCGCCGACGAGGTCGCCCGGCGCCTGGGCGTGGACCCTTCGTCGGGTCTCACCGCTGCCCAGGTCGCGGCAGCGACGAAGGCCCACGGGCCCAACGTGCTCCCGGCCGAGAAGCCCGAGCCCGAGTGGCGCCGCTTCCTCGACGAGTACACGAGCTACCTCCAGGTCATCCTGGTCGTCGCCGGCGTCGTCTCCGTCCTGATCGGCCAGGTCGAGACGGGGGCCCTGCTGTTCCTCCTCACGTTCATCAACGCGGTCGTCGGGATGCGCGAGGAGGGCAAGGCCCAGAGCGCGATGAACGCGCTCAAGTCGATGATGAAGGCCGAGGCGCGCGTCCTCCGCGATCGCGCCCAGGCACAGGTGGACGCCGCGACGCTGGTCCCCGGCGACGTCGTGCTCCTGGCCGCGGGCGACCAGGTCCCCGCCGATGGCCGGATCATCGCGGCCGCCACCCTCCAGATCGACGAATCGGCCCTCACCGGCGAGAGCGTCCCCGCGTCCAAGGATCCGGCGGCGCTGCCGGCGGGGAAGACGCTGGGCCCCGGCGACCAGTCGAACATGGCCTTCATGAACACGCCGGTCACGCACGGCAGCGGGACGATGATCGTCACCGCGACCGGCGGCGCCACGGAGGTGGGCGGCATCGCCCACATGCTCTCGGCGACCAAGGCCGAGGAGACCCCGCTCACCCGACAGCTGAACCGGATGACCCTCTGGATCGCGGCGGTCGCGGGCGTGACGATGGTCGTTATGTTCGCGCTGGGCCTCCAGCGCGGACAGCCGATGGACACGATCTTCGTCACCGCCGTCGCCCTGGCCATCGCGGCGGTCCCCGAGGCGCTCCCCACGGTCGTCCAGGTGATCCTCTCGATGGGAGCGGTCGCGCTCGCGAAGCAGAACGCGATCGTCAAGACGCTGACCTCCGTGGAGACGCTCGGGGCCACCTCGTCGATCAACTCGGACAAGACCGGCACCCTCACGATGAACCAGATGACCGCCGTGGAGGTCGTGGACGCGACCGACCGCTACACGGTCACCGGGACGGGCTACGACACGGCCGGGCAGGTGCAGCACGTCGCCGGGAAGGCCCTCTCGATCGACGACGCGATCCTCCCGTACGTGGTCGCCAGCGACGCCAGGCTCGAGGACGGCACGGTGGTGGGCGACCCCACCGAGGGCGCCCTCCTGGTGCTCGCCGTGAAGGCGGGCTTGGACGTCGAGGGCACCCGGACGAGGCTCACCCGGCTGGCGACGCTGCCCTTCGACCCCACCTACAAGCTGATGGCCACCTTCAACACGACGACCGACGCATCCGGCAAGGACGTGGTCCGCTGCTTCGTCAAGGGAGCCGCGCCGGCCGTGATGGGCCGCTGCACGCGGACGCTCTCGGGGTCCGACGCCATCGCCTTCGACGCGGACCAGCAGAAGCAGGCAGAGGCGAGCGTCGAGCGGATGGAGGGCGAAGGCCTCCGGGTGATGGCCGCCGCCTGGCGCGACCTCGACCCGAAGGAGTTCGACCCCGAGGGCGACCTCCTCGGCTATGTCGCCGGCCTCCAGCTCGCGAGCCTGGTCGGGATGATCGACCCGCCCCGCCCGACATCGAAGCCGGCCGTGGAGGCTGCGCTCAAGGCGCACATCCGGGTCCGGATGGTCACCGGCGACGACGTGGTCACGGGCGCCGCCATCGCGAAGCAGCTCGGCATCCCCGGCGAGGCGATGCTCGGCGAGGACTTCGCGAAGCTCAGCGAGCAGGAGCGGCTGGCCCGGATCGAAGGGATCGGCGTCGTGGGCCGCGTGGCCCCGGAGCACAAGGTCCTCCTCGCGAAGACGCTCCAGAAGGCGGGCTACGTGGTCGCCATGACCGGCGACGGCGTGAACGACGCCCCGGCGATCAAAGCGGCCGACATCGGCATCGCGATGGGGACGGGGACGGAGGTCGCCAAGAACGCCGGCCGGATGATCCTCTCTGACGACAACTTCGCGACCATCATCCGCGCCGTCGAGCAGGGCCGGACGCTCTACGACAACCTGACGAAGTACGTCCGGTTCATCCTCATCACGCTGGTCGCGTTCGTCCTCACGTTCCTGGCCGCGACGATCCTCAACATCGCGGCGGGACAGCCCTTCACCCCCGCGCAGATCCTGTGGATCAACTTCGTGATCGACACGCCGCTCGGCATCGCCCTCGGGTTCGACGCCGAGTCGCCGGGGATCATGGACCGTGTGCCCCGGGCGCGGGACGCGTCGATCCTGACGCGCGGCGTCATCGCGACGGCCGCCGGCGTGGGGATCTTCATGGCCGTCTGGCTGGTGGCGCTCATCGCGGCCGGCATCGAGCGGACGGACCTCGGCGGCTCCACGGGCCTCGCGGCCGGCGCGACGATGGCGCTCACGGCGTTCGCCTACTTCCGGATCGTCTGCGTCTACGAGTCGAGGAGCGAGCTCGGCTCGGTCCTCACGGTCGAGACGTTCGACAACATGAAGCTCAACCTGGTGGTCCTCGTCGAGATCCTGCTGGCGTACCTGGTGACGCAGCTCGACGTGCTCCAGCACGTGCTTGGAACGACGGCCTTGAGCACGGCGCAGTGGGTCGTCTCGCTCGTGGCTGGCCTCTCCCTTCTCGTCGCCTGGGAGGTGGGCAAGGCCGTCGTCCGGCTCGCGGGGCGGCCGGCGAAGGCCTGACCGGGTCCCGGCGACAGGCGGCCGGGGCTGCCCGCCCCGGCCCCGTCCGCCGCCGCGATCCCCGCCGGATGCACACGCGTTGGGCACGTGGCGGGCGGGAACGGAGACGCCACGCTCACCGACGAGGAGGCTCCCGGCCCTGCCACGCTCCCTGAGCCCCGGCCGAGCGTGGGATCGTCCCCGGAGGGCCGCCCGGCGTCGCCACGTGCCCACCCGGTGTGCTTCCGGCGGACTGCCCCGACCGCGGCCGGCGCGTCCCGCTCGGGACCGGGGCCCGCGTCCGCCCGCGCAGGGCCCCGCGCCAGCCCCGCACGGTCTGCCCTGTGCCCCGGAAGCACGATTCCCCGTGCAACGGCGGCGCTCTGATGACACCGGGGCATCACGACCACCGGATCTGGGTCGTCGAGGGCCACGGATCGTTCACGAACGTACACCCCGGTCATCGCGACGACACGCGTGCCTCGCCCTTGATGCGTGGAGGGCGCACCCGCTCGGACGAGGCGTCCTGAGGCGGGTGGGCCGAGGCTGCGCCGGTGGGCGGAGGCCGGCGGCCGGTCCTCGGCGGCGGGTCCTGCCGCCCGCGGGCGCCCCCCCACCGCCTCCGGGTCGGCATCGCGGCCACGCGCCGCGCGACACCAGCGGCGCGGATCTCCCCGGGCGCAGCCACGCGCCACCGGCAGCCGGCGCCCCGGGAGTGGCGCGGGGCACAGCCCGAAGGGCACCCGCCCCGTGGTGGGTGTCCCGGCGTCCGGCCCGTAGAATGGCGGCGCGGGTCCTGCCGTCCCTCGCTGCCCGGCCCGCCGCGCGTTCCGTCCCGCCCCGAGGAGCTCGTCCGATGGCCATCGTCGCCGGCACCGCGCCGCACCCGATCTACCTCGCCGGTCGGTGGGTGGACTCACCCCAGCGTCTCGTGGTCGAGCGCGCCGGCTACCCCGGTGAAGCCGCCGGCGCGACGTACACGGCGACCGTCGAGCAGTACGAGGCGGCCGTGGAGGCCGCCGTCGCCGCGTTCGAGGTGACGCGGCGGATGCCCGCGTACGAGCGGGCAAGGATCCTGCATGCGGTGAGCGACGGCATCAGGCAGCGCCGCGACGAGCTCGGTGCCCTCATCGCGATTGAGGCGGGCAAGCCGATCCGGGACGCGCTGACGGAGGTGGACCGGGCGGTCATCACGTTCCGCCTCGGCGCAGAGGAGGCCGAGCGCCTCACCGGCGAGGTGATCCCCCTGGATATCGCGCCGGCCTCACGCGGGCGCGTGGGCGTGGTGCGCCGCTTTCCCATCGGGCCGATCGCCGGGATCAGCCCGTTCAACTTCCCGCTGAACCTCGCCGCCCACAAGGTCGCCCCGGCCATCGCGAGCGGCAATCCCATCGTCCTCAAGCCGCCGTCCCGGGACCCGCTGGTGATGCTCGCCGTGGCGGAGATCATCGACGCCGCCGGCGCCCCTCCCGGCTCGGTGAGCGTGCTCCCGATGACCCGCGAGCTCGGCGACCGGATGGTGGAGGACGAGCGGTTCGCGATGCTCTCGTTCACCGGCAGCCCCGTGGTCGGCTGGCGGATGAAGGCCCGGGCCGGCAAGAAGAAGGTGGTCCTCGAGCTCGGCGGCAACGCAGGCGCCATCGTGGACGCCACTGCCGACATCGACTGGGCCGCCCGGCGGTGTTTGATCGGGGCGTTCGCCTATGCCGGCCAGGTCTGCATCAGCGTCCAGCGCCTGTACGTCCACGAGGACGTCCACGACCGCTTCATCGACCGGTTCGTCCAGGGGGCGGGCGACCTGGTCGTCGGCGACCCGCTGGATCCCCGGACGGACGTCGGCCCGATGGTGGACGAGCCGGCGGTGCGACGGACGACCGAGTGGGTGGACGAGGCCGTCGAGCGGGGCGCACGCGTCCTGCTCGGGGGCGCGGCGGACGGCGCCTTCTTCCCGCCCACCATCCTGGAGAACGTCCCGCGCGATGCGAGGGTCTGCACGGAGGAGGCGTTCGCCCCGGTCGTCGTCCTGGAGACCTTCCGCGACTTCCGCGACGCGGTCGCCCGCGTGAACGACAGCCGGTTCGGGCTCCAGTGCGGCGTCTTCACCAACGACCTCTCGCACGCCTGGTACGGGTTCGACGAGCTGCACGTGGGCGGCGTGATCGTCAACGACGTCCCGACCTACCGGGTGGACCACATGCCCTATGGCGGGGTGAAGGACTCCGGCCAGGGGCGCGAGGGCCTCCGTTACGCGATCGAGGACATGACCGAGCTCCGCACGATGGTCTACGCCCAGCCCGGCTGAGACCACGGGGCCGCCGGAGGCCCGCGAGCGCCTCCGCCGCCCCGCGCGATCAGGCGCCGACGCGCACGAGCCACCGGCCGTCCGCCCGGCCGGCCAGGACGGCATCGAGGGCGCCGGGGAGCTCGTCGAGACCGATCTCCGCGGTGTCGTCCCCGAGGCCCAGCGGCCGGAGGTCGGTCGCGATCCGACCCCACAGCGCGCGTCGCTCGTCGATCGGGACCTGTGACGAGTCGATCCCCAGCAGCGCGACGCCGCGAAGGATGAACGGGAAGACGGTCGTCGCGACCGCCGGCCCGCTCGCATTCCCGCTCGCCGCGACCGCGGCCCCCCGCCGGAGCGTCCGCAGGAGCCAGGGCAGCGTCGCGGCGCCGACGGAGTCGACCGCCCCCGCCCAGCGCTCCGGCCCCAGCGGCCGCCCCTCGCCGGCCGCCGCCTCCTCGCGCCCGACCATGCCGGCGACGCCGAGGGCGCGGAGGCGTTCCGCGACCGCAGGCTTGCCGGTCATCACCCATGTCTCGTGGCCGCGCGCCAGCAGGATCCGCGTCGCGAGGCCGCCGACCCCGCCGCTCGCCCCGGTCACCATCACGGGCCCGTCGCCCGGTCGCAGGCCGCGCGCCTCGAGCGTCGCGACGCTCTCCGCGGCGGTGTACCCGGCGGTCCCCACGGCGGCCGCGTCGCGCAGCGAGAGGCCGTCCGGCAGCGGAACCACCCACCCCGCGGGGACCCGCGCATACGCGGCGAACCCACCGTGGCGCGACACGCCCAGGTCGTACCCGTGCGCGATGACCGGGGCGCCCGGCACGAACGTCGGGTCGCCGCTCGCGGCGACCGTCCCGACGACGTCGATGCCCGGCACGAGCGGCGAGATCCGGGCGACCTTCCCATCCGGGACGGTCGCGAGCGCGTCCTTGTAGTTCACCCCCGACCAGGCGACGCGGATGGTGACCTCGCCCGGCGGGAGGTCCGCTGCCGTGAGCCGCCGGACGCCGCGGGTCACGCCGTCGCCGTCCTTCTCCGCGACGAACGCCTCGAACGCGTCGGGGATCGCACCCATCGGGGGCCTCGCGCTGCAGGGGCCGTGGCGACGGGAGCCCGCGCCGGCCGGCCGCGTCGATCGTAGCCACGACGGCCGCGATCCGCCGGCCGGCGGGTGCCCCTCGCGCGGGCGTCCGCGTCACGCCACGTGACCGTTTCCGGCATCGCGACCCCGCTTCGGGCGCATGCGGCACGCGTCCGACCGACCGGACCGCCGGATCCGGGCGCGCCGACCCCGCCGCCCGCGGCGACTCGCGCCGACCCCGGACGAAAGTACCTACGTCACACGACGTATCGGGGACTACGTCGGACGGCCCAGGTGCCGTTGAATGCTGGCACCTCTCACGCATGACGCCCGTCCCCGGTGGCCGCGAAGGGGGGACTGGACTCATCCCGGGAGCCGCCCCACGCGGCCGGACGACACCCTCTGGGGGGAAGGACCATGGCGGACGACAAGACCAACACGGGACATCACCACGGGCGCAGGGCGGGGCTCCTCGGAGTCCTTGCCGCGGGACTCGTGGCGGGCAGCATGGGCGCCGGTGCCCTCTCGCTCGCGCTGTTCACGAGCACGGCGGCGGTCTCGAACAACGCGTTCACCGCCGGGACCGTGATCATCGGCGCCGCGCCGGCGA
Source organism: Chloroflexota bacterium (assembly GCA_029778235.1). Taxonomy (GTDB): domain Bacteria; phylum Chloroflexota; class Limnocylindria; order Limnocylindrales; family CSP1-4; genus CAIYQJ01. Next base: position 17,836 of record JAKOQS010000149.1, on the reverse strand, counting down.
CCGCTGCACTGACCGCGGGGAACATGATGCCGGGCGACACCGTGAACGGGCAGATCACCGTGTCGAACACCGGCTCGGCCCAGCTCCGCTACGCGATGTCGAGCACGAGCACGAACACCGATCTGAAGGCGCTGCGGGACCAGCTGACCCTCACCATCAAGACGCTGGGGACGAGCTGCGCCGCCTTCGACGGGACGCAGCTCTACGCGGGTGCGCTGAACGGAGCCGCGTTCGGCAGCAACGCCGCCGGAGCGCAGGCCGGCGATCGCACGCTCAACGCCCCCGGGAGCGAGGTCCTCTGCTTCCGGGCGACGCTCCCACTCGCGACCGGGAACACGTTCCAGGGGGCGACGACGACGGCGACGTTCACGTTCGACGCAGAGCAGACCGCCAACAACCCGTAGCAGCGGCGACCCAGGGCCGGCCGGGCGCGCGACGCGCCCGGCCGGCTGTCGCACAGGTACCGGGGGGAGATCGCGCGATGGACCGCACCTACCGTCTCGCGCGTCGCTCGGCCGACGCGGCGCTCGTCGCCCTCGTCGGGACCGTGGGCCTGGTGGCCGCGATCAGCCTTTTCTCGCCGCTGGTCGGGCTCCACCCATTCGTCATCCGCGGTGCCTCGATGGAGCCCGCGATCCCGCGCGGCGCCCTCGTCCTCGTCACCGACGGCCCGGACCGGGCCCTCGCGGCCGGCGACGTCGTGTCGTTCCGCGAGGCCAACGGCACGATCGTCACGCACCGCATCGTGGACGTGCAGGGTGCCGGGGACGACGCGCTCCTGACCACCAGGGGCGACGCCAACGCCGCGATCGATCCGGCCGCCGCGCCGGCCGGCCATGTGATCGGCCGCGTGACCGTCGCCATCCCGGTCCTCGGGTTCGTGAGCGCGATGCTGACGATGCCATCGGGGATCGCGTCGATCGTCCTGCTCGCGCTCGCGCTCGTCGTCCTCTCGTGGCTCGTCGCGGAGCTGGCTCCCGGGCCGTGCGCCGCGTGCGCCGCGGACCGGGGCCGGTCGGCTCCGGCGACGCCGGCGACGGACGAGGCGGGGGCGACCGCGTGATCGCGTGCCGGGCCGGCGACACGGCCGGTCCCGCCGTCCGCCGCCGCCCGTCGCCGCGCAGGCGGCTCGCAGGGGCCGCGCTCGTCGCCGTTCTCCTCGCCGTCTCATTCGGCGCCGGGCGGGGCATCGGCAGCTCGGCCGCGCTGTTCGTCTCGTCCGCCCAGACCGGCGGCAACGTGCTGACCGCCGGCACCTGGGTCGTCCCGAGCGTCACCTGGTACCTGCACAACCGCCCGACGCCGCCGGTCGGCAACACGACCGCGCAGGGGAACCTGGCGATGGACGAGAACCCCGCGATCGCGGGCACGCTCTACAACTACGACACGAACGCGGACTCGTCCCCCGGCCGGCGCCTCCAGAAGACCGGCACGGGGCCCGGGGATACCACCCTGGCGCGCTACGCCAACTGGCGCTCACCCGTCCTCACGACCGCACGCGTCATCAACGGCAACGTCACGGTCCTGCTCTGGAGCGCGGTCGCGAGCTTCCAGCTCAACCGCGCCGGGAGCATCGTCGCCTACCTGCGCGACTACAACCCGGCGACCACGACCTACGCCGAGATCGCGAACGTGACGCGGACGAACGGCAACTGGCAGGGCGGCCAGTCCACCTGGATCCCCGCGGCCTTCAGCATCGCGGTCAGCAACTACACCGTGCCGGCGGGCCACAGCGTGGAGCTGAAGGTGGAGGCCACGGCCTCCGCCTTCACGAACATGTGGATCGCCTACGACACGACCTCGTACGCGTCCACGATCACGCTCCCGTAGGCGCTCTCGGCGCCTCCATCCTGCGGCGCGCCACCGCCCGACGACGGTGCTCCCCCGGCCGCGTCTTCCCACGCGCGTCGTCCGGCGTCAGGCCACCGCCTCGCCCGGGCGCGGCGCGTGCACCGTGACGCCCGTCAGGCCCCGTCGCGCCAGCTCCTCCTCGAGCTGCTCCGGCGTCCCCGCGAGGATGGGGAACGTCCCGTAGTGCATCGGCACCACGTCCTCCACGCCGAGCATCTCCACCGCCAGCGCGGCCCCCCGCGGGTCCATCGTGTAGTGCCCGCCGATCGGCAGGAGCGCGAGGTCGGGCGCGAAGAGGTCGCGGACCAGGCGCATGTCCGAGAAGACGGCCGTGTCGCCCGCGTGGTAGACGCGGTAGCCGTCCTCCATCTCGATCACGAACCCGACCGGCTCGCCGAGGTGGACCGGCGCGTCGTCCGCCTCGGCGACGAGGTTCCCGGCCGAGTGCTCGGCGGGGACCATCGAGACGCGCAGACCGCGGACCTCCAACGTCCCGCCCTTGTTCATGCCGATGACCTCGGTCCGGTCGCCGGCCTTCGCGCCCACGCTCGTCCAAAGGCTGAGCTCGTGGATCTGCGGCCAGGCGGGATGCGTGCGGCGAGCGATCTCGAAGGCCTCGCCCAGGTGGTCGGCATGCCCGTGCGTCACGAGCATCACGTCGCAGCGCTCCACCGACCCGGCCGTGCGCGTGCTCGCCGGGTTGCCGAACCAGGGATCGATGAGCACGACCTTCCCGCCCGGCGTGACGATCTCGAAGCAGGCGTGGCCGTACCAGGTGATGCGGACTTGACGGTCGAGAGCCATCGGACGCCTCCGGCGCGCACCCGGCCCGCGCACGTCGCGCGAGCCCCTCGGACGCCGCCATCGTACCGGGCCGGTACACTCGCCCGGTGCCCACGGAGCAGATCGCGCGGAGCCTCGCGTTCATCAACTGGACGGTCCTGACCGGCCTCGCCGCCGGCTCGTTCCTCGCGGCCGAGGTCGCGCGCCGGCGGACCGAGGCGACGCCCGGGTTCGTCCGCTTCACGGCGCTCGCCGCGGCGGTCTTCGCGATCCTGGCGGCGATCTCGGACACCGCGCTCCCGGTCCCCGGACCCGACGCGCCGATCGTCGCGACCCCGGGGCTCGATGGGCCCCGCCAGGGACTCCTCGTGGCCCTCGCGGTCATCGCGCTCCTGTACGCCATCCTCGTCCGCCGGCCGCGCGCGGCGGCCGCCCTCGGCGCCCTCGGGGTGGCCGCGGGCTTCGGCGCCATCGCCGTCGGCGCCGTGGGCTGGGCGAGGACCGCGCCCGAGGCCGGCCCGCTCGTGGTGCAGCTCGTCGCGCTCACGCTGTCCACGGGCGGCGTCTTCGTCGCGATGATCCTGGGCCACTGGTACCTGGTGACCCCCAAGCTCCCCACGCAGCCTCTCGTCCTCTTCGCGAGGGCGCTCATCGTGATCGTCTCGGTCCAGCTGGTGCTCTTCGTGACCTGGCTGGCGACCGGCGCGGGCATGGGGCTGCCGCCCTTCCAGCCGCTCGTCGGGCCGTGGGCCTTCTTCGTGTGGATGCGCCTGCTGGTGGGGATCGTCTTCCCGCTGATCCTCTCCTGGGCCGCGCTGCAGACCGCGAAGACGCGCTCCATGGAGTCCGCGACGGGACTCCTGTACATCGACGTCGGCGCGATCGCCGTCGGGACCATCCTCGCCTCCGGCCTCTACTTCGGGGCCGGGATCCTCGCCTGAAGGAGATCGTCGATGCGCCCTGGCGACTACGTCCCCGACGCGACCGACCTCGACTTCATCGCCTCGGTGACGCCCGACCCCGAGCCCGCCGTCCTCGCGCTCGAGGCCGACGGCCTGCGCGACCGCATGCCGATCGTGGACCGCCCGACCGGCCACCTCCTGCGTGCGCTGGCGCACGGCCGGCGGCGGATCGTCGACGTGGGCACGGCGATCGGCTACTCGGCGCTCTGGCTCGCGCTGGGCGCCGGACCCCGGGGCCGGGTGGTCACGATCGACCCCGACGCCGAGCGGACGGCGCGGGCGCGCGGCTACTGGCGCGATGCCGGGATCGCGGACGAGAGGATCACGGTCGTGGGGATGCCGGCCCTCGACGCCTTCGCTGCGGACGTGCCGGAGCTGCGCGGACCCTTCGACCTGGCGTTCGTCGACGCCCTCAAGCCCGAGTACGGCGCCTACGTGGAGGCGCTGGTCCCGCGCCTCGCGCCTGGCGCCCTTCTGCTCGCGGACAACGTCCTCTACGGCGGGATGGTGGCCGGGCGCAGCGGGTTCCGCGCGGACGTCCCGTCGGAGCACCGGAACGCGGAGGCCCTCCGCGCGTTCGACCGGGAGATCCTGGCGGATCCGCGCTTCGTCGCGACGATCATCCCGATGTGCGACGGGATCCTCCTGGCCACCTACGTGGGAGACGGACGATGAGCGAGGAGACGACGGGCGGCGCGGGGGGCGTCGTGCGCGTGCGGGTGCGCCTGTTCGCGCGGCTGCGCGAGCTCGCCGGGGGGCGCGAGGTCCTCCTGGAGCTGCCCGCGGGAGCGGTCGTGGAAGACGCCTGGGCCGCCCTGACCGCCCAGCGACCCGCGGTGGCGCCGATGCGGCCCCACACGCGGTTCGCGGTGAACGGGCGCTACGTCCCCGTGGACGCGCCGCTCCCCGACGGCGCGGAGCTGGCGTGCATCCCGCCGGTCAGCGGCGGCTCGGGCGACGTGCCGGACGACGGGGGACCCGCGCCGGCACGCCCGCGGATCCTGGAGCTGCGAGCAGCCGCCTTCGACGCCTCGATCGTCGCGGACCTCGCAGCCCGCCTCGCGACCGACCAGGACGGCGCCGTCGTCGGCTTCATCGGCCGGACGCGGATCACGGCCGGCGCCCCGGCGCCCGGCGAGGAGGCGGAGGCCGCCCGGCTCGCCGGGGTCCCCGTGGATGCCCTCGAGTACGAGGCCCACGAGGAGCTGGTGCTGCGCGTGCTCGACGAGATCGCGGACGAGGTCGAGCGCCGCTTCGGCGTGACACGGCTGGCGATCGTGCACCGCACAGGGCGGGTCCCACTCGGCGACGCCGCGGTGGCGATCGTGGCGGTCTCGCCCCACCGCGCAGAGGCGTTCGACGCCGCCGAGTACGCGATGGACGAGACGAAGGCGCGCGCGCCGATCTGGAAGGCGGAGGTGCACGCCGGCGGGCACGTGTGGGTGGGGGCCCCTGCGCGGTCGGGACCCGAGGACGATCCTGCGGCCGACGCGAGCGGCACCGCGCCAGCGGCCCGCGCCAGCGGCCCGGGAGCGTCGACGGAGGGACGGTCGTGAAGGTCTGGATCAGCGTGGACATGGAGGGGATCGCCGGTGTCGCCCACCCCCGCCCGACGGAGCGCGGCGACCTGGGGTATCCCGCGGCCGCCGCGCTGATGGCCGGCGAGGCGAACGCCGCGATCGAGGGGGCGCTCGCCGGCGGCGCGGACGAGGTGGTGGTCAACGACAGCCATGGATCCATGTTCAACCTGGACCCGGCCGCGCTCCACGAAGAGGCCCGGCTCATCACGGGTCAGAAGGCGTGGTCGATGCTGGAGGGCGCCGGCCCCGACGCTGGCGTGGACGTCGCGCTGTGCGTCGGCTACCACGCCCGGGCCGGCCACCCGACGGGGACGATCGCGCACACCTACTCCTACGGCCCGGTGGAGACCCGGCTGGCGGGCCGGGCGGTCGGCGAGACCGGCATCAACGCGATGGTGCTCGGCGCGTGGGGGATCGCGGTGGGGATGGTCGCAGGCGACGATGCGCTCGCCGACGAGGTGGCGGCCTGGGTCCCCGGGGCCGAGCGCGTGGTCGTCAAGCGCGGCATCGGCAGGCACGCCGCGAGCGCCCTGCACCCGGTCCGCGCCCGCGCGCTCGTCCGTGCCGGCGCCGAGCGCGCCGTGCGTCGCGCGGCGGCCGGGGAGCTCGAGCCATTGCGCCTCTCCGCGCCGATCGTCCTGGAGACGGACTGGTCGAACGCCGCGGAGGCGGACCTCGCTGCGGTCGTGCCGCTCGCGACGCGGGCCGGCGACCGCACCGTGCGGATCGAGTCCGACGATCCCGTCCTCGCCTATCGGGCCTTCCTGGCCGGGATCCGCCTCGCGTCCCTCGCGGCCTGAGGCACCCCGGCGCGTCCGGAGCCCTCGCCCGGCGGGCTCGCCCGGCCGCGTAGCATACGGTCGTGGACGAGCGACCCGAAGCCCGCCTTGAGCGGATCCGCCACCTCGCGCAGGAGCTCGCGTCCTCGATGGGCGCCGAGGCGCGGCGCGCGACGAGCGTCGGGATCGAGCGAGCGGCGCTGCGCCTCGTGGGCGTCGGCGGGCTCGATCGCGAGGGCCGTCCGCTCGCCGCCGTCGTCGTGGAGCGGGCGATCGGAGACGATCCGTCCCGGCTTTCGCGTGGCGTGCTCCTGCCGTTCGCCGCCGCAGTCGCGCTGTACGAGGCGCAGCCGGCCGATGTCGCCCAGGACGTCGCGGGCGGCGCCATCGACCTGGACCTGGAGTCGGAGGCGCTCGCAGACCAGCGCCGGGCCACCGAGGTCCGGGTCGCCGCCGAGGCGCTCGTCGACACGGCGCTCGCGCGGATCGACGCCAACCGGACCGCCCGCGGCGACCTCGTGGACGTCCTCGGCGACCCGGCGGCGCCGCTCGTCGGCGCCCCCGTGCGCTCCCCGCACGTGCCCGAGGCCCGCGACGAGGTGGCGCTGCTGGTCGCGGGTGGTGCGGACGTCCTGCGCGTCGAGGTGCCGGCCAGCCGCGAGCTCGCGGACCTGGCCCCGGATCCGACCGGCGTCTCGCTCACCGAGGCGGAGGCTCGCATCGCCCGCGAGGCGCGGCTGGCCGGTGAGCCGGCGCCGACCGGCAGCCAGCGTGGGCTCGCGGAGGTCCGCGCGGTGGTGGACGAGGCGGCCGCCGAGCGCCGCGCCTACGCCCGGATCGCAGCCGTCCCCCGTGCCCTCGGCGTGCCGGAGCTCGCGATCGTCGCCGGCATCGAGCGCCTGGACCTCGTCCACGCCGACCCGCTCGCGGAGATCGTCGCCGACGGGGTGGACCCGGCCCGGGCGCTGGCCGACCACTCGTTCGCGCGGCGGCTCCTGCGCCGCGCCGGCTGCAGGACCGTCGTGGACGCCGGCGCGCTCGTGGTCGGGCCCGACTTCGCCGCGGGGCTCCCCGCGACCGCGGCTGCCCATGCCGGCCGGGCGATCGCCCTGCAAGCCTTGAGCATCGCCCTCGCGCGCGACGACGGCCTCGACGACGGGGACCTGCTTCTCGGTTCGCTGCCCGGGTGGATGCTCGACAGCCCGGCCGCGGGCACGATGGGGCTCGCCTACCTGTCCGTGCAGCGGGCGCTCTTCCCTGGGATCGGGCTCGCCCTCGACGAGCCACGGGGCGACGGCCCGCGGCGGGACCGCTGGCGCCATGTGCGGACGATGGCGCTCGTCGTGGCCGGCGGTGCCGCGCTGGTAGACCGCGACGTGGACCTCGACGCCGCGGTCGGGGTCGTCGAGGAGACGCGGGCCGCGGCGGAGACCGCCGCCCGGCTCGCCACGGACGCTGGACCGCTCCGGTTCGGACCCGGGTTCGACGAGACGGTGGCCGCGATCGCGGGATCGGCGTGCTCGACGCTCGAGGCGCTGCGCGACGCAGGATGGGAGGCCGTGCTCGGTCCCGGGGCCGCCGGCGCCCGCCTGGCATCGGGGACGACGGCCACCCGGTCCGTCGCCCCGGACGTCGCGGCCCTCGGGATCGCCGAAGCCTGATCCGAGGCCGGCGTCCGACCCTCGCGCGCCCTACCGTGCGAGGTCGCGGAGCGCGTCCACCAGCCGGTCGACCTCGTCCGGCGTGTTGTAGTGCATGAGGCCCACGCGCACCGCCCCGCCGGTCTCGGCGAGCCCCAGTCGCTCCATCAGCCCGGTCGCGTAGTAGTCGCCGTCCCACGCGAAGATGCCCAGCCGCCCGAGGGCCTCGGTCGTCGCCGACGGGGGCTGGTCGCCCAGGCGGAACGCGATCGTGGGACATCGTTCGTCGAACCGGGCGCGGTCGAGGATCCCCCACGTGCGGATCCCCGGGACGGTCGAGAGGCCGTCCACGAGCCTGCCGAAGAGCTCCATCTCGGTGGCGCGGATCGCGGCCATGGCCGCCTTCAGCGCCAGGCGGCGCCCGCCGTACCGGGAGAGGCCGTCCGCGAACGGCGTGCCGAACCGCTCGCCCACCTCGGCCAGGTACTCGATCGCCGCCGCGGTCCCGGCGATCCCCTCGTGGTTCTGGGTGCCGGTCTCCCACCGGTCCTCGGCCGGTCGCACCTTGAAGGCCGGCAGTGCGTCGAGCCTGGCTCGCTTCCCGTACAGGACGCCGAGGTGCGGCCCGTAGAACTTGTAGGCGGAGCAGAGGAGGAAGTCGCAGTCGATCTCGCGGACATCGATCCCCGCGTGCGGCGCGTATGCGACGGCATCGACCGAGACCGTCGCCCCGGCGTCGTGCGCCAGGCGGACGATCTGTGCGATCGGGTTGATCGTGCCCACCGCGTTCGACGCCCATCCGACCGCCACGTGACGCGTCCGCGGCCCGATCGCCTCGCGCAGCGCGTCGGGGTCGAGGGTGCAGTCGTCCGTGCGGACGTCCACGCGCCGGACGACGACGTCACGCTCCCGGGCGAGCGCCTCCCAGGGTCCGACGTTGGCCTCGTGGTCCAGCCACGTCACCACCACCTCGTCGCCCGGGCCCAGCGTCGCACCGATGGACCGGCTCAGCGCGAAGTTCAGGGTGGTCATGTTCGCGCCGAACTTGACCTCGTCGGGGTCCGCGCACAGGAAGTCGGCGACCACCTGGTGCGCGTGCTCCAGCATCGCGTCGCTTCGCCGGCTCGTCAGGAAGCGGCCACCGTGGTTCGCATTCATCGTCCGCAGGTAGCGCGTCATGGCGTCGATGACCGTCTGCGGCACCTGCGTCCCGCCGGGCCCGTCGAAGTACGCCACGGGCCTCCCGCCGTCGGTGATGGCGAGGGCGGGGAAGCGGTGGCGGATCGCGGGAACGTCGATGGCGGGCATGGACCCAAGAGTAGCGGCCGCGCGGCGGCCCGGCGACGGGCCCCCGGCCCGACGACGCGCCCGCCGGCTGCCCGGTCCTGCCCCCGGCCGACCCGACCCGCCCGCTCCTCGCCGGTCGGGTATCGTCGCCGACAGCGGCGGTCGCCGGGGCGCCGCGCGAGGGAGGTCGCGGATGCGCTATCGCAGGATGCCCATCGAGGCGGAGTCGCCGGAGGAGTTCGGCTACGACCGGATCAGGTGCAACCTCGCCGAGAGCTCCGTCGCCGACGCGTCGCTCGCGCTGCTGGGCACCGACCTGGGCGACCTGCTCCTCCAGTACGGCGACCACCGCGGCCTCCCGGCGCTTCGCGAGCACATCGCGTCCGACGGCCCCGGGCTGAAGGCCCACGACGTCCTCGTGACGGCCGGCGCCGCGGGCGCCCTCTTCCTCATCGCCACGACCCTCCTGCAGGAGGGCGACCACCTGGTGGTCGTCCGGCCCAACTACGCCACGAACATCGAGACGCCGCGGGCGATCGGCGCGGACATCGCGTTCGTGGACCTCACCTTCGAGGAGGGATGGCGGATCGATCCGGCGCGGATCGCTGCCGCGGTGACGGACCGGACGCGGCTCGTCTCCATCACGGTCCCGCACAACCCCACCGGGCGCGGGATGCCCGAGGCCGACCTCCGGGCGATCGTCGCCGACTGCGAGGCGCGCGGGGTCCGCCTGCTCGTGGACGAGACCTACCGCGAGATGGCGTTCGGCGGACCTCTTCCGGTCGCGGCCACCCTGTCCGAGCTGGCGATCTCCGTCTCCAGCCTGTCGAAGACCTACGGTCTCCCCGGGATCCGGACGGGCTGGCTGGCGAGTCGCGACGCGGACCTGGTCGAGCGCCTGCTCGCCGCCAAGGAGCAGGTCTCCATCACGGGCTCGATCGTGGACGAGACGATCGCCCTGCGCGCGCGGCGGATGCGCGACGCGTGGCTGCCCGGGATCATGGCCGGGATCGCCGAGGGGCTGGCGCTGGTCCGCGCGTGGGTCGCGTCGGACGAGCTCGTCGAGTGGGTGGAGCCGGACGGCGGGGTCGTGTGCTTCCCGCGGATCCGGCCGGACGTGGAGGTGGACCTGGACCTGTTCCACCGGGTCCTCGTGGAGGAGTACGCGACGGTCGTGGGCCCGGGCCACTGGTTCGAGCGGCCCGACTCGTACATGCGGATCGGGTACGGATGGCCGACACGCGAGCGGCTCGTGGAAGGGCTCGGCAACGTGAGCGCCGCGATCCGCCGCTCGCTCGTCCAGACCCGGTGAGCATCGCCACGCGCCGGCCCGTGCGATGACCCTCGACGCCTGGATCGCCGCGGCGATCTTCATCGTCGCCTACGTCCTCATCGCGCTCGAGCGGTGGGACCGGACGCTGATCGCGCTGGTCGCGGGGCTGCTGGTCGTGCTCCTGGGCATCATCGACCAGGAGGAGGCGTTCGCCGCCGTCGATCTCGGCGTCCTCTTCCTGCTGGCCGGGATGATGGTGATCGCGTCCGTCCTGGCACGGACCGGGTTCTTCGAGCTGGTGGCGATCAGGTCGGTCCGGCTGTCGCGCGGCGAGCCGGTCCGGCTCATGCTCATCCTCGCAGTCGTCACCGCCGTCCTGTCCGCGTTCCTGGACAACGTGACGACGGTCGTGCTCATGACGCCCGTCATCCTCTCGGTCGCCCGCCGGCTGGACGTGCCCGCGCTGCCCTACCTCCTGGCGAGCATCTTCGCCTCGAACATCGGCGGGACCGCGACGCTCATCGGCGACCCGCCGAACATCCTCATCGGGTCCGCCGCGGGGCTCGGCTTCGACGACTTCCTCCTGAACCTGACGCCGGTGGTCGTCGTGGTCTTCCTGGCCTTCGCGGGGATCATGTGGCTGAGCTTCCGGCACTCGCTCCAGGTGCCCGACGAGCGGAAGGAGATGGTGCTGGAGCGGGCCGAGGGGACGGCGATCAAGGACCGGCCGTTGCTGGTCCGCTCGCTGATCGTCGCCGGCGCCACGATCGTCGGGTTCCTGGTCCACGGTGCGATCGGCGTGGAGCCGGCAACGATCGCGCTGATGGGCGCGGCCGCGCTCATGCTCGTCGCGCGGCTCGACCCGGCGGAGGCGCTCCGCGAAGTCGAGTGGTCCACCCTCTTCTTCTTCGTGGGCCTGTTCATCCTGGTCGAGGGGATCGTGGCGACCGGGATCGTGAGCGGCCTCGCCGACGATCTCGCGGCCGCCACGCAGGGCGATGTCACCGTCGCGGCCATCGCGCTGCTGTGGTTCTCCGCGATCGCCTCGGCCATCGTGGACAACATCCCGTACACGGCGACGGCGATCCCGGTCGTCGAGCGGCTGGCCGCGGGTGGGATGGAGGCCCGACCGCTGTGGTGGTCGCTCGCGCTGGGCGCGTGCCTCGGCGGCAACCTCACGATCATCGGGGCCTCCGCCAACGTCGTGGTGGCGAACCTCGCCGATCGCGCCGGCCAGCCGATCCGGTTCGGCATCTTCCTGCGGTACGGCGCGGCCGTCGTGGCGGCCTCGCTCGTGATCTCGACGGTCTACGTCTGGGCCCGGTACCTCGCCTGATCGCCGACCCCGTCCCGGGCGCCGCGCTCAGCCGCCGCTGATGGCGGGGATCACGTGGACGGTCGAGTCCGGGCGCACCGCCGCGCCCAGCCCCGCGCGCTCGCCGTCCACGAAGACGTTGATGTGCGGCCGCAGGCCCACGTCGTCCCGGAGGCGGTCCCGCATCCCGGGCCACCGGTCGTCCAGCCCATCGAGCACCGCGTCCACCGTCGCTCCCTCCACGCTTGCCCGGCGTTCCGCGCCCGGGAAGAGCGCGACCAGGTTGCGGGGGAGAACGACCGTCGCCACCGGCAGGCAGGCGATCAGTCGCGGACGACCGCGGTGTCCACCGACCAGATCGGCGGCAGCAGGTCCGCGATCAGCCGCCACGACGCGCCGTCGTCGGCGCTGGCGTACATCTGGCCCGTGCTGGTCCCGACGTAGACGCCGGCGGGCGTGAGCGGATCGGTGCCCATCGACTCACGCAGCACCCCGACGTACGCCCGCTCCTGGGGCAGGCCCGCCCGCTCCGCGCGCCAGGTGGCGCCCGCGTCCGCGGTCGTCCAGACGGCGGCACGGCCGTCCACCATGTGACGGCCCTGGTCCGGCGTGAGGGGGACCACGTAGACGCGGTCAGGGTCGCGCGGATGCGCGGCCATCGCGAACCCGAACGTGGACGGCAGGCCCCCGCCGATCTCCTGCCACGAGGCCGCGCCGTCGGTCGAGCGGTAGACGCCGACGTGGTTCTGCTGGTAGAGCACGTCCTCGGTGCCGGCCGCACGCACGATCTTGTGCACGCAGTGCCCGACCTCCGGGTACGGGTCCGGCATGAAGTCGTTGCGCAGGCCCCGGTTCCTCGGCGCCCACGTCGCGCCACCGTCGCGCGTCTCGAAGACGCCCGCGGCGCTGATGGCGACCCACATCCGGTCCGGGTCGGTGGGGTGGGGGACGATCGAGTGCAGGATCAGTCCTCCTGCGCCCCCGAACCAGCCCGGTCGGGACGGGTGATCCGTGAGCCCGCGCACGTGCGCCCAGGTGGCGCCGCCGTCCGCGCTCCGGAAGAGGCCGGCCTCCTCGACGCCCGCGTAGACGGCGCCGTTCGCGGGGACCACGCTCCAGACGGTCGTGATCCGGGGGCCGGCCTCTCCGTACGTCATCCCGGCGCTCGAGTGCGCCCAGGTGGCTCCCAGGTCGTCCGACCGCCAGACGGCCGGCCCGAACCAGGCGTCGCCGCCGGCGGCGTAGAGCGTCCCGGTCGCTGCGTCCCAGGTCGCGTCGTGGATGGCCCACTCCTCGCAGAGCGGGCCCCGCACGGACCAGACGGCGCGTGCCGGGTCGCTCTCGAGGATGAACAGGCCCTTCCTGGTTCCCACGAGGACGAGGACTCGCTCGCTCACGGCAGGCCTCCGGCGTGTCGCCGCGGCGATCCGCCCGGGACGGGGCGGCTGGGCGCGGACCGTCAGCGTACGACGCCCCGTCCAGCCGTGCGGCGGGGGCGGCGGGGGCGGGGAGGCGTCCGGGCCGCAGGACGCCCGTCACGCCTCGATCACGCCGGCCCGCGCGTGCCCGGCCCGGCGTCGCACGCCCGGACTCAGCCGGCGGCCGGACCCTCCGTGCGGACCCGCTCCACCGCCTCCATCGCCTCGCGCAGCTGCGCGATCCAGGCCGACTCGTTCCGGCCCACGAGACGCACGCACCAGGCGAGCGCCTCGCTCCGGCTCCGTGCGACGCCGGCGTCCACCAGCGTGTCGAGCACGCGTCGCTCCGGCTGCCGGAGGCGGGTCATCACCGGGATCGAGAGGCTCGTGAAGCCGACGCGCACGTCCTCGATCCGGGCCGCCCACGCCACCTTGCGGCCCCACCGGTGCTCCACCTCGTCCGCGATCCGCATCCGCTCGGCGCGCGTCTCCTCTCGCCAGCGGCCGATCCGGGCCTCACGAGCGGTCCGACGCGCTGCGTCGGTCGTCTCCTCGGGCAGGTCCACGTCCGGGAGTGCGCCCTCGACGAAGATCTCCTCACGGTCGATCGTCAGCTCGGGGCGGGCCGTGAACCAGCCGTCCGGCAGCGCGCCGGCCAGCCAGGCGCCCACCTGGTCGATGTCGGAGTCCGAGTGTGTCATCAGGATCGCTCCAGCTCCGGTGATTACAGGATTACATCATTACACAGCCTGCCGGCGGACGCCATCCGACCGCCTTGCTGCCTTCCGCGTCTACCATGTGGGCATGCGGCCGACGTACCCACGCGCGGGTCAGCCCCCGTCATCCGGTACCGGCGACACGCTGGGCGGACCCCGCGGGTCCGATCCGCGTCTCCTCTCGCGAGCACGCGTCGCCGCCGCCGTCGGCCTCGTCCTGCTCGCCCTGATCTGGCTGACGGTCGTCGTACGGGCGGAGCCGTTCGCCTGGGGATCCATCGGGACCGGTCACGATGCCCGGCCCTATTGGGAGGCCACGCTCCGCGCCCCATACGCGCACGGCGTCGTGGGGGCGTGGGACGCGTACCTCTACTCGCCGGTCTTCCTCCAGGCGCTCTCGCCGCTTCGAGTGCTCCCGTGGCTCCCGTTCCTCGCGGCGTGGGAGACGACCCTTCTCGTGGCGACCGCCGCGCTCGCGGGCCCCGTCCTGCTCGCGCCGGTCGCCCTCCTCGTCACCCCGGAGCTGTGGGGCGGGAACGTCACCCTCCTCATCGCACTCGCGGTCGTCGCGGGCTTCCGCTGGCCGGCCACCTGGTCCTTCGTCCTCCTCACCAAGGTGACGCCCGGCGTCGGGCTTCTCTGGTTCGCCGTCCGGCGGGAGTGGTCGTCGCTCCTGACTGCACTCGGCGCGACGTTGGCGATCGTCGCGATCTCCACGATCGTGGCGCCGGGGCTCTGGCGCGACTGGATCGACCTGCTGCTCTGGAACGCAGGACGCGAGGTCACGTCGGGATCCATCCCCATCCCGTTCGTGCTCCGGTTCCCGCTGGCGGTCGTCCTCCTCGTCTGGGCGGCCCGCACCGACCGCCGGTGGGTGGTGCCCGTCGCCTGCCTGCTTGCCCTCCCGGTCATCTGGTATGGCAGCCTGTCGCTCCTCGCGGGTGTCGTCCCCCTCGCGGTCCCGTCTCTTGCCCGACGCTGGCCGATCCTTGCGATCGGATGGCGGGATCTGGCGGGCGTGTCGCGGCAGATGACGGTGCCATCGGGCACCGGTACCAACGGGTGATTGGGTGACCCGGGGGGCCCGCTACGGTAGGCGCGGCAGGCCGGGGTGCGACCCGGATCAGAACGCACTCATCGCCCATCGCACATCATCCCGCTCCCCGGCCGAGCGGAGGGACAGGTCCATGATCGAGCGGACGCAGGCTCTGGCGGTCTGGCTGGCAACGGGCGGGCCGCTGATCCTGGCGCGCGACCTCGTGCGCGCGCGGCCGGCGGGCCAGGGACTCGCGGAGTACGCGCTCATCCTCGCCCTCATCGCGGTGATCGCGATCGTCGCGCTCATCTTCCTCGGGGGACAGACGAGCAAGATCCTCAGCACGGTCGGCAGGTCCGTCTGACCGTACCGGATCCGTCCATCGGACCGCACGCCGCCGAGCGGGCGGCGCGCAGCCCGATGCCCGCCGGCCTGCGCGCCGCCTGGGCCCTGGACCCGGGCGTCGTCTTCCTCAACCACGGGTCCTTCGGCGCGACGCCCCGCGCCGTCCTGGAGGACCAGGCGCGCTGGCGGGACCGGATGGAATCGGACCCGGTCCGCTTCTTCGTCCGCGACCTCGACGGCCTGCTCGCGCACGTCCGGACGGTGCTCGGGGGCTTCCTCGGCGCCGACCCGGACGATCTCGCCCTGATGCCCAACGCCACTGCCGGGGTCAACACGGTCCTGCGATGGACGACGTTCCTGCCCGGTGACGAGCTGCTCGCGACCGGCCACGAGTACAACGCGAGCCTCAACGCCCTCCGATACGCGGCGGAGCGGGATGGGGCGCGGGCCGTCGTCGTCGATCCCGGGTACCCGGCCGCGGGCCCGGACGACGTGGTGGACCGCGTGCTCGCCGCGGTCACGCCGCGCACACGCCTGGCGATGCTGTCGCACGTCACCAGCCCGACCGCGATCGTCCTCCCGGTCGAGCGGCTGGTCCCCGCGCTGCGCGAGCGGGGCGTGGAGACGCTGGTGGACGGGGCGCATGCCCCGGGGATGCTCCCTCTCGATCTCGAGGCGCTCGACGCCGCCTACTACACCGGCAACTGCCACAAGTGGGTCTGCGCGCCCAAGGGTGCCGCCTTCCTGCACGTGCGCCCGGACCTCAAGGGCACCGTGCGCCCGCTGGCGATCAGCCACGGCGCGAACGACCCCGATCCGACCCGGTCGGCCTTCCGCAAGGAGTTCGACTGGACCGGGACGGACGACCCGACGCCCTGGCTGGCGATCCCCGCGGCGCTCGAGCTGGTCGGCGGCTTCCTGCCGGGCGGCTGGCCGGCGGTGATGGCGGCGAACCGGTCGCTCGCGCTCCGCGGGCGCGACACGCTCCTCGCGGCCCTGGCCGGGATCCGACCGGGCGCCGCGGCCGCAGGTGCGCCCGACGGCATGACGGGGTCGATGGCGACGGTCTCGCTGCCGGGTCGTGGGGCGACACCGTTCGTCTCGCGGTCGCCCCTCGACGTGGACCCCATCGGCGCGGCGCTCTGGGAGCGCTGGCGCATCGAGGTCCCGGTCCTGGCGATCCCGGCGGGGCCGGAGGGGGCGCCGCGGGGCCGGCTCGTCCGGATCTCCGCGCAGCTCTACGACACGCCTGAGGAGTACGACCTGCTGGCGGCCGCCCTCGCGGAGCTCTGCTCGGCCTGACCGGCCGTCGGCTGCCGTCCCTGCGGCCGCGTCAGATCAGGTACCGGGCCCAGAGGTAGACGGTCGAGATCGCGATCGACGAGAAGAAGATCGCCGCGCCGTACTTGAGGAACTGCACGAAGCTGATCCTGAAGCCGGCGCGGTCGGCCATGTTCGCCACCACGACGTTGGCGGAGGCGCCGATGATCGTGAGGTTGCCGCCGAGACAGGCACCGAGCGAGAGGGCCCACCACAGCGCGTCGTTGTTCATCCCGCCCTGGACCAGGCGATGGACCACGGGGATCGCGGTCGCCGTGTACGGGATGTTGTCCACCACCGCGGAGGCGCCGGCCGAGAACCACAGGAGTGCGATCGACGCGACCGTGACGTTCCCCTGCGTGGCGGCGGCGAGCGAGTCCGCGAAGCGCGCGACGATCCCGGTCGCCACGATCCCCTCGACCAGGATGAACAGCCCGACGAAGAAGAAGAGGGTGGACCACTCGACCTCGTGGAGCGCCTCGCGCGGCTCCAGCCGGGCGACGAGCATGAGGACCGTGGCGCCCAGCAGCGCGATCGTGGCCGGCTCCAGGCCCAGCGGCCCGTGGACGACGAACGCCACGATCGTCACGGCCGCCACCGCGAGCGACTTCACGAGCAGCGGGCGGTCCTTGATCGTGGTCCCCTCGGCCCGCTCGAGCACCATCTCCTTCCGCTCGTCGGGCACCTTGAGCTCGTGCCGGAAGGTCACCCACATGATCCCGGAGAAGGCGGCGAAGACGATCAGGATGACCGGTGTGAGGTTCAGGAGGAACTCGCCGAAGCCGAGGTTCGCCGCCGACCCGATGAGGATGTTCGGCGGATCGCCGATGAGCGTGGCCGTCCCGCCGATGTTCGACGCGAAGACGCTCGCGAGCAGGTAGGGGATGGGCGAGACGTCGAGGCGGCGTGCGACCGACAGGATGATCGGCGCGATCAGGACCACGGTCGTCACGTTGTCGAGGAACGCGGACAGCACGGCCGTCACCGCGGCCAGGATGAGCATGAGGCGGACCGGCTCGCCGTGAGACAGCCGGACCGACCGGATCGCGACGAGCTCGAAGAACCCGGTCTTCGCGATGACCGAGGCGAGGACCATCATCCCGGCCAGCAGGAAGATGACGTTCAGGTCGATGGCCCGGAACGCCTCGACCTGTCCCAGGACGCCCGTGACGATGACGAGGAGGGCGCCGAGGAGCGCGACCAGCGTTCGGTCCCACTTGTCGACCGCGATGAGGATGTAGGCGACGACGAAGATGGCGCCGGCGATCCAGGCGTCGGTCGTCATCGGGTCGGCCCGGGGCCCACGCGGAACGACGGGATGGGCGGCGCCTGTCGGCGCGGCGGCGCCTCTCGGTGCGGCGGCGCCTCTCGACGCGGTGGCGCCGTCATGATCCCGAGGGTCTGCACGAGGCCACGATAGCGGCCGGGCCTGACCGTCATCGGCCCGCCTTGTATGGATAGACGACCCAGCCCTCGACCTCGGCCGCCCAGGCGTGCGGCCGCTCCGGGACGAGCGAACGGCCCGGCTTGT
>JAKOQS010000148.1 GCA_029778235.1 Chloroflexota bacterium | reverse complement strand
GCCGGGGGCCGGGTGCTCACACGCGATCAGCTGCTCGACGCGGTGTACGGCGCCCACGAGGCCGACGTCCTGGACCGCACGATCGACGCCAACATCCGGCGCCTGCGGGTGAAGCTCGGCGACGATGTGGAGCGCCCGGCGTACATCGAGACCGTCCGCGGCGTGGGCTATCGGGCGCAGGTCGGCGCCATGGGTCGATCGACCGCGACGGCCGCCCCCGAGGGGTCGGCCGCCATCGAGCGCTCGGCACCGCCCACGGGGTCGGCACGGCCCTCGGGGTCGGCACGGCCCGCGTCGGGCTCGCGATGAACCGGTTCGGTGGCCCTTGGCGGCCCGACAGCGTGGGGGCTCGGATCGCCGTGGCCGCGATCGTGGTCGCGATCGTCGCGCTCGCGATCCTGGCGGGCGGGGTGATCGTCATCGGATCGCAGACCTTCGCCGCGCTCATGGCAGAGCACGGCTTCAGCACGGCTTCGAGCGACGAGATGTTCCAGGCCTCGGTCATCCGCGCCATGCTCCTGGCGGCGGCGGTCGCGGTCGTGGCCGCGATCGTCCTCGCCGCCCTCATGGCCGCACGCCTCGCTCGACCGCTGCGAGAGATGACCGCCGCGGCGCGGCGCATCTCCGAGGGTCGCCTGGACACCCGGATCCCGCGGCGCGGACCCGAGGAGATCGAGAGCCTCGCGGAGTCGTTCAACGAGATGGCGGGCGCCCTCGAGCGCCAGGAGGAGATCCGGCGCGAGTTCATCGCGAACGCCGCGCACGAGCTCCGCACACCTCTCACGAACCTCCAGGGCTATCTCGAGGCGCTCCGCGATGGGGTCATCGAGCCCGACCGCGAGACGTTCGAGTCACTGTGGGAGGAGGCCGACCGGCTCGTGCGCCTCGCCGACGGCCTCGAGACGCTGGCGACCGGCGACACCTTCGGCCCGCCCCCGCTCGTCGATGTGGACCTCGTACAGGCCGTGCGCTCCGCGGTGAGCCTCATCCGGCCGGCGGCCGCCGCGGCCTCGCTCGACCTGGTCGAGGACCTCCCCGGTCCGGTCGTCGTCCGGGCTGATCCCGATGGGCTCGCGCAGGCTCTCGGCAACCTTCTGCAGAACGCGATCCGCTACACGCCGGCCGGCGGCCGCGTCGCGGTGCAGGTCGAGCCGACGCGGCCCGACGTGCGGGTCGCCGTGGAGAACACCGGCGATGGGATCCCCGCCGCCGACCTGCCGCACGTCTTCGAGCGCTTCTACCGCGTCGACAAGTCACGCGACCGTGCGCGAGGCGGCGCGGGGATCGGGCTGGCGATCGTCAAGGAGGTCATCGAGGCGTTCGGTGGCCGCGTGGGTGCGGAGTCTCGCCAGGGGCTCACGCGGGTCTGGTTCACACTCCCGCGCGCATAGCCCTCATCGCCGGCGGCGCGGTCGGCATCTCCGGCAGCGGCCGAGACGCTTCGGCGGCGCTGGCAGCAGCCCGTCATCGCCCCCCGGCACGCGTGCGACGAGCCGGGCTGCCGGGGCCAGGCGT
>JAKOQS010000147.1 GCA_029778235.1 Chloroflexota bacterium | reverse complement strand
CTCGGCGAGGCCGGCGAGCACGGCCCCGCCGACGATGGCCCACGGCGTCGCGCGGCCACGGACCGCGAGGGCGAGCGCGGCGACCACCGAGCCGACCCCGAGCGACGACATGAGCAGACCGTAGCCGGCCGCGCCCTGCCCCAGGACGTCACGCGCGTAGGCGGGGAAGACGACGCTGAAGTTCATGCCGGCGGTGGAGACCACGCCCACGACCACCACGGCGAGCAGGACGATCGGGGTGCGGCGCACGTACCGGAGCCCGTCGGCGAGCGTCCGCCCCACCTCGCGCACGGTGCGCGGGACGGGGCCGAGGGTGACCGGTCGCAGCTCGGCGTCGCGCATCGCGAGCAGCGCGGCGATGACGGCGACGAAGCTGAGGCCGTTGACGACGAACGCGGCGCCGATGCCGATGACCGCGATCGTCAGGCCGGCGATCGCGGGCCCCGCGATGCGCGCCATGTTGAACATCGCCGAGTTCAGGGCCACGGCGTTCGCGACGTCCTCGCGACCGACCATCTCGATCACGAAGGCCTGGCGGACGGGCATGTCCACCGCGTTCGCGCAGCCGAGCAGGAGCGCGAGGACGACGATCATCCAGACCTGGACGACGCCCGTGAGCGTCAGGGCGGCCAGGACGAAGGCGAGCGCCATCATGACCGCCTGGGTCGCCACCAGCGTCGGCTTCTTGGGGAACGCGTCGGCGATCACGCCACCGAACAGGCCCAGGAGCAGGACCGGCACGAACTGGACCGCCGCCACGATCCCCAGGTCCAGGGGGCTGTTCGAGAGCGTGAGGACGAGCCATCCCTGGGCGACCGACTGCATCCAGGTGCCCACCAGCGAGACCAGCTGTCCGCCGAAGAAGAGCCGGTAGTTCCGGTGCCGAAAGGACCGGAGGACGGGACGCGCGTGGAGGCTCACCCGGAGATGATGCGCCGCCCGCACCCATCGTGCCGAGGACGCCCCGGTCCGACCGGAGAGGTGCCGTTCGGCTCTCCCCGCACGCCCGCGCCGCGGCTACGTTCGCGCGCACGAGCGCGCGCGTGCCGGGCGTCGCCGAGCCGCACGCGCCGGATACCCGGATCTGCGTCGTGACACGACCCGCCTTCGACAACGAGTTCCACAAGGCCATCGTGGACAACCTCCACGACGGCGTGTACTACGTCGACCGGGATCGACGGATCACGTACTGGAACCACGGCGCCGAACGGATCTCGGGCTACGCCGCCGCGGAGGTCCTGGGACGCGGCTGCCGGGACGGCATCCTCGACCATACCGACGAGGACGGGCGGGTGCTGTGTCGGACCGCCTGCCCCGTGGCGAAGACACTCGCGGACGGGCGACCGCGCGAGGCGCACGTGTACCTCCATCACCGCCAGGGGGCGCGCGTCCCGGTCGCGATCCGTGTCGCGCCGATCACGGACGGGACCGGCACGGTCGTGGGCGCGGTCGAGATCTTCGGCGACGACCGTGAGCGACAGGCGACGGAGGCGCGCCTCGAGGAGCTGCGGCGGATCGCCGTCATCGACCCGCTGACCGAGGTCGGCAACCGCCGCTGGGTCGAGATGACCGTCCGCGCCCGGCTGGACGACCTCGTGCGCTATGGCCACCCCTTCGGCGTCCTGTTCGTGGACCTGGACCGGTTCAAGGCCATCAACGATCGACACGGGCACGAAGTGGGCGACGCCGTCCTCCGCGCCGTGGCGACGACCATGAGCGCCGCGGTCCGTGGCACCGACTCGATCGGCCGGTGGGGCGGCGACGAGTTCGTGGCGATCTGCCCGGCGGCCGACGCGGCGGGCCTGGCGCTCGCCGGTGAACGGGTCCGTGCGCTCGTCGCCGCGGCGTCGATCACCGTGGACGGCGGGGCCATCGCCCCCTCGGTCTCGGTCGGGGGTGCGGAAGCCCGTCGCAGCGACGACGTCGGGACCCTCCTCGCCCGCGCCGACGACGCCATGTACCGCTCGAAGCAGGACGGCCGCGACCGCGTGACGATCGACATGACGCCCAACCTCGACCCGGATCCCGATGCGGACGGGGCCACCGCGGCGGACGCGACCGCGACGGAGGCCTGAGAAGCCGACCCCGCCCGACCTACGCGAGGTACCGGCGCCGCTCCCCGGCCCCCTGGGCGCACGGGTTGCCGAGGCCGTACTCCACCTCGCCGGCCGTGACGTCCACGACGCACCAGAAGACGGTCTTGCCGCGCCAGGCGGCCTCCGGGAGATCGTCGGCCGCGGGCGCGACCGGGTCGCCCGCGTCGGCCGCGTGGGCCGGCGGTCGGCCGTGCCGGCAGATCGCCGGGCTCGTGGCGTGGTCGGCGAGCCACCGCCTCAGCACCGACCGGTCCACGCTCCCGGGCGCCGCGCCGTCGAGCAGCGCCCGCGCCCGCGCGTACCGGATGGCGGAGGTCCGCGCGTAGGCCGGGTCCGCCTCGTGCCCGAGCATCGAGGGGCGCACGTAGTGGTTCGTGTGGGCCAGCGAGCCACGGGCGTCGAGGCCGTGGACGTCGGCCTCGGCCGCGCTCCCCTCCACGTCGGCGACGCGCCCGTCGGGCCAGGCGAGGACCGTGTTGTAGCTGCTGGCCCGGTCCGGGCGCAGGGTCATCGCGATGGCCTCGTCGAAGGTCCGGGCGGTGAGCTGCTCCCGCACCATCAGGAGGCGCGGCACGCCGATCCGGTCGTCGTCCGGCGAGAGCTCGTTCCCGGTCAGCGAGAGGCCCGCGGAGTTCCATCCGACGCTGATCCAGGGGCCGATCCCCACGCTCAGGACGACCGGCTCGTCCGGCACCCGCCATTCGACCGCGACGATCTCCGCCTCGGTCTCGGGCGAGAGATCGTTCGTGTGCGCCACGATCAGATGGCCGTCGGCCGTCAGCGGCGGGCCGGCGACGATGTCCGAGCAGCGCCCCGTCACCGCCGGCCCCGGCTGCGACGGCCGGACCGTCCAGATCTCCTCGACCGATGCGGCGAAGAGCGCGAGCGGGTCGACGTCGGCGGCCTCCGCCGCGCCGTCGATCTCCTCGACCAGCCAGGGCGTGGCCGCGAGCGTCGCTTCCCGGTGCAGCGCCGCGAGGGCGAGCTGCTCGTCACGGCTCCGTCCGGACGGGAGGTCGCGGTCGATGCCGTCCACCGCCGCCCGGATGACCGGCGCGGTCGCCGCGCCCACGCCCCTGCCCACCTCGCGATGCGTGCCCGCCACCCGGATGAACGGGATCCGGCCGACACGCGCGCCGGAGCCGCGCGCCGACGCGTCGTGCTCCCCGGCGTCGCTCGCCACCGTCAGAGACCTGCCCGCACGGCCGGCTTGCGAGGCAGTCGTCGCCGGCCGGCCACGAGGAAGTGCGCGAACCAGTCGCGGACCTGGACCATGTTCTCGACCCGCCGGAACGGCGTCCCGGACCGGGTCAGCTCGTGCGACTCCCCGGGGACCCGCATCAGCCGGACCGGCCGTCGGAGCGTCCGGAGCGTGGTGAAGAGCAGCTCCGCCTGCGCGATCGTCGTGCGCAGGTCCTGCTCCGCGTGCTGGATCAGGAGCGGCGTCCGGATCTCCGCCGCGTACGTCAGCGGCGACTGCTCACGGTAGAGGTCCGGCTCCTCCCAGGGCTGGGCGCCGAAGTACATCGCGCCGAACTGCGGCCCGGCGATGTCGCCCGTCCCCATGAGGACCGCGAGGTCGTTCACCGAGCGGCACGTGATCGCCGCCGCGAAGCGGTCGTCGTGCCCGACGATCCACGAGGTGAGGTAGCCGCCGTACGAGCCGCCGGTCACCCCCAGCCGCGCCGGGTCCGCGCGCCCGGTCGCCACGAGCAGGTCCACCCCCGCGAGGCAGTCGGCTGCGGGGCCGGCCCCCCAGTCGCGCACGTTGGCGTCGGCGAAGTCCTGGCCGTACCCATCGGAGCCGCGGGGATTGGCGGCGAGGACGCCCATCCCGGCACCGGCGAGCACCTGCCACTCCCAGAACGGAGCACGGCCGTAAGCCGTCATCGGGCCGCCATGGATCTGGAGGACCATCGGACCGGGCAGCGGGGCCGGGGTGCCGTCGGCGTCGAGCGGTGGGTACCACCAGCCCTGGATCGTCCGCCCGTCCACCTCCCAGTCGAGCTCGACCGGGTCGCTCAGGACGATCCCCTCCAGCGCGGCGCGGTTGAGGTCCGAGACCGCGGTGAGATCGATCGAGGCTTCGTCGGCCGTGCCCGCAGCGACCGTGGCCGCCGCGCTCCGGGCGGCGCGCCTGCCGCCGGCGCGCGTCGCGCCCGCGGCAGCGGCCAGGACGCCGCTCCGCACCTCGGGCAGCTCCGTGGCCGACGACGCGACCACGGCCACGCGGGCCGACCCGTCGCCGGTCACCACGGCATCGCAGGCCGAGAGGGTTCGCGAGCGATCGGTGACGCACGTCACATCGCCCGTCGCGACGTCCAGGCGCCAGGCGACCTGCACACCGCGGAGCGGCGCGACGAAGAGGATGGACCGACCGTCCTCCACGACGAGCAGCCGCGGCTCCTCCCCGATGGTGACGTCGCTGTTGATCCCGGCGCCGATCATGAGGTCGTGGCGGGCGGTGAGGTTCTCGCCGCCGGCGGCCGTCGCGTCGGAGCCGTCGGCCGCGAACAGCCAGACGTCGCTGCGGTTGCCGGCGGACACCGGGAACCGATGGCCGAGCGCGGCGACGCGCGCACCGTCCGGCAGCCATGCGGGCGCGAAGAAGAGGCGCCGGCCCCCACCCGTGATCCGGCGAGGCTTCGGGGCGGGCGCATCGACGTCGACGACCCAGATGTCGCTCGCCCACCGGAGATCGCGGCCGGGATCCCGGTCGGACGCGAAGGCGACCGACCGTCCGTCGGGCGACCAGGCCGGGCTCTCCACCGGCGCATCGCCCGACGTCACCCGACGAGCGGCACCGGAGGCGACGTCCACGATCCACAGCTGCGCGGGAGGCCCGTCGAGGAAGCCACGGCCGTTGAACTGATACCCCAGGCGGTCCATGTAGCGGTAGTCGCTGGCCAGCGGGGCATCCTGGGCCGGGTCGCGCGGCTTCCCGCGAAGGCGCCCGTCCTCCTTGCGCGTCGGGCCGAGGGACGACGAGATGACCGCGAGCCGCGTCCCGTCCGGCGACCATGCGAAGTCGTCGACGCCACGCGGCAGGTCGGTGAGGCGGCGAGCCTCGCCCCCGTCGGCCGGCAGCAGATGGACCTGCATGGCGTCCTCCCGCCGCTCGCCCTCCCCCGCCGCCTCCTCCACGGCGGTGCGGCGGTCGGAGATGAAGGCCAGCGACCTTCCGTCGGGCGACCAGCGCGGGGCGATGTCGTGGCGCCACCCGATGGTCAGCCGGCGTGCCGGGGCAGAGCCGTCGGCCGGGGCGCTCCAGATCGCGTGGCGGTAGCCGTCGTGGCGCTTCGTCGTGGTCTGGACGACGAACGCGACGGTCGAGCCGTCGGGCGCGAGCCGAGGGTCGGTGGGGACGGAGAAGGCGACGAGGTCGTCGGGGCGTGCGGTTCGAGACATGGCCCGAGTCTACGGGACGGCGGGCCGGGAAGCCGCGCGGGTCCGGTCGGCGGGCTCGCGCGGGCCGGAGGGCACGGGCGCTCAAGGTGCCCGGCGGCATACGATGGTCGCGACTCGCGCACCGACGGAGGGACGGAGCATGCGGATCCTGCTCGCCACGGACGGCTCGGTCTCGGCGGACCACGCGCGCGACCTGGTCGCGGACGCGGCCTGGCCGCCCGACACGCGGATCCGCGTCGTCGCCGCGCTCGACATGGGCCCCGCCCTGTTCGGGAGCCCGTGGATCCCCGCCGTCCCGCCGGATGCGGACCGGTACGAGGACGAGGCTGTCGATGCCCTGAGCGACGTGCTGGCGCGCGCCGCGGCCGCCCTCTCGGGGCCGGGGCGGTCGGTGGAGACCGAGCTGCTCCGCGCGACGCCCACGACCGCGGTCGTCGCCGAGATGAAGTCCTGGTCGCCCGACCTCACCGTCGTGGGCAGCCGGGGACACGGGCCGGTGGGGACGACGCTGCTCGGATCGACATCCTCGGCGATCGTGGATCACGCCACGGCGCCGGTGCTCGTCGCGCGGGGACGCAGCGTGGGCACCGTCGTCCTCGCCGAGGACGGGTCGGAGGCGGCGCGGGCCGCCGAGGCGATCGTCGCCGGGTGGCCGCTGTTCGCGCCCGCGCTCATCGACGTCGTCACCGTCGTGGACGTGGCGGCACCGTGGCGGACCGGGATCGCGCCGACGATGTTCGGCAACGCGATGGACGTCTACGCCGACATGATCTCCAGCGCGCACGACACGCAGGAGGCGATCGCCTCGGAGACGGCCCGGCGCCTCCGCGCCGCCGGCCGGCGAGTGGAGATGGAGCTGCGCGAGGGCGACCCGGCGACGGAGATCGTGGCAGCCGCGGCCGAGGACGGCGCCGACCTCATCGTCATGGGGTCGCGCGGACACCGCGGGCTCGCCCGGCTCGTGCTCGGCGGCGTCGCGCACAGCGTCCTCACGCACGCCCCGTGCTCGGTGCTCATCGTCCGCGACCACGCGGCGGCGCACCCGGCCTGAGCTCCGGGAGCCGCCCGAGGCGCCGGAGCCCGGGGCGGCGTCGGCGGCGGACCGGGACGGCCCGCCCGCGTCGGACCTGGGCTGCCCTCAGCGGCGGACCCGCATCGCGGCGACGAGCGTGCGCAACGTGGGCCGCTGGCCGTAGAGGAGCACGCCGGCGCTGTACACCCGCGCGGCGATGACGAGCATGACGAGGACGCTCGGGACCAGGATCGCCAGGGAGAGCAGTGGCTCCCACGGCTGCACCGTCCCGTCCACCAGCCGGACCAGCATCACGTACGGCGACGTGAACGGGAAGTAGGAGAAGAAGATGACCCACGGCGCCGACGACCCGGCGCTCGAGGCGAAGACGGCCACGAAGTAGCCCCCCATCGCGAGGAAGGTCAGCGGGGTCACGACCTGCTGGACCTCCTCCTGGCGGCTCACCAGCGAGCCCACGGCCGCATAGATGAGGGCGTACAGCGAGAACCCGAGGGCGAAGAACAGGACGAACGCGACGAGGACCTCGGGCGTGAGCCCGGCCAGGGCCGGGCCGGCGCTCGCCTGCCGGCCAAGGACCGCCTCGGTGATCGGGCCCTGCAGCACGATCCCCACCAGCCCGGCGCCCAGGATCCCCGCGTACTGTGTGAGGCCCGCGCCACCGACGCCGACGACCTTCCCAGCGAGCATCTGGCGCGGGGTCGCCGCGCTGAGCATCAGCTCCATGACGCGGCTGCTCTTCTCCTCGGCGACGCTCATCGCGACCCACGTCCCGTACGTGATGACGGTGATGAGGATGAGGATCACCAGCAGGGTCGAGGTGAAGGTGCGGCTGACGAAGTCCGCCGTGCTCCCCGACGGGCCGGACGGGTCCTTCGCGGTCACGTCGAAGACGAGCGGCGCGAACAGGCCGGATGCCTGCGCGGCTGTCACGCCCAGGCGCTCGATCCGGTCCTGCAGCGCGATGGCCATGGCGCCCTGGCGCACGTAGTAGGCGACGCGGCCGTCCGCCGGTCCACCGGTGGCGAACTCGAACGCGGCGTCGCCGTCGGCCGCCCGACTGATGACGACGAGCCCGTCGTACGTGCCGTCGCGCACACCCGCGCGAGCGGCGTCGAGGTCGTTCGCCGCCGTGACGACGAACTCCGGGGACGTGCTCGGCGAGGGGCCGGCCGAGGGCGAGGGTGAGGGCGAGGCGTCCGGTGAGGGCGTGACGCCGGCGCCGACGGACGCCTGCGCGTTGAGCGTGGCGGACAGGATCGGCACCGGGTCGAACCCAAGGCGGGCGTCCGCGTCGTAGACCACGACCTTGGTCGTGATCTGGCCCTCGATGATCGTGACGATCGTGGGGATCAGAGCCGCACCGAAGGCGATGACCATCAGGACCACGGTCCCCAGCAGGAACGACCGCGTCCGCACGCGTTGCGTGTACTCGCGCCGGGCGACGATGATCGCGTTCGGGAGGAGCGGCTCGCCGGGCCGGCTGGGGACGGCGTCCGGCACCGCCGCAGGCGCCCGGGGGACGCGTCGGCGCCGCATCAGCCCGCTCACCTGGAGCCTCCCGACCGAGTCGAGGCCTGATCGTCCGGGCCCGGGCCGGCACCGGTCGCCGCCCCGGCTCGCGCTGCGAGCGTCCGCTCGTCGCTCGCGACCTTCCCGACACGCTCGACGAAGATCTGCTCGATGGTGGGGTCGGCGATCTCGAACCGCGTCACGCGCAGGCCGCGGTCGAGGGCGGCCCGGAGGACCGTCTCGGGGTCACGGTCGCGCGCGACCTCCATCTCCGTGTAGTCCTGGCCGGGCCGGGTGACGGCGACCCCGTCCAGGCCGTCGAGCCACGTGAGCTCCGTGTCCCCGTCCACGGCGAGGCGGACGAAGACACGGCCCGTGGACCCGCGCACCTCGCGGACGGGGCCGGAGACGACGATGCGGCCTGCATCCACGATCGCGATCGACTCCGCGAGCTCCTCCACGGTCTCCATCTGGTGGGTGGAGAAGACGATCGTCTTGCCGTCATCGCGCATCTCGAGGAACGCCTCCTTGAGCAGCGCGGCGTTGACCGGATCGAGGCCCGTGAAGGGCTCGTCGAGAAGGAGGACGTCGGGGTCGTGGAGGATCGCAGCGATGAACTGGATCTTCTGCTGGTTGCCCTTGGAGAGCTCCTCGGCGCGGCGGCCGGCGTAGTCGGGGACGCGGAACCGCTCGAGCCACCCGAGCGCGATCCGCCGGGCGTCGGCGGCCGGCACTCCCCGGAGGCTGGCGAAGAAGACGAGCTGGTCGAGCACACGCATCTTGCCGTAAAGCCCGCGCTCCTCCGGCAGGTAGCCCCAGGTGCGGCGCGACAGGTCGACGTTGGACCGGCCCTGCCAGGTCACGGAACCGCTGTCCGGTCGGAGGACGTCGAGGCAGATGCGCATGGCGGTGGTCTTCCCGGCGCCGTTGGCACCGAGGAATCCGAAGACCTCGCCCGGGCGGACCGTGAAGCTCACGCCGTCCAGCGCGCGTACGTCGCCGAAGGTCTTGACGAGGGAGTCGATGACCAGCGTCACGCTGACAGCCTACGCCGGACGGCGCCGGACGGTGGTGGGCCGTCGCGCCGGGGGAGGCCGGGCCGGTCGTCACGGGGTGGGCGGGTCGCCTGCGCGCATCGCGAGCGACGAAGTGCGGCCGGCGTCCCCACGGCGCGAGACATCCGGCGGCGGGGTGGCCGGAGCGGCGCGACAGCGAGACCGGTGGCGCGGGGACGTCAGCGGGCGGCGGGGACGCTCGTCACGGGGGCGGGATCGGCGGCCGCTTCGGTCACGTCCACAGCCGCTCGGCACACCGCGTCGATGCCGGGGTCGGGCGCGACGAGGCGACCGAGCGTCCGCGCGAGCGGGTCGACCTCGTCCGTGGGGATGCGGCCGAGGAAGTGCTCGCGCACGCCGCGCAGGTGCACGGGCGTGGCGACGCGGAGGCGCGCGCGGCCGACGTCGGTGATCGCTGCGAACGAGCCCCGGGCATCCGACGGGCACGTGCGTCGCTCGACGGCGCCCCCGGCCTCGAGGCGATCCACGAGGCGCGTCACCCCGCTGCGGCTCAGCAGCAGGCTCGAGGCCAGCTCGCTCATCCGCATGCGGCCGTCCTGGGCCACCGACAGGTGCAGGAGGGCCTCGTACTCCGCGAGCGAGATGTCGCACTCGCCCTGGAGCTCGGACTCCAGCCGACGCGAGACGGCGGCGTGTGCCTGGAGGAATCGCGTCCACGCCTGCATGCCCTGCTCGTCGGCGTGATCGCGCGGTCGGCTCGTGTCCATCGCCCGCATGATAGCCGTCCGCGCGGGTAGTTGCACGCGCAATCTCGCTCGTATATAGTTGCGTCAGCAATCGTTGCACCAGCAACAACCAGGGCCGGCGACCGGCACCCAGCACACGAGGAGATGGCTCCGATGCGGACCACCTGGACGATCGACCCCGCCCACACGCAGGCGGAGTTCTCGACGAAGCACATGATGATCAGCACGGTCCGCGGCCACCTCGGCGGCGTGAGCGGCACGATCGAGCTGGACCAGGACGACCTCACCCGGTCCTCGGTCACGGTCACGCTCGACGCCGCGACCGTGGACACGGGGATGGCCCAGCGGGATGCCCATCTCCGCAGCGCGGACTTCCTCGACGTGGAGCGGTTCCCCACCCTCAGCTTCCGCAGCACCTCCATCGAGAAGGCCGGCGACGGCTACCGGATCTCCGGCGACCTGACGATCCGCGACGTGACGCGCAGTGTCGTCCTCGACGCCGACTTCCTCGGGATCGTGCCGGGGATGCAGGGCGGGCGTCACGCCGGGTTCACGGCGCACACGCGGATCGATCGCGAGGCGTGGGGCCTGACCTGGAACGTCGGACTCGAGGCCGGCGGCTGGCTCGTGGGCAAGGAGATCACGATCTCGATCGAGGCCGCCGCCGACGAGGCGCAGGTCGCCCGGGAGGCATCCGCCGCGGCCTGAGGCTCGTGGGCGGCGCCCCCGGCGATCCGCCGCCGGATCGGGCGCTTCTCCGCCCGGGATCGGACCACTCCACCGTCCCTGCGCCGTCGACCGGCGCCCCTTCCCCGCAGACGACCCCCGGGCGATCGCCCGGGGGTCGTCTGCGCCCACGAGTACGATGTGCGCATGCAGGATCCGTCCTCCAGCCAGGGCACCGCCGCGGACTCGCCCGCGCGCATCCATGCCGACCGCGACACCGGCACGCTCCACATCGAGTGGGCGGACGGCCACGCCACGACGTACGACGCCGTGACCCTGCGGTGGATGTGCCCGTGCGCCTACTGCCGAGGCGAGGCCGGCCTGCCCGGCTGGCTCGACACCATGCCGACCCTCACGCCTGACCAGACGCGCCTGGCGGACGTCACGCTGGTGGGTCGCTACGCGCTCGCGCCGACGTGGGCGGACGGCCACGGCCTGGGCTTCTACACGTTCCGCATGCTCCGCGACGCGTGCCCGTGCGACGCCTGCACGGCGGCGCGCGAGGCGACCGAAGCGGACGCGGCGCCGCCCGGCGGCGCAGCCGCACGCTGAAAGGACCGACGGCGATGTTCATCGTGACGACCCCGTACGTGCCGGGCCACCGGATCGTGGACAGCAAGGGGCACGTCTTCGGCCTCGTTGTCCGCAGCCGAGGCCTGGCCGGCAACATCTCGGCCGGCCTCCGGTCGCTCGTCGGCGGGGAGATCCACGAGTACACCGAGCTGCTCGAGGACACCCGTCGCCAGTCGATCGACCGGATGGTCGCCAACGCCGTGGCGATGGGCGCCAACGCGGTCGTCAGCTTCCGCTTCGACTCGTCGGAGCTGGGCGGCACCATGTCCGAGATCGTCGCCTACGGGACGGCCGTGGTGGTCGAGGCCGATCCCTCCTCGACCGGGCCGGTGGTCATCGAGTAGGCTGGACCGTCCACGGGCCGTCCGCCGGGACGGACCCCCGCGGATCGAAGGAGCGCACCCGTGCTCGGCGCAAGTCGCGTCATCGTCGTCGTCTTCTGCATCGCCTTCATCGTCGGCGGCCTGGCCCTCGCCGTCGCGTTCCCCGGCGAGGGCGGCATCTTCAGCGGCGCGGTCCTCGTCGTGATGGGCATCGGCGGCATCGTGGCGATCGCGTTCGAGCGGATGCGCTACCACTCCGAGGCCGACGAGCCGCCCAACGACGACCCCGGGCGTGCCGGCGGCTACCCGCCCGGGACGCGCCTGCCGCCGTCGTTCAGGCCCACCGAGGAGGTCTTCGTCGACCCGTCCTCGGGCGTGACGATGCGCGTCTGGTTCGACCAGTCGTCCGGCGAGCGGCGCTACATCGCCGACGGCCCGGCCGACGGCCGGGGTGCCGCGTGACCGCGGTCCGCACCGTCCCTGCACGCCGAGCCCCGCGGCGCCGGGCACCCGCCGGGCTGCCGTTCCTCAACCGCGAGCTCTCATGGCTCGATTTCAACGAGCGCGTCCTGCACGAGGCGCGCGACCAGCGGACGCCGCTCCTGGAGCGGGCGAAGTTCCTGGCGATCTTCGCGAGCAACCTCGACGAGTTCTTCATGATCCGGGTCTCGGGCCTCCGCGAGCAGGCTGCGACCCGGCCCACGCGCCAGTCGTCCGACGGGATGACGCCGGCCGAGCAGCTCGCCGAGATCCGGACCCGCGTGCAGGCCGCCGTGGCCGACCACAGCCGGATCTTCGCGGAGGTGCGGAGCGCGCTGGCTGCGAACGGCGTCTCGATCGTGGACTACGCGGACGTTCCCGCGCACCACGCCGAGCTGCGTGACCGCTTCGAAGAGGAGATCTTCCCGGTCCTGACGCCGCTCGCCGTCGATCCCGCCCACCCGTTCCCGTACATCAGCACCCTCACGCTCTCGCTGGCGGTGGTGGTCCGCGACCCGGACACGGGCGACCGGCGATTCGCGCGGGTCAAGGTGCCGCCGTCGCTGCCCCGGCTCCTCCCGGTCGGCGACGGAGCCTGGGTCGCCGTGGAGCAGGTCATCGCCGCGAACCTGGACATGCTCTTCCCGGGGATGGAGATCGAGGAGACGCATCTCTTCCGAGTGACGCGGGACGCCGACTTCGAGATCGAGGAGGACGAGGCAGCGGACCTCCTGGAGGCCATCGAGGCCGAGCTGCGGCGACGGCGCTTCGGGGAGGCCGTACGGCTGGAGGTCGAGCGGGCCATGCCGTCGGCCACCCGGCGCACCCTCCTCCAGGGGATCGGCCTGTCGGATGAATCGTGCTACGAGGTCGGCGGGATGCTCGACCTCACGGCGCTCTGGACCGTCCACGCGCTCGACCGGCCCGACCTCAAGGACCCCGCGTGGACGCCGGTCGTGCCGCGGCGGCTCGCCCCAGTGGACGACGACGAACCTGCGGACGTCTTCGCTGCGATCCGCGGCGGGGACATCCTGGTCCACCACCCGTACGAGAGCTTCACCGCGACCGTCGAGCGCTTCCTCGAGCAGGCCGTGGACGACCCGGACGTCCTGGCCATCAAGCAGACGCTCTACCGCACGAGCGGCGATTCGGCCATCGTCCACGACCTGATCCGCGCCGCCGAGGCCGGCAAGCAGGTCGTGGTCATGGTGGAGATCAAGGCGCGGTTCGACGAGGAGAACAACATCATCTGGGCCCGGCGCCTCGAGCAGGCCGGCGCCCACGTCGTCTATGGGATCGTGGGGCTCAAGACCCACAGCAAGACGCTGCTGGTCGTCCGGCGCGAGGGCGGGACACTGCGCCGGTACGTCCACGTGGGGACCGGCAACTACAACTCGAAGACCGCGCGGCTGTACGTGGACCTGGGCCTGTTCACGACGCGGCCGGAGATCGCCGCGGACGTCACCGACCTGTTCAATTTCCTGACGGGCCTCTCGCGGCAGCGCGAGTACCGGCGGCTCCTCGTCGCGCCGGTCTCGCTGCGGCAGCGGCTCACGTCACTGATCGAGCGCGAGATCGATCACGCCGACGCGGGCCGGCCGGCGCGGATCGTCATGAAGATGAACTCGATCGTGGACCCCGCCCTGATCGACCTGCTCTATCGGGCGAGCCGGGCTGGCGTGGAGGTCGACCTCATCGTCCGCGGGACCTGCTCGCTGATCCCCGGCCGCCCCGGGACCTCCGAGCGGATCCGCGTCCGGTCGATCATCGGGGAGTTCCTCGAGCACTCGCGGATCTTCACGTTCCTCAACGGCGGCCAGCACGAGTGGTACATCGGGTCGGCGGACATCATGGAGCGCAACCTCGACCGGCGCGTCGAGGCGGTCGTCCCGGTCGAGGACCTCGAGGCGCGACTCCGCCTCGCCGAGATCCTGGAGACCATGCTGCACGACGACCGCCGGTCCTGGCAGCTCGGGTCGGACGGCCGCTGGCGGCGGACCGAGGACGTCGAGGGGCGCGAGGGCACCGTCGACACGTTCGCGCGCCTGAAGCGCCTCGCGCTCTCAGCCGTCGAGGACGAGGAGCCGGAGCCTCCGGCCGAGGAGGCCGTGTCGAGCCGCGGTTCGATGGACCCGCGAGCCTGAGGGGAAGGGATGAGCGCCGACGGACCGCTCGAGGTCGAGCTGAAGTACCGGGTCTCCGGGCCGCTCGAGATGGAGACGGTCCTCGCGTACGCGGCCGAGGCCGGGTTCCACGCCGAGGGCGAGGTCGCCGAGGTCCGTGTCCGCGACCGGTACATCGACACGGCCGACGGACGCCTGGCCGCAGCCGCCGTCGCGGCGCGCCTGCGCCATCGGGTCGACGGGATCGTGGTCACGGTCAAGACGCCCGGCGCGCGCCACGGTGCGCTCGTCCGGCGCGTCGAGCTGGAGTCACCCGCGACGGAGTCCCTCGTGCCGGCCGACTGGCCGCCCAGTCCGGCGCGCGACGTCATCGCGAGCCACGCGGACGGCGCCGACCTGGTGGAGATCGTCACGCTCGACCAGGTCCGGACCGCGGTCGATCTCGTCACCGACGGCGCGCAGGTGAGCCTGACGCTCGACGACGTCACGGTCGTCGCGCAGGGCCGGGCGATCGATCGGTTCGCCGAGCTCGAGGCCGAGCTCGCGAGTGGCGACGAGTCGGGGCTCCACCGGCTGGCGGAGCGGCTCGAGCAGGAGCCGGCCCTCGCGCACGACGCCGGCACCAAGCTCGAACGGGCGATGCGCGCCGTCGCCGACGCGGGGATCGCGACGCCGCCCGCGTTCGGCGAATCGGCGGAGGACCGCGCCGCGGCGCTGGAGACCGCGGCGCTGGAGCGCGACGCAGAAGCCGTGGTGGCGGCGCTCGTCGGGGGCGCGGAGCGGCTCGTGGATGCCCCGCCGCAGGCACCCGCCGACGGGTCGTCGGATGGTTCGGACGGCGCCGGCGCGCCTGAGCGCCAGGTGGAGCCGGCCGCGCCGTCGGTCGTGTCGATCGCCGTGCGGCCGCCCGGGAAGACGCCCGGCGTGACCGGCGAGGATGCGTTCGCGGAGGCGGGGCGGAAGGTGCTGCGGTTCCATTTCGCCCGGATGCTCGCCCACGAGGAAGGAACGCGGGACGGCTCCGACCCGGAGGAGCTCCACTCGATGCGGGTGGCGACCCGCCGGATGCGGGCAGCCTGGCGCGTCTTCGGCTCCGCGTACCGGCCGGGCCGTGCGCAGCGCATGAAGGGACACCTCCGCGAGGTCGCCGGACGCCTCGGCACGGTGCGCGACCTCGACGTGCTCATCGACGGGCTGCGCGCCTACCAGTCGTCGCTGGCGGCATCGGAACGGGCGGGGATCGAGCCGCTCATCGCCGCCTGGGAGGCCGAGCGGGAGGACGCGCGGATCCTGCTCGTCCGCGACCTCGACTCGGCCGCGTACCACCAGTGGGTGACGGCCTACTCGCACTTCGTCGTCACGGAGGGCCTCGGCGCTCTGCCGCAGCCGACGCCCAACGCGCCGATCCGCGTCCGGGAGATGGCCGGCTCGCGGATCTGGACGGCGTACGAGGACGTGCGCGCGTACGAAGCGACCCTGCGATGGGCGGACCTCGCCACGCTCCACCAACTGCGGATCACCGCCAAGAGGCTCCGGTACGCCGTCGAGTTCTTCCGGGAGGCCCTGGGCCCCGACGCCGCGATCGCCATCGCGCGTACCGTCGCACTCCAGGATCACCTGGGCGCGCTCCACGACGCGGAGGTGGCGGCGATGCGGGCGCGGACGTTCCTGGTGGAGAGCTCGGGTCGGCTCGACGAGGCGGAGACGGCGGCGATCGGCCGGTATCTCACGAGCCGCGAGAAGGAGATGGCCCGGCTGCGCCGCACCGTCGGCCGGCCGTGGCGCGCGGTCGTGGGACCGTCGTTCCGGCGGGCTCTCGCCCGGTCGATCGCGGCGCTCTGACGCCGGACCCGGCCACGGCCTCCGCCCGGGCTGCGGGCCGGCGGCAGGGGCTGCCGCGCGGATCGGGGCACCGGCCGACGCGCGGACCCGCGGCCGGGAGCGCCGGGCCGCCGGCAACCGTACCTGCGACCGGCGCCAGGGGCCGGCTCAGTCGATCCCGACGAGGTGCGGGATGGCGTCCCTCCACGTGCGCCCGGCGCGCGCCGAGGCGATGGCCGCGCCGTGTCGGATCCCCTCATCGGTCGCCACCGCCGAATCGAGCTCGTACCGATCCAGGATCGCCTGCACGATCGCCGCGCCGGCCCCGAGGATCCGGGCACGCTGCACGCGGATCGCATGCTGCTCCGCGATCGTCACGGCCGGCTCGAGCAGAAGCTCGGCGAGCGCGCGGGTGAGACGCTCACGGGTCAGCACGTCGTCGCCCGGGGCCGACTCACCGACCTTGAGGAGGTTCGAGGCGGTGCCGCCCACCAGCACGATCCGCGCCGGATGCGCGTCGGGTGCTCCCTCCAGCACGTGCGCTGCCTCGGCGCGGATGGCGTCGAGCTCGACCGGCGTGGGCGGGTCGTGCTCGACGTGATGCGCGCTCGCGCGGGCGGATCCGAGGGGGAGACCGCGCATGACGGGCCGTCGTCCGGGGCCGGCGACGACGATCTCGCTGCTGCCGCCACCGATGTCCACGATGACGATCTCCGCATCGAGCGGAGCCCCGCCGGTGGCGCCGATGAGCGTGAGCAGCCCCTCTTCGTCGTGGCGGAGCACGTGGAACGGGACGCCGACGTCGCGGCAGATCCGGTCCACCACGCGCGCGGCATTGCCGGCGATGCGGAAGGGCTCGGTGCCCAGCAGGACGGGCTCCGCGGCGCCGAAGCCGCGCGCCCGCTCGACGTACCGCCCGAGGACGTTCACGACCCGGTCGGCGACGTCGAGCGTGATGAGGTCGGCGGCGTACACGGCGGCACCCAGTCCGAGCAGCTCGGACTCGTCCGCGAGCGTCTCGATCGTCCCGCCGACGCCGGCGACGAGCAGGTGGGTGGAGTTGGCGCCGACGTCGATCGCCGCGACCGTCACGGAGGTCGGCGGCGCCGCAGGGGCGGCCGGCTCCATGGGTGCCGCAGCGGCGGCGGGCTCGGGCGCCGGCGCCGCCCCAGGGGCTGCCGGCCCCGGAGGTGCCGCAGCGGCGGCGGGCTCCGGCGACGGCGAGGCGGGGGCGGCCGGTGCAGCGACCGCCTCGAGCGAGGAGGCCGGTGCGTCGTCAGGCGGCAGGACCGCCCTCTCGGGGAGGCCTCCGCGGCGCCCGAGGTGCCCGCGCCGCCGGGGTGCGTCGCCGCGCGGGAGCGGCCTGCGCGTCGCTCGGCGGCTCCGGCGCGGGCGCGGGCTCGGACGCCGCCTGGCGCGGAGTCCGCGCCTTCGCCGCGGGCGGGGGTGCCGGGACCGCGGTCCCGGCCCGCGGCGCCCGTCGCGTCCGGGGGGCGCGCGCGGGCGGGGCTGCCGTCCCGGGGATCGACACGCCGGACGCCCGGGCCTCGCGCAGCGCGGCGGCGAGCTCGCGCTCCTGCTCCCGGACCTCGCGCTGGGCGTCGGTGAGCTGCTCCTGGCGGCGCTCCAGGCGGCGGCGCGCCTTCCCGACCGCCTCGTCGAGCGCCGCGATCCTCTTCCGCAGGGCCTTGGCACGCCGCGCCTCGGCCCTGGCGAGCCGCGCCTCGGCCTCCGCGGCCAGCGACGCCTCGTCTCGCCCCGCGCCGCCATCGCCGGCGGCGTCGCCACCCGTCGCTGACGCGGCTGCGGACACCTCCTCTTCGCGCCCCTTTGCGCGCTTCCTGCCCATCGAGCCCTCCCTCGGTGCGTCGTGCGGAGCCTAGTGTGGCACCGCCGATCCATGCGCGGAACCGTCGGCGGTCTCCGCCCGCGGCGTGGCGATCCCCGGTCGGTTCATCGCCTGTTAACACGGGAAACATGCGGCGTTCAGACGGGCCCTTCACGGTGTCGGTGGTCCCCCGTGGGGACGCGCCCTCCCCCGGTCCGAGACGCCGGGGCCCAGCGAGGGCATCGAAGAGGAGACCAGCGTGTCCATCTCCAGGACCTGGCGGGTCGCCGGGCTGTCGCTCGCGGCCGTCATCGCCGTCGCCGCGTGCTCGAGCAGCGGCGCCACCAACGCACCGACGCAGGCTCCGACGGGAGCCCCCGAGTCGCCCGCGGCCACCTCCGGCACCGGCGGCGCGGCAGTCCCGACCCCGCCGGCGGGCGACGTGACCCTCCAGGGCGCGGGCGCGACCTTCCCCGCGCCGCTGTACCAGACCTGGTTCGAGATGTACTCCGGCCTCTACCCGAACATCAAGATCGACTATCAGGCCGTGGGATCGGGTGCGGGCATCAAGGCGATCACGCAGCAGACCGTCGACTTCGGCGCGACCGACGCCGCGATGAAGGACGAGGAGATCTCCGCCCTCCCGTCCGGCACGAAGATCCTCCACGTCCCGACCGCCCTGGGCGCCGTCGTGATCATCTACAACCTCCCCGGCGTCACCGCCCTCAATCTCGACGCGCAGAACGTCGCGGATCTCTTCCTCGGGAACATCACGACCTGGAACGACCCGAAGATCGCCGCGAACAATCCCGGCGTGACGCTCCCGGCCACGCCCGTCCTCGTCGTCCATCGCTCGGACGGCTCCGGCACCACCAACGCGTTCACGACGTACCTGTCGACGGTGAGCGCCGACTGGAAGGACAAGGTCGGGGCCGGCAAGGAGGTCAACTGGCCGACCGGGATCGGCGCCAAGGGCAACGACGGCGTCGCCGGCGGGGTGCAGCAGAACGAGGGCGGCGTGGGATACGTCGAGCTCAACTACGCGTCGCAGGCCCAGATCCCCTCCGCGAACCTGAAGAACGCCGACGGCAAGTTCGTGCCCGGCACGACCGCCGGCGTGACCGCCGCCGCCGAGGCCGTGGCCGCCGACTTCCCGGCCGACGCTCGACAGGCCCCGATCATCAACGGCGCCGGCCCGGACACGTACCCGATCGCGTCGTACACCTACCTCCTCGTCTACCAGGACCAGACGGACCTCACCAAGGGCCAGGCGCTCGTCTCCCTCATCGCGTGGATGCTCACCGACGGCCAGGCGGCCGAGGAGTCGCTCGGCTACGCCCCGCTCCCGGCCCCCGTCCAGGAGAAGGCGCTCGCCTCTCTGCATACCATCACCTCGGGCGGATCGCCGATCTGGCCCTGAGGGACGACAGCGCGACGTCACCGGCGGCGTCGACCCGGCTCCCCTCCTCCTCAGGGGGGCCGGGTCTTCGCCGCACGGACGGCAGTGCGGCCTGACATGCGCGTCGACACCGCGTCGACGGGACGGGAGGGATGGATCGCGTGACGGCACTCGCGGATCCGACGCGGCTGCGCGGGCGGGGACGGTCCCGCCTGCCTGACCGGCTGTTCACGACGGGGACGGCGCTCGTAGCCGGTCTCGTCGTCCTCGTCCTGGTCGCGATCTTCATCCTGCTCGCGACGAATTCGGCCGAGACGTGGCAGACCTTCGGGCTCTCGTTCGTCACGGGGACGACCTGGGACCCGGTGGCTGGGATCTACGGGGCGCTCCCGTTCGTCGTCGGGACCCTCCTGTCGTCGGCGATCGCGCTCGTCCTCGCCACCCCGATCGGGCTCCTGACGGCCATCTTCCTCGCCGAGTACGCGCCGCGCCGCGTCGGCGTGCCGATGACGTTCGTCGTCGAGCTCCTCGCCGCGATCCCGAGCGTCGTCATCGGCCTCTGGGGCATCTTCATCCTCGGGCCCGTGCTCAAGGCGACCGTCTCGTCCTGGATCGTCTCGCTTCTCGGGTGGATCCCCTTCTTCAGCGGGCCCGCCTTCTCCACCGGCCTGTTCACGGCCGGGGTCATCCTCGCGATCATGATCCTCCCCACGATCGTCACGATCTCGCGGGAGGTCCTCGTCGCGGTGCCGTCGGGCCAGCGCGAGGCGATGTACGGGCTCGGCGCCACGCGCTGGGAGGTCATCTCCAGGGTCGTCGTCCCGATGGCTCGCTCGGGGATCATCGGCGCGGTCATCCTCGGGCTGGGCCGGGCGCTCGGCGAGACGCTCGCGGTGACGATGGTCATCGGCAACCGCAACGACATCCCGACGTCGATCTTCTCCCAGTCGCAGACCCTGGCCTCGAAGATCGCCACCTCGTTCAACGAGGCCCAGGTCGGGCTCCAGACCTCGACGCTCATCGCACTGGGCCTGATCCTCCTGGTCATCACGATCTCGATCAACATCGTGGCCCGCGTCTTCGTCGGTCGGGCCGTCGCCGCGGAGCGCGGGGCATGAGCGCGGGTGCGACGGCGCGGGCCGACTCGCGGGCCATCCCGGAGTACCTGCGCAGGGCGAGCGGGCGCGAGCGCCGGTCCGTTCTCGACCGCGCCATGCAGGTCGTGACGGTCTCGTGCGCGATCATGGCGGTGATCCCGCTCGTCGCCGTCCTCGCCTTCGTGACGATCAACGGGATCCAGGCGCTCTCCGTCGACCTGCTGACGAAGCCGCCCAAGGCGACCGGCGTGGGTGGGGGCGCCGTCACAGCGATCACGGGGTCGATCCAGATGGTGGGGCTCGCGACGCTCATCGCGGTCCCCGTCGGCCTCGCGGCGGGGATCTACGTCAGCGAGCTCGCCGGACGGCGAGCGGGCGCGGCGGTCCGCTTCACGGCGGACGTCATGGTCGGGATCCCGTCGATCCTCGTCGGCGTCTTCGTCTTCACGTTCCTCGTCCTGCCCTTCAAGCAGTACAACGCGTTCGCCGGCTCCGTCGCCCTCGCGGTGATCATGGTCCCGGTGATCATGCGGACGACCGAGGAGATCCTGAAGCTCGTGCCGGGCGACCTGCGCGAGGCCTCCCTCGCGCTCGGCGTCCGTCGGTGGCGGACCGTGCTGTCCGTCGCCGTCCGCACCGGCTGGCCGGGGATCCTGACCGGCATCATGCTGGCGATCGCGCGCGCGGCCGGCGAGACGGCCCCCCTGATCATGACCGCCCTCGGGAGTCGCCTCCTCAACATCGGCGACTTCAGCCGGCCGATGGACGCGCTCCCGCTGTTCATCTACAACAACGCGCGGCAGCCGTTCCCGGCGCTCAACGAGCAGGCCTGGGGGGCGGCGTTCCTGCTCCTCCTCGCCGTCCTGACGATCAACATCCTCGTCCGCTACCGATCGCTGCGGGGAACGAGCCGATGACCGAGGTCCCGATGATCCCTGACACACAACAGCCCCCGGCCGGGACGGCCGCCCAGCCGGTCGGGACGAGCGGCACGCGCGCCGCGCCCGGTGCGGCCGGCGACGGTCCGACGACCGCCGCGGCGGACATCAAGGTCGAGGTCCGGGACCTGGACGTCTACTACGGCACGTTCCGCGCCGTGAAGGGCGTGAACGCATCGATCAGGGCGCGGTCCGTGACGGCGATCATCGGCCCGTCCGGCTGCGGCAAGAGCACATTCCTGCGGACCCTCAACCGGATGCACGAGCTGACGCCGAAGGCGCGCGTGGACGGCAAGGTCCTGCTCGACGGAGCCGACGTCTACGACCCGGCCGTGGACCCGGTGCGGCTGCGCCGGTACATCGGGATGGTCTTCCAGCGACCCAACCCGTTCCCCACGATGTCGATCTACGACAACGTGGTGGCCGGGGTGAAGCTGGTGGGCCGTGCCGGTCGCTCCGAGCTCGACGAGACCGTCGAGCGCAGCCTGAAGCGCGCCGCGCTGTGGGACGAGGTGAAGGACAAGCTCAGGCAGCCTGGCACGTCGCTCTCCGGCGGCCAGCAGCAGCGCCTGTGCATCGCGCGGGCGATCGCCGTCGAGCCCGAGGTGATCCTCATGGACGAGCCGGCCTCGGCGCTCGACCCGGTGGCGACGCTCCGGATCGAGGAGCTCATCGCCCAGCTACGCGAGAACTACGCGATCGTGATCGTCACCCACAACATGCAGCAGGCAGGTAGGGTGAGCGACGAGACCGCGTTCTTCTCCATGGACGAGGACCGTGCGGGCTATCTCGTGGAGTTCGGTCCCACCCGGGAGATCTTCACCAACCCACGCGAGAGGCTGACAGAGGACTACGTGTCCGGCCGGTTCGGCTGAGGGAGGCGACATGACCGACGACGTCCGGGGGCAGGAGCCCCTCGAGGAGGCCGCGGCCGCGGCCGCGCTCACCGGCTCGCCGACGTTCGGGCATCCGATCGGCGACGAGCCGCACCCGGCGCCGGCTGTGCCGGCGCACGTGGACCGTCCCTCGCTCGACCGGGAGATGCGGGACGTCAAGGACGCCATCATCCGGCTCGGCAGCTCCGTCCAGGACGCGCTCCTCCGGGCGATGGATGCGCTGGTGCGCCACGACGCCGACGCCGCGACCACCGTGATCCGCGACGACGCCCGGATGAACGCGATGCGGGCCGACGTCGAGGACCTGGTGATCCTCGCGATCGCCACGCAGGGCCCGGTCGCGCGCGACCTCCGCTACCTCCTGATGCTCTACAACGTCGCCGGCGAGCTCGAGCGGATCGGCGACTACGCCGCGAACGTCGCCAAGCAGGCGCGCAAGCTCGCGCCCGAGCCGCCGCTCAAGGAGTACGTCCACCTGCCGGAGCTGGGACAGCTGGCAGCGGACGGCGTGGGCCGCATCACCCGGGCGCTCATCGACCTCGATCCCGACGAAGCGCGTGGGGTGGCGGCGGCCGACGACGACATCGACCGGCTGTACCACGCGATCTTCGACGAGACCAAGGCGCTGATGGCGGCCGACGGGGCGAACGTGGAGCGCGGCCTGCGGATCGTCTTCGCGGCCCACTACCTCGAGCGCGCCGGCGACCGCATGACCAACATCGCCGAGGACGTCGTCTTCCTCGCCACCGGGCACCTGGAAGACCTGAACCAGTAGGCTTGCCCCACGCACGCGTCGCGGGGCGCGGACGCGGCGCGCCGCGGACGGGGCACGGCGCGGCCGGACAGGAGGGCAGGCGGGATGAACGACGGGCGGACCGGTCGCGTCGAGCTCTACTTCCTTCGCCACGCGGACGCCGGCGATCCCCTCGCCTGGCCCGGGCCGGACGAGGACCGGCCCCTGAGCGCCAAGGGCGAGCGCCAGGCGGAGCGGGTGGCTCGACTCCTCGCCTCCGTCGCATCGCGGCCGGACACGGTGGTCAGCTCGCCGAAGCTGCGCGCGTTCCAGACAGCCCGGATCGTGGCGGCCGAGATCGGCGTCGAGGTCGTCATCAGCGACCGACTCGCCGCCGGCCTCGACGTCGCCTCGCTCGACGCGCTTGTCGAGGAGGCCGGCTTCCCGGAGCGGCCGCTCCTCGTGGGCCACGACCCGGACTTCAGCGCCACCGTCTCGGCGCTCGTCGGCGCCGACGTGCTCGTCCGCAAGGCGGCGCTGGTGCGGGTGGATGCCGACCTGCCCCTCGCGACCGGCGGCGGGGCGCTGCACTGGCTGATCCCGCCGGACGCGCTCAAGCCGCGCTGAGCGTCCGCCCCGCCCGGGCAGACGGCCGGCGACCCGTGGGCCGGGAGCCGCTGGTCCCCTACCCGACCTCGAGGTCGGCCACGAGGCCGAAGTGGTCGGACGGGAAGAGCGTCCGGTCGTCTGCGGCCGGGCGGTCGTACACCACCCGGGCGGATCGCACCGTCGCAGGCCCGCGCACCCAGATGTAGTCCAGGCAGCCCGGCTCGCCGTCCGTGTCCATCGCGGGCGCCTGGAGCCCCGAGGGCCAGGTGACGGCCGGCTCGGCGCCGTTCGCCTCCGCGTGCGCGGAGCGGAACCCGGCATCGCGCATGCGGGCGTACGTCGGCTCGGTCGGCTCGGCGTTGAAGTCGCCGACGACGACCTGTGCGTCGGCCGCGGGCGCCGCGCCGTCATCCAGCCATGCGAGCAGCGCCGCGGCCTGCCCGTCGCGGGCCTCGGCGTCGGCGACGAGGTGGTGCAGGTGCGTCACGGCCATCAACAGACGCGCACCGGTCGGCAGGGTGACAACGACTCGGTGCGCGGAGCGGGTCATGCCCAGGTCGAGCCGTTCGTACGCGTCGAATGCGAGGGGCTCGCGGACCAGCAGGCTGTTCCCGTACTCCGGGCGGCCTGCCCACCCGCGCACCTCCCGGTACCGCGCCGGGCCGGCGGCCCCGAGCAGCCGGTCCTGCTGGAGGACGTAGACGACCTCCTGCAGCCCGAGCAGGTCCGGCGCCAGCGCCGCCGTGTCGGCGAGCAGGAGCGGCAGGCGCTCGTCCCAGCGGTCCGCGATGTTGCGGATGTTCAGCGTCGCCACGCGCACCCGGTCGGTCATCGGTCCTCCTCCCCGGCGGCCTCGACGGCCGCCCCGCCGGCGTCGAGCGCCGCGTCCTCCACGCAGACGGCCACGACCCCGAGCGCGGCGAGCTCGGTCAGCCGGGCCGGGTGCACCACGGTCCACGCCGCCACCTCCAGGCCGGCCGCGTGCGCCTTCGCCACCGACGCCGCGTCGATCGTCTCCACCTCGACCGAGACTCCCCGCACGCCGAGCCGGACGGCATCGGCGATGGCGTCGTCGTCGAGGGCCATGGCATTGAGCCATGCCGCCCACTCCGGCACGAGCAGGCGGACCGTCGCCACGGCCGGCTCCTCGAAGCTGGACAGGACGACGCCCTCCGCCGCCGGCCCGCGGGCGGCCCGGACGACCGGCACGACGGCGGCGCCCACGTCCTCCTTCAGCTCGATGTCGAGGAACGCCGTCCGCGGGACCGCCGCAAGCGCATCCCGCAGCGTGGGGACCCCGACCGAGGCCAAGTCGGCGGGCGACAGGTCGCGGACCCGCTCCGCCCGGCCGAAGGCGCGCTCGAGCGTGGCGTCGTGGGCGAGGACCGGCGTCCCGTCGCGCGCGGCCCGCACGTCGAACTCGAGCCCGTCGCAGCCGGGGACCGCCAGTGCGGCGAGCAGGGCGTCGATCGTGTTCTCCGGGTGGCTCCGGGTATCGCCGCGGTGCGCAAGCACGAGGGTCCGCGCGCCGCCCCCGAAGGGGACGGACGGCCCTCCGGCAGGGCCGGTCACGGCGCGCCCTCCGTGAGCCCGGCCGTGCCGCGGCCCTCGCCCGGGGCGGCGCCACCGCCGGCCGCGTCCGCCGGGGTCGCCGTGCCCGGACCCGCGGCACGGGGGAGCGAGATCGTGAAGGTGGACCCGACGTGCTCCTCGGAAAGCACGCCGACCGTCCCTCCGTGGGCCTCGACGACGTGGCGGACGATCGAGAGCCCCAGGCCCGTCCCCCCCTGCCCGCGGCGGCGGGCCCGGTCCACCTTGTAGAACCGCTCGAAGATCCGGTCGCGATCCGCGCGCGGGATGCCGGCGCCCTCATCCACCACCGCCACCGTCGCGGCGCCACCGGACGCGCCGACCCTCACCACCACCGTGTCACCCGGCTCGCTGAACTTCACCGCGTTGTGCACGAGGTTGAGGATCGCC
Source organism: Chloroflexota bacterium (assembly GCA_029778235.1). Classification (GTDB taxonomy): domain Bacteria; phylum Chloroflexota; class Limnocylindria; order Limnocylindrales; family CSP1-4; genus CAIYQJ01. Next base: position 14,408 of record JAKOQS010000147.1, on the reverse strand, counting down.
TGCCCCAGCCGCATCGGGTCGCCCCGGACGGCGGGCGGCGTTCCGGTCGCCTCCAGCGAGAGCGAGACGCCGCTGCGCTCGGCGAAGACGCGCAGGCGCTCCACCTGCTCGCCGGCGACCTCCGCGAGGTCCACGTCGGCCAGCAGCATCGGCTGCCCGCCCTCGATCGACGCGAGGTCGAGGAGCTCGGAGACCATCTGCGCGAGCTGCGCCGCCTCCACCTGGAGGCGCTCGAGACGCTCGCGCGTGCGCGGAGGGAGCGCCTCCGCGTCGCGCATGAGCATCTCGAGGAGAAGGTTCACGTTCGTCACGGGGGTCCGCAGCTCGTGCGACAGGTTGTCGAGGAACTCGGCGCGCATGCGCTGGAGCCGACGGAGCTCGGTCACGTCCCCCACGACCAGCCAGACCATGCCGTCCACAGCCCGGCGCGCCCGCACCGCCAGCCAGCGGCCGTCGGAGAGCCGCGGTGGCAGGTCGGCTGCGGCCGACCCCTGCCGCCGCGCGGTGCCGACGAGGTCCTCCACCCGGTGGTCGAGGAGCGCCTCCATCACGCTGCCGCCCGGGAGCGACCCAGGACGGCGCTCGAGGATCCGGTGGGCACCGTCGTTGGCGTAGACGATCGTGTTCCGCGGGTCGACCGCGAGGACGCCCTCGGCGAGGTCGTCGGCGATGACGAGACCGGTCGCGGCGAGCGCGTCGAGCGGGTCGCGGCCGCCCGGGGAGGGGTCCATCGCGTGGGGAGGCGCGTCGCGCCGACGCCGGGCGAGCCCGCCCGGCCGTCAGCCGCGGAGCAGCGCCTCGACCTCCGCGAGGGGCCGGACGGAGCGCTCGCCGGTCTCGCGCACGGTGACCTCGGCGCCGCCCGCCGCGAGGCTGCGTGGGCTGACGGTCACGATGAGCGGCATCCCCAGCAGCTCGGCATCCGTCAGCTTCACGCCCGGGGATTCGTCACGGTCGTCGTACAGCACCTCGCGGCCCGCCGCGAAGGCGAGCTCGTGCAGGCGGTCCGCGACCTCGGCGACCTTCGGGTCCTTCGCGGCGCCGATCGAGACGATGTGCGCCGGGTACGGCGCCACCTCCGCCGGCCAGACGATCCCCTTCTCGTCGTGGTGCGCCTCCACGATGCACGCGACGGCGCGCCCGACGCCGATCCCGTAGCTGCCCATGACGATCGGGTGCTCCAGGCCGTCCTCGCCGAGGTACGTCGCCCCGAGCGCCTGCGTGTACTTCGTCCCGAGCTTGAAGATGTTCCCGACCTCGATGCCGTTGCGCAGCACGACGGGCGCGCCGCACTCCGGGCAGCCATCGCCCTCGCGGGCGCTCGTGAGGTCCGCGACGAGGTCGGGTGTGTAGTCGCGGCCGACGTTGGTGTTGCGCAGGTGGTAGCCCTCGCGGTTGGCGCCGGCGACGAGGTTCGCCGACCGCGCGACGAGCTCGTCCACCACGACGAAGGCGCCGCTCGCCCCGATCGGCGACGCGTATCCGGGGACCATCCCGGCCGCCTTGATCTCGTCTGGGTGTGCCGGCCGCAGCCCCGTCGTCCGGAGCGCGTTGACCAGCTTCGTCTCGTTCACGTCCATGTCGCCGCGGACGATGGCCGTGACGAGGCGGCCGTCGTCGGTCACCACGAACAGCGCCTTCGCGGTCCGCTCCGAGCTCACTCCCAGGAACGCCGCGAGGTCCGCGATCGTCGCCGTCCCCGGTGTCTCCACCTCCTCGAGGGGGAGCGCATCCTCCGCCGGCGGCTCCGAGACGCGCGTCCGCGCGACCTGGCGATTGGCGGAGAACCCGCACCGCTCGCACAGGACGAGGACGTCCTCGCCGGCGGGGTTGAGGAACATGAACTCGTGGGCCTGCGAGCCGCCCATCATCCCCACGTCCGAGGCGACCGGGATCGTGGGCACGCCGAGACGGTCGAAGATCCGGGTGTAGGCCGCGTAGTGGAGGTCGTAGCTGGCGTCCAGGCCGGCCTCGTCGGCGTCGCAGGTGTAACTGTCCTTCATGACGAACTCTCGGACCCGGATGAGACCGCCCCGGGAGCGAGGCTCGTCGCGGAACTTCGTCTGGAAGTGGTAGACCATCATCGGGAGCTGGCGGTACGACTTCACCACGTCCCGCAGGAGCGAGGCGACGACCTCCTCGTGCGTCATCGCGAGGACCATGTCGCGGCCGCCGCGATCCTTGAACCGCGCCATCTCCGCCCCGATGGAGTACCAGCGCCCGGTCTCCTTCCACAGGTCCGCCGGGTGGACGACCGGCATCTCCATCTCCTGGCAGCCGATGGCGTCCATCTCCTCGCGGATCACCTGCTCCACCCGCCTGCTGACCCGGTAGCCCAGGGGCAGCAGCGAGTAGATCCCCGACCCGAGCTGCCGGACGTAGCCGGCCCGGACGAGGAGGCGGTGGGAGGGCATCTCCGCGTCGGCGGGATCGTCGCGGAGGGTCGTGAAGAAGAAGTGGCTCAGGCGCATGGGCGAAGGATACCCGGCGAGGGGTCGCGGACGGCCCTCGGAAGCGTCACGCCCGGCGACCGCGGCTCGGCGGCATCGCGCGCGACGGGTGATTAACGGCGTTCACGCTGCGATAACATCCGCCTTCGAGGGCGGACGGGGGACGGCTCCGGGCCACCCGCCGGACGTCGGAGGTGGTCCGAACGAACCTCGAGGCCTTCACCCCCCTGCTCCTCATCGTCATCGCGCTCGCCGTCTTCTTCGACTACGTCAACGGCTTCCACGACACGGCGAACGCCATCGCCACCTCGGTCGCGACCCGTGCGCTCCGTCCCGCGTACGCGATCGCGATGGCCACCGCGTTCAACTTCATCGGGGCGTTCGCCGGGACCGCGGTCGCCAAGACGATCGGCTCCGGCCTCGTGAACGACGAGTCCACCACCCTGGTGATCGTGGCGGCGGCCCTGATCGGCGCCATCGCGTGGAACCTCATCACGTGGTGGCTCGGGCTCCCCTCGTCGAGCAGCCACGCGCTGATCGGCGGGCTGCTCGGGGCGACGATCATCGGCGCCGGGTGGAGCCAGCTCAAGTGGGGCAACCTGACCTCGGGAATCATCGGGAAGGTCATCGTCCCGCTCGTGACGTCGCCCATGCTGGGTTTCGTCATCGGACTGGGCTTCATGATCCTGCTGCTCTGGATCTTCCGGCGGGCGACACGCAAGACGCTCGCCGGCCGGTTCCGCAGGCTCCAGGTCTTCTCGGCCGGCTACATGGCCTTCGCCCACGGCTCGAACGACGCGCAGAAGACGATGGGCATCATCACCCTGGCGCTCTTCTCCGCGGGCGTCATCGACACGAACACGGTCCCCACGTGGGTGATCGTCGTCGCCGCCAGCGCGATCAGCCTGGGGACAGCGGTCGGTGGCTGGCGGATCATGAAGACGATGGGTCAGAAGGTCGTGGACCTCGAGCCGGTCCACGGCTTCGCGGCCGAGACGACCGGGGCCACGATCATCCTGGGAGCTGCCCAGCTCGGGATGCCGGTCTCCACGACCCAGGTCATCTCGAGCGCGATCATGGGCGTCGGGACGAGCAAGGGCGTGAAGCACGTCCGGTGGGGCGTCGCGCGCGACATCCTCACGGCCTGGGTCCTGACGATCCCGATGGCTGGGCTCATCGGCGCCGCGGCGTGGTGGGCCCTCGACGCGCTCGGCATCCAGTGACGTTCCGGCGCGGCTCCGGTCCGCGCGCGCTCCCCGCGACCAGCGGGCCCGAGAGGAGACGACGATGGTGCGGATCATCCCCAGGGACGAGAAGTTCCAGGAGCTGTTCGTCGAGGACGCCCGGAACATGCTCGAGGCCGCCCACAAGCTCGAGGACATGATCGGCGTCTACGACCGGCTCGAGGAGCGCGTCGCCGAGATCCGGGCCCTCGAGCACCGCGGTGACGAGATCGACCGGGAGGTGGAGGTCCGCCTCGACCGCGCGTTCATCACGCCGTTCGACCGCGAGGACATCCACGACCTGGTGAACAGGATGGACGACGTCGTGGACCTGATCCAGGAGGTCGCGGAGACCTTCATCATCTACGGGGTGGAGTCCACCACGGACGACGCGCGGCGCCTCGCGGGCATCCTCTCGGCGCAGGCCAACCAGCTCAACGAGGCGGTCGGGAAGCTCGAGTCGCTCAAGGGCCTGGAGCCCCACCTCAAGGCGATCCACGACCTGGAGAACGAGGCGGACGGCCTCTCCCGGGCGGCCGTGGCGCGGCTCTTCCAGAACGACCCGGACCCGATGAACGTCATCAAGTGGCGCGACATCTACATCGACCTCGAGAACGCGATCGACGCGGCCGAAGACGCCTGCGAGGTCATCGAGAAGATCGTCGCCAAGTCCGCCTGAGCCGGGCGGCCGCGCGGGCGGGCGGCGTTCTTCGGGGAGCCGCGGGGCCGCGGGGGCCGTCGGGGCGCGACGGCCGGGCGCGGGCCCGCGGCTCGCATCGCGGGTCGGCCGGCCGCCCGCGGGATCACGCGCGCAGGCGCCCGTCCTCGAGCTCGATCCAGCGGAGCGCGTACGCGAGGTCGAGCGCATCGACGGCCCCGCCCGGTCCGCCGTCGCCGGGGCCGGCCGTCGGCGCGGGGCCGAGGAGGCGGCGTCCCTCGCGCGCGTACGACGCGGCGAGCGCCGCGCGCGAGCGGATCGGAACGAGGTGCCCCAGGATCGTCGAGACGTCATCGTCGGCCGGCTGCACCGACCATCCCGCCTCGCGGCGGCCTTCGGCGTCGAGTCGCGAGAGCGCACCCGCCAGCGCCGAGAGCCGCAGGATGGCACCGCGGGGCGTCCCGGGTCGGTGCGTGAGGCGGCGACGAGGGGACGTCGGGAGCGAGGCGATCGTCGTGCGAGCCATCGCCGCATGCTGGCTCTCGCGCGTCAACGGGTGATGAACCGCCGGTGAAGGTTCGCGGGGCTCGTTGGCCCCGGCTCAGGCAGGTCGCCGCAGGACGTATCCGACGCCGCGCACGGTCTGGAGGAGGGCGGGGTTCGCCGGGTCCGCCTCGATCGCGCTCCGGGCCCAGTGGACGTGCACGTCGACCGTCCGGGTCTCCCCCGCGTAGTCGTAGCCCCAGACGCGCTCGAGAAGCTGCTCACGTGTGAAGACCTGGCCCGGGTGCCGCAGGAGGAACGCCAGGACCTCGAAGACCTTCGGCTTCACCGGGACCTCGACGCCGTCGCGCAGGATCCGATGGCCGGCCAGGTCCACCTGGACGGGGCCAAGGTCCACCAGCGGCGCCGGACGCTCGGCGATGCTGCGCAGGTCCGACCTGCGGAAGACGGCGCGGACGCGCGCGACCAGCTCACGGAGGCTGAACGGCTTGGTCACGTAGTCGTCGGCGCCCAGCTCGAGCCCGACGACCTTGTCCACCTCGCCGCCTTTGGCGGTGAGCATGATGATCGGGACGTCGGCCTCGGCGCGGACGATCCGGCACACCTCGACGCCGGACAGCTCCGGGAGCATCAGGTCGAGCAGGATGAGGTCCGGACGGTCCGCCCGGAAGCGTTCGAGGGCCTCCCTGCCGTCGGCTGCGAGCGTGACGCGGAAGCCCTCCGCCTCGAGGGTCTCGCCGACCGTCTCCCGGACCGTCTGCTCGTCGTCGACGACGAGGATCGAGCGACTCATCTGGGACATCGTGCGGGCACCCGGTCAACGACGCGTTAACGCGGTGTCGACGTTAACGCAGGAAACCGGCGGGCGCGGCGCCCAGCGACCGCCGGCCCCGGTCAGACGGGTGCGTCGAGCCCGCGGACGAGATCCCGTGCCCGCGCGAGCCGCGCCAGCGTCCGTGCGAAGCCGAGCGCGGCGAGCGTCTCGAAGAGCGGCGGGGTCGCCGTCCGGCCCGTGACCGCGACGCGGATGGCCATGAAGAGGTCGCCCGCCTTCCATCCCCGCGCCTCGGCGAGCGCCCGGAGCGTCGCCTCGAGTCCCTCCGCGTCGAACGCGACCTCCCCGTTGGCCTCGACCGCGTCCTGCGCCGCACCCAGGCCATCCACCGTCGTCGCGGCGTCCCAGCGCTTCGGGACGCAGAGTGCCGGGTCCAGGTCCGGCATCTCGACGAACAGGAACCCGGCCACGTCGGAGATCGCGCCGAGGACGGGGAGCCGCTCCTGGACCAGCGGCACGATCGCCCGGACCTCGTCGAAGGACGGGAGGCGCTCGATGCGGCCGAGGATCCGGTCCGCGTCGAGGAACGGCAGCAGCCGGTCCGCCAGGTCGTCGGGGTCCAGGCGCCGGATCCACTGGCCGTTCATCCATTCGAGCCGCTCGCGGTCGAACACCGCACCGGCGCGGTTGACCGCGGAGAGGTCGAACCGGGCGACGATCTCGTCGAGCGAGAGGATCTCCTCCTCGGTGCCGGTCGACCAGCCGAGCAGCGCGAGGTAGTTGACGAGCGCCTCGCGGATGAAGCCCTGGGCCACGTAGTCGTCCACCGCGGTCTGGCTCTTGCGCTTGCTCATCTTCGTGCGGTCGGGGTTGAGGATGAGCGGCAGGTGGGCGAACGCCGGGACGTCGTGGCCGAGCGCCCGGAACAGCAGGATGTGCTTGGGCGTGTTGGACAGGTGATCCTCGCCCCGGATCACGTGCGTGATCCCCATCTCCGCGTCGTCCACGACGACCGTGAAATGGTAGAGCGGCGTCCCGTCCGCCCGGACGATGACGAAGTCGCCGCCGAGTGCGGCGGCGTCGATCTCCACGCGGCCACGGACGATGTCGTCGAACGCGACGACGCCGGGCGGGACCCGGAAGCGAAGTGCCGACGGTCGTCCCTCCACGGCCCGGGCGGCGCGCTCCGCCTCGGAGAGCCCGGCACAGGTCCCCGGGTAGCGCGGCGGCTCGCCCGCGGCCTCCTGTCGGCGGCGCTCGGCCTCGAGCTCGTCGGGCGTGCACGAGCACGGGTAGGCGAGGTCCGCATCGAGGAGTCGCCGTGCCGCGGCCGCGTACAGGGGCAGCCGCGCCATCTGCCGGTAGGGGCCGTACGGGCCGCGCTCGCCGAGGTCGCCGGCGGCCGGGCCTTCGTCCCAGGTCAGGCCCAGGCCGTGGAGGCCCTCGAGGATGTCGCGCTCGAACGCCTCGGTGGAGCGGGCGACGTCCGTGTCCTCGAGGCGGAGGATGAACGTCCCGCCGGTGTGGCGGGCGTACAGGAAGTTGAACAGGGCCGTTCGGGCGGTCCCGATGTGGAGCGGGCCGGTGGGGCTCGGCGCGATGCGCACGCGGACGTCGGACATGGCCCGAGGATAGCGGCACCGCCCGCGCCGCGACGGGGCAGGACGACCCGCGCGTGCTCGCGTTCACGCACCATTCGCCGCTCGTCAAACTCGGCGTGGGACGATGTGGCCGAGGAGGGACCGATGATCGAGACGACACCCCAGCGCAAGACGATCGGCCTCGTCGCTCACGACAACAAGAAGCGGGACCTCATCGAGTGGGCGACCTTCAACCGGGGGCTCCTCCTGCGCCACGACCTCGTCGCGACGGGCACGACGGGCACGCTCCTCGAGGAGGCGCTCGGCGTCGGGGTCCGGAAGCTCCAGAGTGGCCCTCTGGGCGGCGATCAGCAGATCGGGGCGCTGATCGCGGACGGGGAGATCGACTTCCTCGTCTTCTTCTGGGACCCCCTCGAGCCGCAGCCGCACGATCCGGACGTGAAGGCGCTCCTGCGCATCGCGATCGTGTGGAACATCCCTGTCGCCTGCGACCGCGCGTCGGCCGACTTCATGGTGTCGTCCCCGCTCATGGAGAGCGCGTACGAGCGCGCCGTGCCGGACTACGCGACGCACGTGGGGCGGACCATCGACGCCGTCGGCTGAGTGAGGGGAGGCTGGTCGTGACCGGGATCGCAAGGGATCTGCTGCCGCTGGCCGTGGTCGTCGGCGCCGTGTGCGCTCTCACCCTCTACCTGCTCGGGGGCGCCAACCCGACGGCAGGAGGCTGGCTCCTCGCCGCCCTCCTGTTCGCGCACGGGTGGGTCCACGTGATGTTCGCGTTCCCTCGCCCGGGCGGGAGCCCGACGGCGACGGCCACGCCGGCGTGGCCGTTCGACCTCGGCGACTCGTGGCTCATCTCGCGCGCAGGGTCGGCCGCAGGACACGTACGCGCGAGCGGGAGGATCCTCGTCGTCCTCACGCTGGCCGGGTTCCTCCTCGCGGCGCTCGCGACCGTCGGCATCCTTGTCCCGGCCGCGTGGTGGCCCGCGCTGGTTCTCGGGTCCGCCGCGAGCTCGGCCACCCTGCTGGTCCTGTGCTTCTCGCCGACGCTGCTCCTCGGCCTCGCGATCGACGCTTCGCTCGCGTGGCTCGTGCTGTCGGGGACCTGGAGCCCGGCGGCCCCCTAGGCGCGTGGCGCGAGCCCCAGCACGACCCGCACCTCGCGGACGATCTCCAGGTCCTCGCGCGCCGCGATGACGAGGGTCCGGACCGCGGCGCCGGCCGCGGAGACCTCCGCGTCGCCGGCCACCGCTGCGTCGGCCACCGGGTCGATTTCGACGCCGAGATACGCGAGACCCCCGGCGGCCCGCTCGCGGATCGCGGGAGCGTTCTCGCCCACACCCCCGGTGAACACGAGCACGTCCAGGCCGCCGAGCGCCGCGACCATCGACGCGATCGATCCGCGCAGCCGATGGAGGTAGACGCCGACCCCCCGGGCGGCAGCCTCGTCACCCGCCGCCTCGGCCGCAAGGATCGCGCGCATGTCCGCCGTGCCCGTGAGGCCGAGGAGGCCCGATCGGTGCTCCAGGGTGGAGGCGAGCTCGGCGGGAGGCATCTTCACGTGCTCCTCCAGCCAGAGGACCAGCCCGGGATCGATCCCACCCGAGCGGGTCGCCATGACCAGCCCGTCGAGCGGCGTGAAGCCCATCGTGGTGTCCACGGAGCGGCCGTCGCGGATCGCGGCCAGCGACGCGCCTGCGCCGAGGTGGCACGTGACGATCCGCAGCTCCTCGACCGGGCGGCCGACCATGGCCGCCGCGCGCCGGGACGCGTACGCGTGCGAGAGGCCGTGGAAGCCGTACTTGCGCAGCGCCCACCGGACCCGCCATTCGCGTGGGATCGCATACGTCGTGGCAGCGGGCGGCATGGCCGCGTGGAAGGCGGTGTCGAAGCAGGCGACGGCCGGGACGCCCGGCAGGACCGCGCTGACGGCGGCGAGCGCCGCGAGCGACTTGGGCTGGTGGAGGGGCGCCAGGTCCGTCAGTGCGCGGAGGTTCGCCTCGACGGCGTCATCGAGCCAGACCGGTCCGCTGTACCGGGTGCCGCCGTGGACGATCCGGTGGCCGACCGCCGCGATCTCGCCGAACCCGGCGACGGCATCCGCGATGAGCCCGGCGTCGGTCGAGCCGCGGGGCGCCGGGAGATCGGCGGCGCCCACGACGGCGTCGGAGGCGTCGAGCACGCGGAGCTTGAGGCTGCTCGAGCCCGCGTTCACGACGAGGATGCGGGGGCCGGGAGCGGCGTCGCGCGCCGTACGGCGCCGTTCCCGACCCCCCGAGAGGGCAGCCTGCGTCATGGGGTCACGCCCGCCACGTCCAGTCGCGGATCTCCGGCGCGTCCTCGCCCTCCAGCCGCGTGTATGCACGGCACTCGAGTCGCCGATCCTCCATCCGCTGGCGCAGATGGGCCGCCCGGGTACGGATCCCCGGCACCCGGTCGATCACGTCGATGACGAGATGGAACCGGTCGAGATCGTTGAGCATGACCATGTCGAACGGGGTGGTTGTCGTGCCCTCCTCCTTGTAGCCGCGGACGTGGAGGTTGGCGTGGTTCGTCCGGCGGTACGTCAGCCGGTGGATGAGCCACGGGTAGCCGTGGTAGGCGAAGACGATGGGCCGGTCCGTCGTGAACAGCGAGTCGAACTCCCGATCCGGCATCCCGTGCGGGTGCTCCGACTCCGGCTGCAGGCGCATCAGGTCGACGACGTTGACCACGCGGACTCGCAGGTCCGGGAGCTCGCGCTGGAGGATGTCCACCGCGGCGAGCGTCTCGAGCGTCGGGATGTCGCCCGCGCAGGCCATGACCACGTCCGGCTCGCCACCCTGGTCGCTGCTCGCGAAGTCCCAGATGCCGATGCCCCGGGTGCAGTGGAGGACCGCCTGCTCCATCGTCAGCCAGTTCGGGGCCGACTGCTTCCCGGCGACGATGACGTTGACGTAGTCCCGGCTGCGCAGGCAATGGTCCGCGACCGAGAGAAGCGTGTTCGCGTCCGGCGGCAGGTAGACACGGATGTGCTCGGCCTTCTTGTTCACCACGTGGTCGATGAAGCCCGGGTCCTGGTGGCTGAAGCCGTTGTGGTCCTGGCGCCACACGAGCGAGGAGAGGACGTAGTTGAGCGACGCGATCGGCCGGCGCCACGGGATCCCGGCGGTCACCTTCAGCCACTTCGCGTGCTGGTTGAACATCGAGTCGACGATGTGGATGAAGGCCTCGTAGCAGTCGAAGATGCCATGGCGGCCGGTGAGCAGGTAGCCCTCGAGCCAGCCCTGGCACTGATGCTCCGACAGCATCTCCATGACCCGCCCGTCCGGCGCGAGGCTCTCGTCCACGGGGGTCGTCGCGGCGACCCAGGTCTTGTCGGTCACCTCGAGGATCGCGCCGAGGCGGTTGGAGGCGGTCTCGTCGGGCCCGAAGACCCTGAATGTCTCGCGGTTCAACGCCATGACGTCGCGGAGGAAGGTGCCGAGCACACGGGTGGCCTCCGCGGTCGTGGCACCGGGCCCGGGGACGTCCACGGCGTAGTCGCGGAAGTCGGGCAAGCGGAGGTCGCGCAGGAGCAGGCCGCCGTTCGCGTGGGGGTTCGCGCTCATGCGCCGGTAGGCGTGCGGCGGCAGCTCGGCGAGCTCCGACACGAGGGCGCCGTCCGCGTCGAACAGCTCCTCGGGTCGGTAGCTGCGCAGCCACGCCTCGAGGATGGCGCGGTGCTCGGCGTTCGTGCGGACCTCGCCCATCGGGACCTGGTGCGACCGCCATGTGCCCTCGGACGGCTTCCCGTCGATGACCATGGGACCGGTCCAGCCCTTCGGTGTGCGCAGAACGATCATCGGCCAGCGCGGCCGCTCGGTCACGCCGCCCTCGCGGGCGGCCCGCTGGATCGCGTGGATCTCCTCGACGGCGGCATCGAGCGCTGCCGCGAGATGCTGGTGGACGTCGGCCGGCTCGTCGCCGGTCACGAAGAACGGGTGGTGCCCGTAGCCCTCCATGAGCGCCCGCAGCTCGTCCTCCGGGATGCGCGCGAGCACCGTCGGGTTCGCGATCTTCCAGCCGTTGAGGTGAAGGATCGGCAGGACGGCACCGTCGGTCACAGGGTCGAGGAACTTGTTCGAGTGCCAGCTGGTCGCGAGAGGCCCGGTCTCGGCCTCGCCGTCGCCCACGACGGCGCACACGACGAGGTCCGGGTTGTCGAACGCCGCGCCGTACGCGTGGGAGAGCGCGTAGCCGAGCTCGCCGCCCTCGTGGATCGACCCTGGCGTCTCCGGCGCGACGTGGCTCGGGATGCCACCCGGGAAGCTGAACTGCCGGAAGAGGCGGCGCATGCCGTCGGCGTCGCGAGTGATGCTCGGGTAGACCTCGGTGTACGTGCCCTCGAGGTAGGCGTTCGCGACGACGGCCGGACCGCCGTGCCCGGGCCCGATCACGTAGATGGCGTCGAGGTCCCAGTTCCGGATCACCCGATTCATGTGCGCGTAGATGAGGTTCAGGCCCGGCGTGGTGCCCCAGTGCCCGAGGAGGCGCGGCTTGACGTGTTCCGGCGCGAGGGGCTCGCGCAGCAGCGGGTTGTCGAGCAGGTAGATCTGGCCCACAGACAGGTAGTTCGCGGCGCGCCAATAGGCGTCGATCCGGCCGAGCTCGGAGGCGGAGAGCGGACCTTCGACCATCGTTGGCTCCTTGCGGCGACCGGGCCTTGCGGGTCATGTCGAGTCTAGGCGGGACGCCGAGCGGGCGTCCCAGACGACGGAGACCCGGGCACCTCGATGAGGGTGCGGCGCGCTACCAACCGTGGCTGGCCCAGGTGGCCTCGGGGCCGAACCGCGCATGCAGCGAGTCGGCGCGCGTGGTCCGCGGCAGGACACAGACCGCGACCCACTCGCCGTTCGACCTGCGGATGGCGGTCCGGCCGATGCTCCCGTCCGGCATCCGGCACGGGTGCTCCGTCAGCGAGTGACGGTCGGCCAGGCGCGCCCGCAGAGCGTCCGCCAGTCGCGTGATCGCGCCGGGACCCACGGGACCGAGCCGCGCCATCCTGGCCGCGTCCCGCGCGCGTGCCGCCTCGATGTCGAGCGTGTCCAGTCCCTCCTCCGAGGGCAGCCAGCGAAGCATGGGACGCCTCCGTACGTGACCGGTCGTGTCACGGAGGACGATGTGGGCGCCGGCCCACTCGCCGCATGTCCCGTGCGTCAACGTCTGGTTACCGGGCGACGGCGGAGGGGCCGGCCGCCGACGCGCGCCCTTGACGGCGGCCACGAGCGCCTCCACGCTGGCCGCCAACACCCGCGTCGGAGGTCCCCACGATGCCCCGGATCACGCCCTGCCTCTGGTACGACGGACAGGCAGAGGAGGCGGCCGCGTTCTACGCCTCGGTCTTCCCCGACTGCGAGGTCGTCTCGGTGACCCGCGCTCCGGGCGACAACCCGAGCACGCGCGCGGGCGAGGTGCTCATGGCGACGTTCACCATCGCCGGGCAGCCCTTCACCGCGCTCAACGGCGGACCGCAGTTCCGCTTCACCGAGGCGGTCTCCTTCGAGATCGACTGCGCCGACCAGGCCGAGGCGGATCGGTACTGGGAGGCCCTGGTGGAGGGCGGCGGCGAGCACAGCCAGTGCGGGTGGCTGAAGGACCGGTTCGGCGTCTCCTGGCAGGTGATCCCGCGGCAGATCGGCGACTACCTGGGCGGACCCGACGCGGCGGGCGCTGCGCGCGCCATGCAGGCGATGCTCGAGATGACCCGACTGGACGTGGAGGCCCTCAGGCGCGCGTACGAGGGGACGGCCGACTGAGCGAGGGCGCTCAGGTCCGCGTCGGCGTCGCCACGTGATGGAAGAGCGCGGGGTCCGCGACGCCCGGGATGACCCGGATGAGCGACGCCGGCCGGAGGCCCAGCGTCGCACGACCGAGGGGGCCGTCGAGCGTCAGCGCGTCGAGGGCCGCCGAGCGGGCAAGGATCGTCACGTGGGCGCCGGGCACCAGGCCCCGCGCCTCCAGGTAGGAGAGCAGCTCGGGCGACTCCTCGGCGCGCTCGGTGATGCGCAGGATCGTCGCGCGGTCGCCCGCCTCCATGGCGGCGAGCGGGACCCCGGCGGGCCGGCGGCGTGATGCGGCGGCATCGATCGGGTTGCCGTGGGGACAGGTCTCCGGGTGGCCGAGCATCTCGTCGAGTCGCTGCTCCACCCGGGGCGAGATGGCGCCCTGGAGCCGCGCCGCCTCCTCGTCCGATTCGGCCCACCCGAGTCCCACGACGCTGGTGAGGAGCCACTCCAGGAGCGCGTGCCGCCGGAAGATCCCATCCGCTGCGGCGCACCCGGCCGGCGTGAGGGCGAGGCCGCGGTCGGCGCCCAGCACGACGAGCCCGTCCGCCACGAGGCGGTGGATCATCTCGCCGGCGGCCTGCGCGGTGACCCCCTGGTGACGCGCGAGCTGGGCGGTGGTCACCGTGGCGTCGTCCTGGACCATGACGCGGAGCGCGAGCAGGTAGTCCTGCGCGGCGGCGGAGATGTCGGGCGCGGGGCGGCGACGCTGCACGGCGGTCATCGTACCCGAGGGTCGCGCGCTCCCCGCACGCCGAGCGCGGCGAGGATCGCGCTCGCGAGGCCGGCGGGCCGGCCCGGAGACGGGGGCGGGCCACTCGGCGCGTCCGCGCCGGTCGGCCCCGGGGCGCCGGTCGGTCCGGGCGCGCCGGTCGGCCCCGGGGCGCCGGTCGGTCCGGCTGCGTCGGTTCGCGCTGCGGCAGCGGTCGGGCCGGGGGCGCCGGTCGGCCCCGGGGCGCCGGTCGGGCCGGGCTCGTCGCTCCGCTCGCCGCCCGGCGCGTCCGCGCCACCGGGTCGACGGTCTCCGGGATCGGGGGCCGCTGCTCGCCCCGCGGGCCCCGCAGCCGGTCGGTCGCCCGCCGGCTCCCCCGTGCCGGCCGCACCAGCGGCCGTGAAGGAGGCCACCGGTCGGTCGCCGGTCCACTCGGTCGTGCGACCGAGGTACTCGGGGCCGTGCTTGCGCGGGTCCGCGTACTCGCGAGGGTTGACCGTCCAATAGGTCCCGGACGCGGCCCCGTACCAGCCCGCGCCGTGCCAGGTCGGCGGCTCCTCCGGCGCGTCGTCGTACGTGGTCGAGCCCAGGGTGGCCTTGCGCTGCCACGGCGCGTCGCGCCCGGCGTCCCGCGGCCGCCCGGCGCGGCCGGCGTGGCCTCCGGCTCCCTGGTGCGGCGCG
>JAKOQS010000146.1 GCA_029778235.1 Chloroflexota bacterium | reverse complement strand
GGCCCACGCGGGTCCGCAGGTTCGCGGCGCTCTGCGCGGTGGCCCTCCTCGTCGCGGGCTGCGCGACATCGCCCCCGAGCGGCCCGCCGCAGCCAGGCGCGACGACGACCCCGGCCACGACCGCGGCGGGAGCTGCCACGACCGCGCCGCAGGGCACCGCGTCCGCGGCGAGCGCGGTCGCTTCCTCGCCGGAGAGCACGTCCCCGCCGCGGGGCGGGACGCTGCGGGTGGTCATGCCGGGCGACTACTTCGCGGCGTTGCGCGACCTGGAACCGGGCGTGATGGACCCGCACCTGGACTACTCGTTCCGCGAGTCGCCCGGGCTCCACCGCTGCTGCCTCCTCCGGACCCTCGTCTCGTACAACGGCCGCTCGGTCGCGGAGGGCGGCGCGCGGCTTCAGCCCGACCTCGCGGCCGCGCTGCCCGAGGTCTCCGCCGACGGGCTCTCGTGGACCTTCCGGCTCAAGCCGGGGCTCCGCTACGGGCCGCCGCTCCAGTCGGTCGAGATCACCGCGGGCGACTTCATCCGCGCCCTCCACCGCCTCCTCGCACCGTCCATCGCCTCCTTCCTGGCCTTCGACTTCCTCGACATCGAGGGGGCGGCCGAGTACAACGCCGGCACCGCCGCGTCGATCTCCGGCCTCGAGGCCCCGGACGACCACACGCTCGTCATCCGTCTCACGAAGCCCGTCGGGAACCTCGGCGCCCGCCTGGCGCAAGGCTTCGCGGCGCCGCTGCCGCCGGACCCGTCGCAGCCCGACGCGGCATTCGGCATCGCGACCGGCGCCGACACCGGATATGGGCGCTACCTCGTCTCCTCGGGCCCGTACATGCTCGAGGGCTCGGAGGCCCTCGACTTCTCCGTCCCCGCGGCGACGCGGACCCCAGTGGCGGGTCTGTCACCCGGCAGGATCACGCTGGTGCGGAACCCGTCGTGGGATCCGGCGACCGACGAGCTGCGGCCGGCGTACGCGGATCGGATCGAGATCACCGTCGTCGATTCGATGGATGCAGCGGTCGCCGCGCTCGACGGCGGGACCGCCGACTTCCTGTGGCCGAGCGGCGGGCTGTCGCCGACGGTCCCGGAGGACGTGTTCGCCGCCTTCCGGGGCGACCCGGCGCGCGGCACGGCCT
The DNA here is from genome assembly GCA_029778235.1 of Chloroflexota bacterium. Classification (GTDB taxonomy): domain Bacteria; phylum Chloroflexota; class Limnocylindria; order Limnocylindrales; family CSP1-4; genus CAIYQJ01. The sequence goes on along the minus strand of JAKOQS010000146.1, from coordinate 1,096 downwards.
ACCTCGACCCGACGGGGATGGTCCGCAGCGTGATGATGAACGTGGCCGTGCCGCCGTTCGACGACGTCCACGTGCGCAAGGCGCTCAACTGGGCGATCGACAAGCAGCGGCTCGTCGACCTCGCGGGCGGAAGCGTCGCCCAGGAGGTCTATGGGCACATCGACAGCGACATGCGCGAGGACAACCTGCTCGCGGACTACGACCCGTACGCGACACCCGGGGGGCACGGGGACCTCGAGAAGGCCCGCGCCGAGATGCGCCTGTCCGGCTACGACACGAATGGCGACGGCCGCTGCGACGTGGCGGCCTGCCAGCGGATCCGAGCCACGACACGCGAACAGTTCGCGGCGGTCGCCCGGGAGGTCGCGAGCCAGCTGGGCGCGATCGGGATCGGCCTCGAGGTGGACGTCCTCGACGACGACACGTTCTTCTCGATCGCCGAGCGCCCTGCCGAGAAGGTGCCCATGTTGATCGGGCTGGGGTTCGGAGGCGGCTCGGTCCAGCCGGTCCTGACCATGTTCGACGGCAGCCTGACCGTCGACGTGCCGCCGGGCACCTACAACTACACGATGGTGGGCGCGACGCCGGAGCAGCTCAAGAAGTGGGGCTACGAGGTCACCGAGGTCCCGAACGTCGACGCGCGGGTGGAGGCCTGCCTGCCGCTCGTGGGCGCCGCCCAGTTCCAGTGCTGGGCGAGCCTCGACCAGTACCTCATGGAGAACGTCGTGCCGTGGGTGCCGTACGCGGAGGTACGGTTCGCGTACCTCGGCTCGCCGCGGGTCGCCTCCTACTCCTTCGACGCCTTCACGAACAACCCCGCCCTCGACCGGATCGCGGTGAGGCCCTGACGGGCGGCGCACCACCGGCCGCCGCCGGGCGCCCTCAGGCTTCCGGCCGAGCCCCGGTCACGGTCAGCCCTCCGGCCGCGCCCCGGTGGCGGTGGCCGCCAGGATCGCCTTGACCTCGAAGGGCGTCGCCGCCGGATGCTTCGCGCGGATGAGCGCCGCGAGGCCGGCGACGTGCGGCGCCGCGAAGCTGTTGCCGGTCGCGATCATGCGCCCCCCGTCCTTCCAGGCGACGCGGACGTCCACCCCGT
>JAKOQS010000145.1 GCA_029778235.1 Chloroflexota bacterium | reverse complement strand
CGCGGCGCCGTCAGCTCGTGAGCTGCGCGACCACGCCTCGCGACACCGCGATCGTGCCGGCGAGGCTGTTGCCGCCCAGACCGGCACCGACGACGGCCAGGTTCGGGGCGGCGGTCGCGGCGTCGACGATCGCTGCGGCCGTGGCGCGGTGTCCGGGCATCGGCCGGACGAGCGTGCGCGGCCAGCGGGCGACGGCGGACTGCTCGACCGCCACGGACTCCCGCCCCAGCAGGGCGGCGAGGTCGGCAGCGGCGGTCGCGGGCAGCGCATCCACCTGCTCGGCGAGCGTCCCGTCGCGCCCGTAGGACAGCCGGACCACGTGCCGCGGGGGGCCGAGCCGCTCCCGCACCCAGTCCCATTTCGCGCTGGCGTGCGTCAGGGCCTTCGCCCGGACCGACGGATGTCCCGGGCCGACCAGCACGCCCGACCCCAGCGGGTCGTCGTCGAGGACCGGGAGGTCCACCAGCAGGGCGACCACGGCGACATCGCCCAGGCGGACGGACCGCAACGGTGCGACGACGCCAGACCACGCGGGATCGTCGCCGAGCAGCATGGCCGCAGCCGGGGCGTCGAGCGCGAGCACGAGGTCCTGGCACGCGCGCGTTCCGACGTCGGTCCGGACCTGCCAGCGGTGTCCCGAGCGACGCACGGATCGGACGCGGCTGTTCAGCCGGATGTCCGCGCCCAGGCCGCCGGCCGCGTCGACCAGGGCACCGACCAGTGCCGTCATGCCGCCGACCAGTCCGTTGACGGCCGAGCCGGGTGCCCCGTTCGCGGCCCGCAGGCGCGCCGCGGCGCGGGCGAGCGACCCTTCGGCGCGCAGCGCTCCCAGCAGCCCCGGGGCGACCGCCTCGGCCTCCACCGTGTCCGGGTCCACCGCATGCACGCCACCGACGACCGGAGCCACCAGGCGCGCGACCACGTCCGCGTCCATGCGCTCGCGCACCAGCGCCCCGAGCGCGATGTCCGGGGCGAGTTCTCCGACCGGGGCACGGTCGCGCCCCTGCGCGCGCCGCGCGGCGTCGGCGCCGAGCACGTCGACCGTCAGGGGATCGCCGAGATCGACCGGGATCCCCAGCAGGCTGGGCGGGATGCGGTGCAGGCCGTCGTCCAGGAGCAGCCGAGCGTCGCTGCGACGCGGAGCGACGACGCGGTCCGCCAGGCCGAGCTCGTCGAGCAGCGCACGGGTCTGCGGGCGGGCGACGGAGAACCCCTCCGCGCCGACGTCGAGGTCCACCCCGTCGATCGTCGCGGTGCGCAGGGTGCCGCCCGGACGGTCACCCGCCTCCAGGACGATGACCGTCCGCCCGGCGAGCGCGAGCTCGCGGGCCGCCGTGAGGCCGGCCACGCCGGCGCCGACCACGATCACCTCGCTGTCGGGCATCAGCCCTCCTCGTGGACGAGCTCCACGAGTCGTGTCAGCACGTCCGGGTCGGTGTCGGGTGGGACGCCGTGGCCGAGGTTGACCACGTGGCCGGGCGCCGTGAGCCCGCGTCGCAGGACGTCCCGAGCGTGCTCCCGCAGCATCGGCCAGGGGGACCCGAGGAGGTCGGGGTCGATGTTCCCCTGGAGGGGAACGGAGCCGCCGAGGATGGCGCTGGCCTCGTCCAGCGGCGTCTCGGTGTCGACCCCCATCACCGTCGCCCCGGCTGCGTGCATGGCCGTCAGGAGGGGCCGTGTCCGCGTGCCGAAGTGGACGCGCGGGACCGGCAGGTCGCTGACGG
>JAKOQS010000144.1 GCA_029778235.1 Chloroflexota bacterium | reverse complement strand
CCGAGGGCCTGCCGGCCGTGACGGACCTGCGTGCCGGCTCGACGGCGCTCTCGCCCGGCTCCGTCCTCGACCCGATCGATCTCGACGTGGCGACCCGGCTCGCGTCGCTCACGCCCGACGACATCGGCAGCAAGGCCGACGTCCTCGCGGTCTCGGTCTCGGACCCGACCGGCTGGTCCCTCTCGGTCCCCGACGGCTGGGAGGCGATCCTCGGCTTCTACCCCGGCAGCCTCCGCCCGCCCGACCTGATCCCGGAGCAGGTCCGCCTGCTCCGCAGCCTCCTCGCCGTCCGCGAGGACCGGCTCAAGCGGGCGATCCTCGCCTCGGGCGAGTCGGGGACGTACTCCCTCCGATGAGCCGGTCGGGTAGGCTTGCGGCGATGCGCAGCGCGGGGGGCTGAGGCCGATGCTCGTCCCGATCGTCGGACTCCTCGCCGGCGTGCTCCTGGGCCTCGTGCTCCAGGTGAACGTCGGGATCGAGTTCGCGCGCTACACCGCGGTGGCCATCCTCGCGGCGTTCGACTCGGTGCTCGGCGCCATCCGCGCGGAGCTCGACGGCGTCTACGACGAGCGGATCTTCATCAGCGGATTCGTGGTCAACGCGCTCGTCGCGGTCCTGCTGACGTTCGTGGGCGATCGCCTGGGGCTCGACCTCTATCTCGTGGCCCTGCTCGCGTTCGGGCTCCGGATCTTCCAGAACGTCGCCCTCATCCGGCGGCATTTCCTCTAGTCTGATGGGCGCCGGTCCGCCCCGGGCCGGTCGCGGCTGCGTACCCGCCCGGGTCGCACCCGGGAGGGAGGCGGAGAGAGAAGCGTGGAAAGAGAAGCGGTCCTCGTCGGGATCGACGTCGGCACCACGAAGATCGTCGCGCTCATCGGCGAGGTGAGCCGGGACGGCGCGCTCACGATCATCGGCAAGGGGCCGGTCGCGGCCTCCGGCCTCAAGAAGGGCGTCGTCGTCAACATCGACCAGACCGTCCACTCGATCGCGACCGCGGTCGAGCACGCCGAGCGCCTCTCCGGCTGGAAGATCGACCGCGCGTTCGTCGGCGTCGGTGGCCAGCACATCGAGGGGATGAACTCGAAGGGCCAGATCGCCGTTTCGGGCGCGAACCGCGAGATCACGCGCGAGGACATCAGCCGGGCGATCGAGGTCGCGCGTGCGGTCACGATCCCGTCCAACCGGGACGTCCTCCACGTGCTCCCGCGCGGCTTCGTGGTGGACGGCCAGGAGGGCGTGAAGGACCCGCTCGGGATGAGCGCGATCCGCCTCGAGGTGGAGACGCACATCGTCACAGCCTCCGCCACGGCCGTCCAGAACCTCTCCAAGTGCGTCCAGCAGGCGGGGGTCCGGATCGACGAGCTCGTCGCGGACCCGCTCGCGTCGGCCGAGGCCGTCCTCTCGGACACGGAGAAGGAGCTCGGCGTGGCGGTCGCCGACATCGGCGCCGGGACCACCGACATCGCCCTCTACACCGAGGGCTCGCCGTTCCACACGACCGTCATCCCGGTGGGCGGGAACAACGTGACCAACGACGTCGCCATCGGGATGAAGGTGGATCTCCAGACGGCCGAGGATCTCAAGGTCAAGTTCGGCACCTGCGACCTCCTCGCCGTCGACACCGAGGAGTTGATGACGGTCACGATGATCGGCGACGACGCCGGGCGCGACGTCAGCCGCCTGGAGATGTGCGAGATCATCGAGGCCCGCATGCGCGAGACCTTCGAGATGATCCGCGGCGAGCTCGAGGCCGCCGGCCACGGGCTCTCCCCGGCCGGCCTGGTCCTCACGGGCGGCGCCGCGCAGCTGTCCGGGATCACCGAGCTCGGGCGTGACGTCCTGCAGATGCCCGTCCGCGTGGCCGCGCCCACGAACGTCGGCGGACTGGTGGACCACCTGCTCACGCCCGCCTACGCCACCTCCATCGGCCTGCTCCAGTGGGGCGCCCGCTCGCTCGCGGTAACGGACTCCGGCCGGTACGAGTCGGCCCCGTCCATGGGGGGCCTGGGGCGGATCCGCGACGCGCTCCGGAGCATCTTCCCGTAGCGGTCGACTCCCGGCCCTTGCCGTTCCCGTGATGCACGGGGGTATACTCGCGCGACGCTCGGTGGAGTCCGGGCGCCTCGATGCACGCACCGCGATCCCGCCCGGCGCCCGCGCCCGCGCTCTCCGGGATCGGTCGAACGACGGCAGGCCGCCCGCCCGGGCACCGGAGGACCACGATGCCGATCCGCTCTGACTCGGAGAACTTCGCTCTCATCCGCGTCGTCGGCGTCGGCGGCGGCGGGAACAACGCCGTCAACCGGATGATCCGGTCCGAGATGATGGGCGTCGAGTTCATCGGCGTGAACACGGACGCCCAGGCACTCCTGCAGTCCGACGCGCCGCACAAGATCCGCATCGGCGACAAGATCACGCGCGGCCTGGGCGCGGGCGGCGACGCATCCATCGGGCAGCGCGCCGCGGAGGAGGACGCGGAGAAGCTCGAGGAGGCCCTCCGCGACTCCGACATGGTCTTCATCACCGCCGGCCTCGGCGGCGGGACCGGCTCGGGCGCGGCGCCGGTCATCGCAGAGATCAGCAAGGGCCTGGGCGCACTCACGATCGGCGTGGTCACCAAGCCGTTCGGCTTCGAGGGCGCCAAGCGCCGCCTGGTCGCGGAGAAGTCGGCCGAGCTGCTCCGCCAGAAGGTGGACACGCTCATCGTCATCCCCAACGACCGGCTCAAGGACGTCGTGACAAAGAACACGACCATCCTCGACGCGTTCAAGGTCGTGGACGACATCCTCCGCCAGGGCGTGCAGGGGATCAGCGACATCATCACCATGCCCGGCCTGATCAACCTCGACTTCGCGGACGTCCGGACGATCATGAAGGACGCCGGGACGGCGCTCATGGGCATCGGCCGGGCCAGCGGCGAGAACCGAGCCGTGGACGCGGCGCGGCAGGCGATCTCCAGCCCGCTGCTCGAGGTGAGCATCACCGGCGCGCAGGGGATCCTCTTCAACGTCTGCGGCTCCGCGAACCTGGGCCTCTTCGAGGTCACCGAGGCGGCGGAGGAGATCCGCTCCGCGGCGGACCCCGAGGCCAACATCATCTTCGGGACGAGCTTCGACGAGCGCCTCGGCGACGAGATCACCATCACCGTGATCGCGACGGGGTTCGACCAGGTCCGCCGGGCGCAGGCGGTCCGCCAGGGCCAGGCTCAGGCCGCGGCGGCCGCGGAGACGCCCGCGGTGGGGCCCTCCGCGCGCTCGGAGCGCGAGCGCACCTTCCTCGACGAGCTCGAGCGGCAGCGCACGATCGGCGAGGCCGAGGAGGCGGCCGCGTCGGTGGCCGCAGCCGAGGTCGCCCGCACGCCCGCCCCGTCCACCAAGTCCACGTCCGTGCGGAGCTCGGACGGCCCGTCGGTCCGGCGCACGTACGACGCGGACGACCTGGAGATCCCGGCCTTCCTGCGTCGCAAGAGCTGAGCGCGCCGGCGGGGGGCGCGGCGGCCCGCACCCGTGTCGCGTCCTCGCGCACGCTCGGCCGCGACACGGGTGAGCCGATGACCGGGCTCGGAACGGACACGGATCGCTTCGTCACGCCCGACCCCGGGCTGGTCGCGGCGTACCTCGCCGCCCGGGAACGGATCGTCGAGACGATCGCCTCGGCGGCCGCGCGTGCCGGGCGCGATCCGGATGCCGTGACGCTGGTCGCCGTCAGCAAGACCGTCGACGCGACCCGCGTCCGCGCGGCCGTCGTCGCCGGCTGCACCGTGCTCGGCGAGAACCGCGTCCAGGAGGGCGCGGACAAGGCGCCCGAGGTCCCCGGCGCCACGTGGCACCTCATCGGGCCGCTCCAGTCGAACAAGGCACGGCGGGCGGTCGAGGTCTTCGACGTCGTCGAGACGGTGGACTCTCTCGCGCTCGCGAGCCGGCTCGACCGGATCGTCCGCGACGTGCGCGGCCTCCCGCCGGCGGGCGACGTGGACCCGGCACGCCGCCTGCGCGTCCTCCTGCAGGCGAACGTCGACGACGACCCCGCCAAGGCGGGGTTCGACCCGGACGACCTGGCGCGCGACCTGTCGGCGATCGAGGACCTCGGTGCCCTGGAGCTGGCTGGGCTCATGACCGTCGGCCGGCTGGTGGAGACGGCCGAGGCGGCGCGCCCGACCTTCGCGGCCCTGCGCCGGCTGTCCGAGCGGCTGCGGGCACGGCCCGGGTCGCGCCTGGGGCCGGCGCTCTCCATGGGGATGAGCCACGACTACGCGGTGGCCGTGGAGGAAGGGGCGACGATCGTCCGCGTTGGGACGGCGATCTTCGGGGCGCGGCCGGCTCCTGCCGTCGGAGGATGAGCATCCGGCTCCGCGTGCGCCTCACGCCGCGCGGCGGCTCGGACCATGTCGACGGGGTGGCCGACGGCGTGCTCCGCGTCAGGGTCGCGGCGGCGCCGGCGGAGGGGGCGGCGAACGAGGCGCTCTGCCGGCTCCTCGCCCACGAGCTCGGTGTCCCGCGGTCAGGCATCCGGATCGTGAGCGGCGCGACGTCGCGGTCGAAGGTCGTCGAGGTGGACGGGGCGACCGAGGCCGGCATCCGCGGGCGGTGGCCAGGGCTGGCGTGAAGGGGGTCGGCCGTCCGGAGCCGGTCCCGGCCCGGCGCGCCGGGCGAGGGCGCTCCTCGCCACGTCACGGAGCCTTGCCCGCGGCCGCGCTATCATGTCGTCCCCGGCGGGGCCGGGACCAGACCGGGCGATTAGCTCAGCCGGTCAGAGCGCACGGTTCACATCCGTGAGGTCACTGGTTCGAACCCAGTATCGCCCACCATCTCACGACCACCTCGAGGCGGAGCCGGCCGGCTCCGCCTCGTTCGATCCCCGGACCCTCATCGTCTCGCCGAGCGCGTCCCGGACCTCCGTGAAGGCCTCGATGGCGAGGTCGGTCGGGTCCGCGGCGCGGAGCTGCAGGCACACGTGGTCGGCTCCCGCCTGCAGGTGCTCCCGCACGCGTCCGGCGATCGCGTCGGCGTCGCCCTGGACGACGATGTCGTCGATCAGGCGGTCGCTGGCGGTCTCGATGTCGGCGTCCGTGTAGCCGAGGCGCCGCAGGTTGTTCGCGTAGTTCACGGAGTCGAGGTACCGCCGGGCGAAGGCGCGGGCGATCTCCCGGCTCGCCGGCCGGTCGGTCTCGAGGACGGCCGTCACCTCGACCGCGAGGACCGGGTCCGGCCCCAGGCGCTCCCGGGCGATCCGCGTGTGCTCGACCGGGACGAAGTAGGGGTGCGCGCCGTCGGCGCGCTCGGCGGCGAGGTCGAGCATCCGCGGCCCGAGGGCGGCCAGCAGGAGCGGCGGGCGCTCGGCCGAGCTCGGCCCCGTCCAGTCGGCGGCGTCCATCGCGTCCAGGTAGAAGGTCATGGTCTCGAGAGGCTTGCCGTACGTCCCGCCCCGCTTGGCGACGGACGGGGCATGGCTGACGCCGATGCCGAGCACGAACCGGTCAGGGTACGCCTCCGCGAGGGTCCGGGCGCCGGAGGCCATCGCCGCGGCGTCGCGCGCGTAGATGCTGGCGATCCCGGTGGCGACGACGATACGCGGGCTCCCTGCGAGCAGGACCGCCGCGTGGCTGAACGCCTCCTTGCTGCCGATGCTCTCAGGGAACCAGGCCGCCCGGTATCCCAGGTCCTCGTAGGTCGCTGCGGCGGCCTGCTCGATGGCTGCCGGGTGGGTCTGCAGGGCGAAGCTCCAGACCCCCACGGGCCCGAGCATGGCACGGAGGGCGGCGCGTCGGTCGTTCATCGGACGAATCTACCGGGCGGCCGCGCGGGGTGGCCGACCATCGTGCAGCAGCGGGGGCTCGACATCTCCGGCATCATCGGGCGACCCGGCACCCCGCGGCCGCCGCCTCGCGGTCGAGGCGGCCGGGCCGCCCATCTCCATCCGCCCGGAGGCCGCCGGGCGCTGGAGCCAGTCGCCGGCCCCCGGGAGGTCGTCCGTGCCCGATCCCGTCCTCGAGCTTCGCGGCGTCTCCGTCGTCCGGTCGGGCTCGTGGATCGTCGCCGACGTCAGCCTGCGGGTCGCGGCGGGGGAGCGCTGGGTGGTCATCGGGCCGAACGGCGCGGGGAAGTCCACCGTGCTCTCGATCGCGAGCACGCGGCTCTGGCCGTCGCGGGGCAGCGTGGCCGTCCTGGGCGAGGAGATCGGCCGCGTGGACGCGCGCGACCTGCGACGGCGGGTCGGCGATGCGAGCGCCGCGCTCGCGGAGGCGGTGCACCGCGGGCTGACGGCCGCAGAGGTCGTGGTCAGTGCCGCGACCGGGGCGCTCGCTCCCTGGTGGGACGCCTACTCGGACGCCGAGCGGGCGAGGGCCGTCGACCTGCTGGACCTGGTGGGCGTCTCCGCGCTGGCGGACCGCACCTTCGGGACCCTCTCGACCGGCGAACGCCAGCGGGTCCTGCTGGCCCGCACCCTCATGCCCGACCCCGACCTGCTGCTGCTCGACGAGCCGGCGGCGGGCCTCGACCTGGGCGCGCGCGAGGACCTCCTGGACCGGCTCACGGCCCTCGCCGCGCGGGACCGCCCGCTGGCGATCGTGCTCGTGACGCACCACCTCGAGGAGGTGCCGCCCGGGTTCGGGCACGCGCTGCTGCTCTCACGGGGGCGCGTGGTCGCGGCCGGCCGGGTGGATGACGTGCTCGCCGACGGGCCGCTGTCCGCCGCGTACGGGCTCCCCCTTCGCGTGAGCCGCGATGCCGGACGGCATACGGCGCGCAGGGCCTAGCAGCCTGGCGAGGCGCGTGGCCGCATCCGGACCGCCCGGAGCCCCGCCGACCGGGGCCCTCAGCCCGCGGCCGACTCCCGCGCGATCCGCCGGAGCACCGCCGGCAGGATCCCGCCCTGGCGCCAGTAGTCCACCTCGATCGGCCCGTCGAGGCGCACGAGCACCTCGAAGACCCGCTGGCCGCCGCCGTCGGCCGGGTCCGCGGTCGCGACGACGGTGAGCCGCTCGCGCGGCCCGATCCCCGCGTGGAGCCCCGGCATGGCGTAGGACTCTCGTCCGGTGAGGCCGAGCGAGGCGGCCGACTCGCCGGGCATGAACTCCATCGGCAGCACGCCCATCCCGACCAGGTTGGAGCGGTGGATGCGCTCGAAGCTCTCGGCGATGACCGCCCGGACGCCGAGGAGCCGCGTGCCCTTCGCCGCCCAGTCGCGGGACGACCCGGAGCCGTATTCGCGGCCCGCGATCACCAGGAGCGGGACGCCCTCGGCCGCGTAGCGCATCGCGGCGTCGTAGATGAAGGCCTCCTCGCCGTCGGGGAGGTGGACCGTGTACGGGCCCTCCTTCCCGCCCGCCAGCGCGTTCCGGAGCCGGATGTTGGCGAACGTGCCGCGCATCATCACCTCGTGATGGCCGCGGCGAGCGCCGTAGCTGTTGAAGTCCGCGGGGGCGACGCCGTGCGCCTGCAGCCACTGGCCCGCGGGGCTCCACGGGGCGATCGAGCCGGCCGGGGAGATGTGGTCCGTCGTGACGGAATCGCCCAGCAGGGCGAGGACGCGGGCGCCGGCGATCCCGGCAGGCGGCTCGGCGTCCGCGGCCATCCCCGTGAAGAACGGCGGGTCCGCGACGTAGGTCGACGTCGCGTCCCATGCGTACCGGTCGCCCGACGGGATGGGCAGCGCGCGCCACCGCTCGTCGCCGTCGAAGACGGTGGCGTACGTCTCCGCGAACAGCTCCGGCGTGACCGAGCTGCCGAGGACGGCGGCGACCTCGGCCGGGCTCGGCCAGACCTCCGCGAGCATCACCGGCCGGCCATCCGTGCCCGTCCCGAGGGGCTCGGCCGTGAGGTCCACGTCCACGCTCCCGGCGAGGGCGTAGGCGACGACGAGCGGCGGCGACGCGAGGTAGGCTGCCCGGACGAGCGGGTGGATGCGGCCCTCGAAGTTGCGGTTCCCCGAGAGGACGGCGGCGACGACCAGCTCGCCCTCCTCGATGGCGCGCGCCACGCCCCCGTCGAGCGGGCCGGAGTTGCCGATGCACGTGGTGCAGCCGTACCCGGCCACCGCGAACCCGAGCGACTCGAGGGGCTCCAGGAGCCCGGCGTCCTCGAGGTAGGCGGTCACCGCGCGCGACCCCGGCGCGAGGCTCGTCTTCACCGTCGGTGCGACCGAGAGCCCGCGGGCGGCCGCGTTGCGGGCGAGCAGGCCCGCGGCGACCATGACCGAGGGGTTGGAGGTGTTCGTGCAGCTCGTGATGGCCGCGATCGCGACGGAGCCGGAGCGCATCGGCGCGGGGCCCGCGGCCGTGCCCGCCTCGACCGCCGGGTAGTCGCCCGTCCCGCCGTCGCCGAGGCCCGCCGGGTACGCGGCGCGGAACCCGGCCCGGACGCCGCCGAGCGGCACGCGGTCCTGCGGCCGGCGCGGGCCCGCGAGGCTCGGCTCGATCGTCGAGAGGTCGAGGTCCACGACCGCGTCGAATGCGGGCCCGGAACCCGGGAGCCGCCAGAGGCCCTGCTCCTTCGCGTAGCGCTCGACGAGGCCGATCAGGTCGGCCGGCCGGCCGGTCAGGCGGAGGTATGCGAGCGTCTCGTCGTCGATGGGGAAGAGGGTGGAGGTCGCCCCGAACTCGGGGCTCATGTTCGAGATCGTCGCCCGGTCCGCCAGCGGGAGTCCCGCCAGCCCGTCGCCCGCGAACTCGACGAACGCGCCCACGACGCCGACCTTCCGGAGCTTCTCCGTCACCGTGAGGACCAGGTCGGTCGCCGTGCAGCCGGGGGCGAGCTCGCCGCTCAGCCGCACGCCCACGACCCGCGGCATCGGCTGGTAGAGCGGCTGGCCCAGCAGGACCGCCTCGGCCTCGATGCCGCCCACGCCGTACCCGAGGACCCCGAGCCCATTGATCATCGTCGTGTGGGAGTCCGTGCCCACGAGGGTATCGGGGAAGGCCACAGGCCCTCCGTCCAGGTCGTCCGTGCGGACGACGCTGGCGAGCCGCTCGAGGTTCACCTGGTGGACGATCCCGGTCCCCGGGGGCACGACACGCAGCCCGCGGAACGCCGTCTGCGCCCACCGCAGGAGCTGGTACCGCTCGCCGTTGCGCTCGTACTCGCGCGCGACGTTCGTCTCGTACGCGTCCGGCGTCCCCCAGGCGTCGATCTGCACCGAGTGGTCGATGACGAGGTCCGCGGGGACGAGCGGGTTGACCCGTGCCGGGTCGCCTCCGAGCGCGGCCATCGCGTCGCGCATCGAGGCGAGGTCCACGACCGCGGGGACGCCGGTGAAGTCCTGGAGGATGACGCGCGCGGGGAGGAACGGGATCTCGGCCTCGGCGGAGGCGCCCGGCCGCCAGGAGAGGAGCGTCTCCACGTCCTCGGCGCGGACGATTCCGCGCCCGGCGTGGCGCAGGAGGTTCTCGAGGAGGATCCGGACCGTGACGGGCGCCGTGTCGAGGTCGAACCCGCGGCCGGCGACGGCCGCGAGGCGGAAGACGTCGGGCAGGCCGGGGCCGAGGGATGCGCGGGCCCCGAACGGGTCGGGCGCGCGCCGGGCGGGGTCGGAGGCGGGCAACGGGTCGTCCTTCGGCTGGGGCCGCGGTCGCGGCGCGGCCGGGTCGAGTAGGCTGTCGGGGCGAGAGTAGCGCAGAGCCGGCCGGCGGCGACGCGCGGTCGGCTGAGGGTGTCTGATGCGGGCGTGGGACGAGGCGGAGCGCCAGGCGGCTCGCCGGCGCGACGAGGCGGGCGCCGACGCCGGCCTGCCGCCGGTGGGCGACGCGGAGACGCTCGAGGCGCTCGGGCTCGAGCCCGGCGGCGCGGCCGCGGACGGCACGCTCCCCGGCCGCGCGGGGGCCCCAGGCGGGGGCGCCACGGGCGCCGGCGGCCGCGGAGCCACGGCGCCGGCTCGGCCCGACCTTCCACCCGGCGCCCACCGGCACGGTGACGTCGTCCACCCCGGCCCGCACCGTCATCCGCATGTCGAGACCCCCGACGACGGGCGCCCAGTGCTCGGGATCGTCGGCGCCGGCGCGGTCGGGACGGCGCTCGGCGTCGCGTTCTCGCGGGCGGGCTGGCAGGTGGGCGCCGCGGCCAGCCGGGACGCGGAGCGCCGCCGCCGCTTCGCCTCGCTCGTCCCCGGCGCCCGGACCGTCGTGGACGCGCAGGCGATCGTGGACGAGTGCCACCTCGTGATCGTCGCGGTCCCGGACGATGCCGTGGCGGGGGTCTCCTCGGCCATCCGGCTCTACAGCGGCCAGGCGATCGTCCACACCAGCGGCGCCCTCGGCGCGGAGGTGCTGACGCCCAGCCTCGCGGCCGGCACCCAGGCCGGCGGCTTCCACCCGCTCATCGCCTTCGCCGACGTCGACCGCGCCGTGGAGGCCCTCCGCGGCGCGACGGTCGCGGTCGAGGCGGAGCCGCCCCTGCTGGGGCTGCTCGGGGAGATGGCGTCCTCGATCGGGGCGCACCCCGTCGTGATCCCGCACGGTGCCAAGGCCGCCTACCACGCGGCGGCCGTGCTCGCGGCCGCAGGCACGATCTCGCTGCTCGACTCGATCGCCGAGCTCGGCCGCGTCGCCGGCCTCGACGAGGCGCAGTCGCTCGCGGTCTACCTGCCGCTGGTCGAGAACACGCTCGGCAACGCGCGCGCGCTCGGGATCGCACGCGCCCTCACGGGGCCGATGACGCGCGGGGACGTGGGCACGCTCGAGGCGCACGCCGCGACCCTGGCGGCCCACGCCCCGGCGGTCGCCGCGCTGCACCGGGAGCTGTCGCTCCGCGCGATCGCCATCGCGGAGGGCCGTGGCGCGATCGATGCCCGGACGGCTGCGGCACTGCGGGCCGCGATCGCCGGGGCGCCCGGCGCCGGGTCGAGTAGAATCGGGCCATGACCCAGAGCATCGCCGCACGGTACACGGCTCGGCCGGCCGCGCGCTTCGTGCGCGTCCCGGCGCGGGCGGGCGAGCGGATGCTCGGGCTCGTCCGGCCGGGTGCGGTCCGGCCGGCGCGACGGCTGCCGGCGTTCATCGAGGGGACGGAGGCCCAGGCGGTGGCCCGGCTCCGGCGCACCGGGGCGTCGCCGCGCGTGGACGGGCGCCCGGCCCGCGGGCTCGCGTTCGGCGCTCGACCCCGCATCCACTGGACGCGGCAGGACGCGCGGACCCAGGGGTTCCGCTCCGGGGTCGTCTCGGCGTCGTGGCGCGCCTGAGGAGCGGCGTCGCGACGTCCGCTGGAGGCGTCGTCCACCGCGCCGGCCAGGATGGGCGGGAGCTCGTCATCGGGCGCCGGCGGCGCGAGCGACTCGGCATCTCGTGGTCGCTCCCGAAGGGGACGCCGGTCGAAGGCGAGACGCTCGAGGAGACCGCGCTGCGCGAGGTGACCGAGGAGACCGGCCTGGTGGTCGAGATCCACGAGGCCCTGGACAGCATCAGCTACTCCTTCGTCCGCGACGGGACCCGGATCTCGAAGACCGTCCACTACTTCCTGATGGTCCCCACCGGGGGCGACCTGTCCGCGCACGACCACGAGTTCGACGAGGTCCGCTGGGTCACGTTCGCCCAGGCGGCATCCATGCTGACGTTCGAGACGGAGCGGGCGCTCGTGGAGCGCGCCGCGGACCGCCTCGAGGCGTCCACGGTCCCCAGCGCGTGAGCGCGGGGCCGGCGTCCGGGCCCGCCGCCTGCTCGGTCGGACCCGCCAGGCGGCTTCCGGGAGGGATCCGATGACGGACGAGGCGCTCGCCGGTGTGCGGGAGACGCCGCTCGCCGAGCGACACGCCGCGCTCGGGGCGCGGATGATCGAGTTCGCCGGCTGGCTGATGCCGGTCCAGTACGCCGGGATCGTCGAGGAGCACCGCGCGGTCCGCGAGCGAGCCGGGCTCTTCGACCTCTCGCACATGGGCGAGCTGTGGGCCGAGGGCCCCGAGGCGGGCGAGGCGCTCGCCCGGGCGCTCGTGAGCGACCCGCGGGCCCTCGCGGTCGGACGTGCCCAGTACTCGATGATCTGCGCGCCGGACGGCGGCGTCATCGACGACCTCATCGTCTACCGGCTCGGCGCGGAGCGGTTCCTCGTCGTCGCCAACGCGTCCAACACGGCCGTCGTGAGCGACGCGCTCGCGGAGCGGCTCGACGGGATGCGGGTGGTCCTCGACGACCGGTCGCTCGACACCGCCCTCGTCTCCGTGCAGGGCCCGGAGAGCGTCGGCATCCTGGGCGGGCTGACCGACCTGGACCTCGCGTCGCTGCGCTACTACGCGGCGGCCGAGGGGACCGTCGCCGGGACACCGGCCCTCGTGGCGCGCACCGGCTACACGGGCGAGGACGGGTTCGAGGTCTTCGTCGAGTGGGAGCGGGCAGGGAACATCTGGGACGCGATGCTCGACGCGGGCCGCCCGCATGGGGCCGTTCCCGTGGGTCTGGGCGCGCGCGACACGCTGCGCCTCGAGGCGGGGATGCCCCTCTACGGCAACGAGCTGGACCGCGCCACGAACCCCTTCGAGGCCGGGCTGGGTCGCGTGGTGCGACTCGACAAGGCGGGGGACTTCGTCGGGCGCCAGGCGCTCGAGCGGGCCGCCGCCGAGGCGCCGCGCAAGACGCTCGTGGGGCTCGTCGTCCGCGGCCGCGGCATCGCGCGCCACGGGTACCCGGTCCTCTCCGGCGATGCGGTCACCGGCGTCGTCACGAGCGGCACCGTCTCGCCCACCCTGGGCATGCCGATCGCCATGGCGTACGTCGCCCCGCGCGACGCGGAGCCGGGTACGATGCTGGACGTGGCCGTCCGCGAGCAGCGGGTGGCAGCGGAGGTCGTCGCCCTTCCGTTCTACCGGCGGAAGCGCTGACGGCACTGACGCGGCCCGTCCCCCGGGGTGGGGAGGCGGGACCCGATCGAGGAGGTTGAGCGCCCGATGGTCCCGACCGATCTGCGGTACACCAGGGAGCACGAATGGGTCCGCGTGGAGGACGGGGTCGCGACCGTCGGGATCACCGCCCACGCGGCCGAGCAGCTTGGGGACATCGTCTTCGTCGAGTTCCCCGCCGTCGGCTCGGCCGTCACGGCCGGCAAGACCTTCGGCGTGGTCGAGTCCGTGAAGGCGGTCTCCGACCTCTTCGCGCCGATCTCCGGGGCCGTCGCCGAGACCAACGGGGCGCTCGGCGGCTCGCCCGAGCTGGTGAACGCCGACCCGTACGGCGACGGGTGGATGATCCGGATCTCCGTCTCGGACGCCGCGGAGCTCGACGCGCTGCTCGACCCCGCCGCGTACGAGGCCCTGGTCGCCGAGGGGTAGTCCCCCGATGGCCTACGGTCCCCATACCGCGGCCGACCGCGAGCGGATGCTCGCGGCGCTCGGCCTCGCGTCCATCGACGACCTGTTCACCGACATCCCGGAGCCGGTCCGTGCGCGTGGGCTGGACCTCCCGGACGGCCTGACCGAGCAGGAGCTGGTCGGCCTCCTCGGGCGCCTGGCACACCGCAACCAGGTGGACCACGTGGACTTCACCGGCGGGGGCGTCTACCGCCACCACATCCCGCCGGTGGTGGACCAGATCCTCCTGCGGAGCGAGTTCTACACGGCATACACGCCGTATCAGCCCGAGATCAGCCAGGGCACGCTCCAGTCGATCTACGAGTTCGAGTCGCTCGTGGGCGAGCTCCTGGACATGGACGTCGTCTCCGCGTCGCACTACGACGGAGCCGCGGCGACCGCCGAGGCGGCCCTGATGACCTGCCGGGCCACGCGCCGCGACCGCGTCCTCGTCAGCGCCGCGGTCCATCCCCACTACCGCGAGACGCTCGCCACCTACTTCGACGGCGCCGACCTGCGGCTCGACGAGATCCCGCTGGTGGCGGACGGTCCGGCGGCCGGGACGACCGACCTCGCGGAGCTCGAGGACCTGCTGGCCGACCCGGATGCGCCCGTCGCGGGCGTGGTCGTGGCGAACCCGTCGTTCGTCGGCCTGCTGGAGCCGATGGCAGAGGCGGGACGGCTCGCGCACGCGGCGGGGGCGCTGTTCGTCGCCGTCGTGGAGCCCGTCTCGCTCGCCGTGCTCGCGCCGCCCGGGGCGTACGGCGCCGACATCGCCGCGGGGGAGGGCCAGCCCCTCGGCATGCCGCCGCAGTACGGCGGCCCCTACCTGGGGCTGCTCGCCTCCACGCAGCCGCTCGTGCGGCAGATCCCAGGCCGCCTGGTCGGCATGACCACGGACGTGGACGGCCGGCGCGCATTCGTCATGACGCTGCGGGCCCGGGAGCAGGACATCCGCCGGGAGAAGGCCGCGAGCAACATCTGCACCAACCAGGCGCTCTGCGCGCTCGCGGCCTCGGTGCACCTGGCCGCGATCGGGCCTCACGGCCTCCGCGACATGGCGGCGATGGGCGCCGCCCGGGCCGCCGAGCTGGAGGCCGCGCTGGCCGCGGCGGGCGCGCCCCGGATGCACCCCGGGCCGTACCTCAACGAGTTCGTCGTCCGGGTGCCGGATCCGCGCGGTGTCCACCGCGACCTGCTCGCGCGCGGCGTCGTCGGCGGGATCGTCCTCGCGGACGTCGCGCCGGACCGGCCGGAGCTCGTCGACGGGCTGCTCGTCTGCGCCACGGAGGTGACCACCGCCGCGGAGATCGCCACGTTCGCCGAGGCGATGGCCCAGGTCCTCGCGGCCCGGGCCGCCACCGGGGGAGGAGCCGTGCGATGACCGGCATGGTCACGCCCGAGGCCGCGGCCGCGGCCGCGCAGCTGGGACCCGAGCCGGACGGCCTCCCCGTGCCGCCGGGCGCCGGCCCGGCGCTCCAGCCCACGCTCTTCGAGCTCTCGCGTCCCGGGCGCGGGGGCGGCAAGGTCGCGCACCCGCCCAAGGACGCGCTCGACCGCCTGCCGGCCGACGCCCGGCGGGTCGTCCCGCCCGGCCTGCCCGAGCTGGACGAGCCGACCGTCGTCCGCCACTACGTGAACCTCTCGCGCCTCAACTACTCGGTCGACACGGGTCTCTACCCGCTCGGGTCGTGCACCATGAAGTACAACCCGAAGGTGGACGAGTGGGCGGCGCGCCTGCGGGGCTTCGCCTCCCTCCACCCGTTCGCGCCCGACGCGATCGCGCAGGGGACGCTGCAGCTCCTCTGGGAGCTCGAGGAGGCGCTCGGGACCATCTCCGGCATGGACGCGGTGACGCTCCAGCCGGCAGCCGGCGCCCACGGCGAGCTGACGGGCATCCTCATGATCCGGGCCTACCACCGCGCCCGCGGCGACCTGGAGCGCACGGAGGTGCTGGTCCCGGACACGGCGCACGGCACCAACCCGGCGACCGCGTCGATGGCCGGCTTCACGACGGTGTCCATCCCGTCCGCACCCGACGGCGGCGTGGACCTCGACGCGTTCCGCGCGGCCCTGGGCCCGCGCACCGCGGCGATCATGATCACCAACCCGTCCACGTACGGCCTGTTCGAGCGTCGGATCGTGGAGCTGCTGGAGATGACCCACGCCGCTGGCGCGCTGGCCTACATGGACGGCGCCAACCTCAACGCGATCATGGGCCACTTCCGGCCCGGCGAGGCCGGCTTCGACGTCATGCACTTCAACGTGCACAAGACGTTCAGCACGCCCCACGGGGGCGGAGGCCCCGGCGCGGGTCCCGTCGGCGTCCGGTCCGTCCTGGCGCCGTTCCTGCCCGCGCCGCGGGTCCTGCGCGAGCCGGACGGCACGTTCCGCCTGGAGCGCCCCGGCGAGCGCCCCACGTCCATCGGCCGGATGCGCTCCTTCGTCGGGAACGTGGGCGTCCTCGTGCGTGCGTACGCGTACATCCTCGCGCACGGGGGCCGCGGGTTGACCGAGGTGAGCGAGGATGCCGTCCTGGCGGCGAACTACCTTCGCCTCCGCGTGGGGGAGTCGTTCGAGATCCCCTACGACCGGACGTGCATGCACGAGTTCGTGGCCTCCGCGGCCGGCCTCAAGCGCGAGACGGGCATCCGGACGCTCGACGTGGCCAAGCGTCTGATCGACCACGGCTTCCACCCGCCCACGGTCTACTTCCCGCTCACCATCGAGGAGGGGATGCTGATCGAGCCGACGGAGACCGAGTCGGTCGAGACGCTCGACGCGTTCGCGGACGCGCTGGCGGCGATCGCCCGGGAGGCGCGGGAGGCACCGCACCTCGTGACGTCCGCGCCCACGACCGCGCCGGTCCGGCGGCTCGACGAGGCCGCCGCGGCCCGCCAGCCGGACCTCCGGTGGCGGCCGGCGGCGGGCGCCAAGACACCCTGTCCGGACTGACGCGGAGGGTGGGGGTCCGGACGGCCCCCATCGGACGGGCCGACCGGGTTTGACAGCCCTCCGGACCGTCCCCATAGTTTCCGCCAAGGCCCTCGGTCGGGTCTGCGTCGCACATGGGCGCCGTCCAAGGTCGTCCCCCTGGGGTCGGCCGGAGGAACGGACGTGCTCCCGCGACCGGACCGGCGAGGCGGCCGAGAGGAGTCGACGGGCGTCACTGAGAACGGCCCGTCGAGAGGAGGTTTGATGCACAAGCGTCTCATCACCCTCGTGGGCGTCGTCGTGATCGTCGCGGCCGCCTGCCAGGGCGCCACGTCGACGACGGCGCCGACGACGGCGCCGACGGAGGCTCCGGCCACCCAGGCCCCGGCCACGGAGGCTCCGGCCACCCAGGCCCCGGCAACCGAGGCTCCCAGCGCGGCTCCGGCGGAGCCCAACCTCTTCGACTCGACGTACGCGAGCCGCCGCCAGCAGGGCACGCCCGGTGGCACCGTGATCTACGGTGACTGGCAGGAGGCCAACCTCTTCAACCCGTACTACCAGGGTCAGGTCATCGAGGCGACGATCACCGGCGCGGTCTTCCGCGGCCTCGTCACCTCCACCGACGACTTCAAGTACGCGGTCGACCTCGCGGCCGACCCGGCGCCGACCGTGGGCAACGGCGGCGTGGTCCTCGGGCAGAACGGCGACGCGATGACCGTCACCTGGAAGCTCAAGGACGGCCAGATGTGGTCCGACGGCACGCCGATCACGTGCGATGACATCGTCGCGACCCAGGACTGGATCATGAGCCCCGACAACACCGGCCTCTACGGTGGCGTCACGGGCTACGAGGACATCACCAAGATCGACTGCCCGTCCCCGACGGACGTCGTGATGCACTTCAAGAACGTCTACTTCGACTACCTCGTCCTCTTCCCGGCGGTCCTCCAGGCCGCGTACATCAACTCGATCCCGGTGAAGGACCAGGTCAACGGCAAGGGCTGGGCTGCCACCGACATGCCGAACGTGCCGGTCTCCGGTCCGTTCAAGTACGAGTCGGTCACCCCGGGCCAGGAGCTTCGCCTCGCGAAGAACCCGAACTGGAAGAACCCGCTCACCGGTGAGACGGCGTACCTCGACGGCATCGTCTGGAAGTGGTACGGCGACCCCGACGCGATGATCGCCGGCTACCGCGCGGGCGAGATCGACGCCATGGGCGACCTCACCGACGGCGACCTCCCGAAGGTCCAGGACCTCGGCGACCAGGTCAAGCCGCTCGACGCCCTCCAGTACGAGTTCCTCCGCCCGAACTGGGGCGTGAACAGCGCGACGGGCAACCCCAGCCCCATGGCCGACCCGGCCATGCGCCAGGCGCTCGCCCTCGCGACCAACAAGGACGAGATCAACCAGCGGCTCCTCGGCGGCAACGCCACCGTCGCGTGGACGAACGTCTCGCCCTTCGCGTGGTACTACACCGAGCCGACCAAGACCGAGTTCAACATCGACCAGGCCAACGCGGTCCTCGACCAGGCCGGGTGGGTGAAGGGCTCCGACGGCATCCGCGAGAAGAACGGCGTGAAGGCGAACGTCGAGCTCTGCACGACGACCCGCCAGCTGCGCCAGGACAACCTCGCGCTCGTCGCCTCCTGGCTGAAGGAGATCGGCGTCAACGCGACCGTCAGCCCTGTCTCGGCCGCCGACATCTTCGCCTCCTACAACGAGTCCACCCCCGAGACCAAGTGCAACCTGTCGCGCCACGCGTTCGACGTCGCGCTCCACACGTACTCGGTCCCGCTCAGCCCGAACTCGAACTACCCGGTCTACGTGTCCGACCAGGGCGCGCCGAACGGGCAGAACGACGCCAACGTCAACGACCCGGCGATCGATGAGATCTTCAAGTCCCTCAAGACCACGGTCGACTTCACCAAGGCGCTCGACCTGATGGACCAGTGGCAGAAGATCTACGTCGAGAAGTTCGTCGAGGTCCCGGAGTACTTCCGCAAGGACGTCTCCGTCGTCCAGCCGTTCGTCAAGAACTGGACGGGCAACCCGACCTCGACCGGCCCCGCGTGGAACGCCGGCGACTGGTTCATCCAGAAGTAGCCCCGGGGGGAACCCGAGAGGCTTCCCTGCGCGTCTAGGAGCCCGGGGCGCCACACAGGCGCCCCGGGCTTTATCATTCGCGGCGGTCCTCGCCGTTCCGTGCCCGCCCACCGCGGCCACGGGGGTGGTCCGACCCAGAGGTGTGCGGTAGTGGGCAAGTACATCGTCCGTCGGGTGATCCAGGCGATCCCGGTCCTCTTCGGGATCACCATCGTCGTCTACGCGATCCTTCTCGCGGCGCCCGGCGGTCCGACCGCGCGCTTCGCGAACAACCCGCGCGTCACGGAGGCCGATCGGGAGAAGTTCAAGAAGGCCTGGGGCCTGGACCAGCCCGTGCCGGTCCAGTACTGCCGGTGGATGGGGATCTGCAACCCGAACAAAGAGGGGCTGGCGGTCTTCATCAGCGACAACGGCCTGCCGAACTTCCTGCCGGCCGTCATCGGCGGCGGCACCAACGGCATCCTCCACGGCGACTTCGGCATCTCGATCTCCACGGGCCAGGCGGTGTCCCAGATGATCGCCCGTGCGGCGCTGCCCACCGCGATCCTCGCCGGGACCGCGCTCGTGATCTGGCTGGTCCTCGCCACGATCATCGGCTCGTTCAGCGCCATCAGACGCTATTCGTTCTTCGACCAGGCCTCGACGGTCTTCGCGTACGTGGGCTACGCCATGCCCACGTTCTGGCTGGGCATCATGCTGATCTTCATCTTCAGCGGCCCGGGCCTGAACATCCTCCCGGCCGGCGGCATGACGGAGACACGGCTCTCGCCGCCCTTCGGCACGGAGGCCTACTGGGCCTACTTCGCCGCGAACCCGTTCCAGGCGATCACGGACATCGGGCGCCACCTGCTGCTGCCGGTCATCACGCTCGTGGTGGTGAACATCGCCGGCGACAGCCGGTTCATCCGCGCGTCGATGCTCGAGTCGCTCTCCCAGGACTACGTCCGGACCGCCAAGGCCAAGGGCCTGCGCAACCGCGTCGTCTGGTTCAAGCACGCGTTCCGCAACGCGATGCTCCCGTTCGTCACGAACGTCGGACTCGAGATCCCCTTCCTGTTCGCCGGCGCGATCGTCACCGAGACGATCTTCAGCTGGCCGGGGATGGGCCGCCTGACGATCGACGCCACGCGCGACTACGACTACCCGCTGCTGATGGGCGTCCTGCTCATCACGGCGATCCTCGTGGTCTTCGCCAACCTGCTGGCCGACATCGCGTACGCGGTCGTCGACCCGCGCATCAAGTACTGAGGGGTCACCGATGGCACAGGAAGCGAAGCCCCTCAGCACCCCGACCGGCTCCGCCCCGATCGACGTGGAGGCGGACGCCGTCCAGGCGATCGGCATGGGCGTCGCCCAGCCGGACGAGGCCGCCGCACTCCGCCGCGAGGAGGCGGGCGCCGACTACGAGGTCGCGCTCGAGTCCCTCAACCAGTGGCAGCTCGCGTGGCGTAAGTTCCGCCACCACCGGCTGGCCCTCATGGGCCTCGGCATCCTGGGGGTCCTGGTCGCGATCGCGATCGTCGGCCCGGTCCTCTGGCCCTTCGACTTCAACAGCATCCCCAAGCCCGACCAGATCGTCTACCAGGGCCGGCCGCCGTCCCTCGCTCACCCGTTCGGCGAGACCGGCGGGCTCCAGCGCGACGTGCTCAACCTGGTCATCAACGGGGCCCGGACGTCGCTGTTCATCGGTTTCTCCAGCATGATGCTGGGCGTCCTCATCGGGACCATCGTCGGGTCGATCGCCGGCTTCCTCGGCGGCGTCCTGGACAACGTGCTCATGCGGACGGTGGACGTCTTCCTGAGCATCCCGCTGCTGTTCCTCATCCTCGTCGCCAGCCGCTTCTTCGGGAACGGGAACGTGATGCTCATCGTGATGATCTTCGCGTTCTTCAGCTGGATGGGGATCAGCCGCCTGGTGCGGAGCCTCTTCCTCTCGATCCGCGAGCGCGAGTTCGTCGAGGCTGCGCGTGCGGTGGGTGTTCGTGACCGGCGGATCATCTTCCGCCACATCCTGCCCAATGCCATCAGCCCGATCGTCGTCTCCGCCTCGCTGATCGTGGCCGCCAACATCATCGCCGAGGCGTTCGTGAGCTTCCTCGGGTTCGGGGTCAACCCGATCTACCCGACGTGGGGCAACATCCTCTCGAACGCCCTCACCTTCATCCCGCTGGGCAACTGGTGGTGGCCGTTCTTCCCCGGCCTGATGATCATCCTCACCGTGCTCGCCGTGAACTTCGTCGGCGACGGCCTCCGCGACGCGCTCGACCCGAGGACGCGGGCGTGACGGCGCAGGGGAGCGTGGAGGAGATCGCCGTCACGATCGCCGAGCGTCCGGCGGGGACCCCGCCGGACGAGTCGATCCTGCTCGACGTCCGGGGCCTCCAGACGCATTTCCACGTGATGGACGGGACGGTCCGCGCGGTGGACGGCGTCAGCTTCAGCGTCCCGCGCGGCGGGACCGTGGGCCTCGTGGGCGAGTCCGCGTGCGGCAAGAGCGTGACGGCCCTCACGATCATGCGCCTGCTGGACATCCCGCCGGCCGAGATCGTGGGCGGCGAGGTCTGGTTCGACGGCACGGAGGTCCTCGCCCTGCCCGAGGACGAGATGCGCCACCTCCGCGGCAACGACATGGCGATGATCTTCCAGGAGCCGCTGACGAGCCTCAACCCGGTCTTCACCGTGGGCGACCAGATCGCCGAGCAGGTGCGCCTCCACATGAAGGTGGACAAGAAGGAGGCGTGGGACCGCGCGATCGAGTCGCTGCGCCTGGTCGGCATCCCCAGCCCGGAGCAGCGGGTCAAGCAGTACCCGCACGAGATGTCCGGCGGGATGCGGCAGCGCGTGATGATCGCAATGGCGCTCTCCTGCGAGCCCAAGCTCCTCATCGCCGACGAGCCCACGACCGCGCTCGACGTCACCATCCAGGCGCAGATCCTGGAGCTCCTCAAGTCGGTCCAGGAGCGCACCAAGTCGGCGCTCATGCTCATCACCCACGACCTCGGGGTGGTGGCCGAGATGGTCGACGAGATCGTGGTGATGTACGCGGGCCAGATCGTGGAGCAGGGGACCGCGGAGCAGGTGCTGACCGCGCCAAGAGCGCCGTACACCATGGGCCTCATCGAGTCTCTCCCGTCCGTGGACAAGCGCGGCGGCCGCCTCTCGGCAATCAAGGGCGTGGTCCCGTCACCGTTCAACCTGCCGCCGGGCTGCAGGTTCGCGCCGCGCTGCCCGTATGCGTGGGACGCATGCCGCACGACGCCCCCGGAGCTCGTCGACGCGGGTGCGCCCGGCCAGCGCGCGCGCTGTCTCCTTCACACGCCGGTCGGCGCCTCGCGCCGGTCAGACGTCTTCGACCCAGCCGCCGCGCGCGGCGCCAGCGCTGCGGGGCAGGGGGCATGACCGACCAGCCGAACACGTCCACGCCGGTCCCGGCCGCCCCTCCGGTCGGGAGCGCCTCCGCGGGAGCCCTCGAGGGCGAGGAGCCGTCCACGGAGGCGCTGGAGCAGGACTGGCGCACCGAGGAGCTCCCCGGGCTCCCCGGCGACGCGCCGTTCGTGGACCCCGGCAAGGGCGTCGCCGAGGGGCAGGCGCTCCTCACGATCACGAACCTCAAGAAGCACTTCCCCGTCCTCGGCGGCCTCCTCAAGAAGCGCGTCGCCACCGTGTACGCGGTGGACGGCGTGGACTTCGACGTCCGCAAGGGCGAGATCTTCAGCCTCGTCGGCGAGTCCGGCTGCGGCAAGACCACGCTGGGCCGGACCGTCCTGCGCCTGATCGAGCCCACGGCGGGCAGCATCACGTTCGGCTCAGCCGACGTGACGCGGATGAAGCCGTCGGAGCTGCGGCGCCTGCGGTCCAAGATGCAGATCGTCTTCCAGGACCCGTTCGGGTCCCTGAACCCGCGCATGCCGGTCAGCGACATCATCGGGGAGGGCCTGATCGCCCAGGGGATGGGTGACCGGAAGGAGCGCGACAAGCGGGTCGGCGACGCCCTGGAGGCCGTGGGCCTGCGTCGCGACTACACGCGCCGCTATCCGCACGAGTTCTCCGGCGGCCAGCGGCAGCGCATCGGCGTCGCGCGCGCTCTCGTGCTCGAGCCGGAGT
>JAKOQS010000143.1 GCA_029778235.1 Chloroflexota bacterium | reverse complement strand
CGTCGCCGTCGCGAGGCCGCCGATCGCCGCGATCCGGCCGTCCCGCACGCCCACGTCGGCGCGAACGCGCGGTGACCCGGTGCCGTCGACGACATCGCCGCCACGGAGGAGCAGGTCGAAGGCGGGCGCTGCCTCGACCGTGGTCACAGCGCCCGGCCCGAACGGACGGCCGCGACCCGATCCTCCTCGTTGCCCGGGCCGGCGACCGTCGCAGGGCCCCGCTCGTTCGCTGCCTCGACCGCTGTCACAGGGCTCGTCCGGGCCGCTCGCCGGTCGCGGCGCCGTCCCGCACGACCCACCGGCCGTTCACCATCACGCGGTGGATCCCCGCCGGCCGCGCGGCCGGGTCGCCCACGTCCGTGGCACGGTTCGCGATCGTCGCCGGGTCGAAGACGAACAGGTCCGCCGCGTACCCGTCGGCCAGCACGCCGCGATCGCGGAGCCCCACGCGGCCGGCCGGGATGGAGGTCATCTTGGCGATCGCCGTTTCCAGCGGCATCACGTTCGCCTCGCGCACGTAGCGCCCCAGGATCTGCGGGAACGACCCGAAGGTCTTGGGCATGATCCCGAGGTCGCGGTGCTTCACCGGATGGGCGGCCATGCCGTCCGTGACCGGGATGCCGAGCGGATGGGCGATCATCCGGTCCAGGTCGCCCTGGCGCTTGCTGGTGGGCGCCGTCCAGTACTGCGGATCCTCCGCCAGGAGATCCAGCGCCGTGTCGAGCGGGTCCGACCCGCGCTCCCGCGCGATCTCGCCGATCGAGCGGCCGGCCATCCAGCGGGTCTCCGGGCCGCTCACCTTGACGATCAGGTCGTCGTCGAATCCGCGGCTGAGCGTGAGCCAGCCGGAGACGAGGATGTCGTCGCGGATGCGCGCTCGGAGAGACGGATTGCGCAGCCGTTCGGTTGTGGCCGCGGCACCGCCCGCGCGGACCCAGCCCGGCAGCGCCTGGGCCCACGCGCCGCCGCCGCGCGGGAACACGGTGACGTCCCACGTCACGCGGACGCCACGCTGCCGCGCGGCCTCGATCATCGCGATGATCCGTTCCGCCTCGTCCGGCGGATCCGACGCGACGGGGTAGAGGTGCGAGATCTCGAGCTCCACGCCAGACCGCTCGGCAGTCTCGAGCGCCTCGCGGACCGGCTTCGAGACGGGCAGCTCCACGACGCGCATGTGGGTGTGGTACGGCAGGCCGCGTTCCGCGGCCACGCGCGTCAGCTCCACGAGCTCGTCCGTGTTCGCGAACAGCCCGGGGGCGTAGGTCAGGCCGGTCGAGAAGCCGCGCGCCCCCTCGTCGAACGCGCGGCGCATCTCGTCCTTCATCCGCGCGAGCTCCGCGCCGGTCGGCGCGCGCTCCGCGCCGCCCATGACGGCCCGGCGGAGCGTGTTGTGGCCGAGCAGGGTCACGGTGTTCGTCGCGACGCCGATCCGGTCCACGGATTCGCG
>JAKOQS010000142.1 GCA_029778235.1 Chloroflexota bacterium | reverse complement strand
TATCCGCCGTGCTCCGTCGCCGCCCGCCAGGTCTCGCGGACGTGGTCCGGCGCGAAGAGCGCAGCACCGCCCGGCCGCAGGTGGACGAACGCCGTCTCGAAGACGGCACGCAGGTCGTCGGCCGTCGTCATGTAGACGATCGCGTCGTGGACCAGGACGGCATCGAACGAGCGACCGAGGCGCAGCGAGCGCATGTCCCCGGGGAGATGCTCACAGCCCGGGTTGAGCCGGCGGCTCAGGTCGAGCATCCGCGGCGCCACGTCGGTGAGCGTCAGGCGGACGTGCTCGCGCAGGTGGGACGCGGTGTTGCCCCCGCCCGAACCGAGCTCCAGCATCGTCGCGACGGGCCCGACGGCCTCCTCGCGGAGCAGCCCGAGGATGAGCCCGGCCTCCTCCGCGTACTCCTCCGGCGCGGTGAGCAGGTGGAACCACCCCGCCAGCTCGTCGTACATCCGCGGGATCCGGGTCGGGATGACGTCGATGCCCTCCGCCATCGCACGATCGTCGCACACGACACCCTCGCGGTCCACCGGCCCGTCCCGTCTGCGAAACCCCGGTCGATCCCCATTGACTTCCGCCGACGGACGGCCACACTGTGCCGACCGCGGTCCATGCGCGTCCCCGACGGATGCCCTGCGGTGGAGGTCCATCGGTGCCCAAGTACCTCTTCACCGGCTCGTTCACCGCCGACGGTGCTGCCGGCATCCTGCGCGAGGGCGGGACGCGGCGGCGCGACGCGATCGAGAAGCTGTTCGCCTCCGCCGGCGGGCGGCTCGAGTCCTACTACTTCGCCTTCGGGACCGACGACTTCTTCATCGTGGGCGACCTCCCCGGGAACGCAGCTGCCGCGGCCGCGGCGCTGACCACGTCCGCGTCCGGCGCGGTCCACACGCGGACGATCGTCCTCCTCACGCCCGAGGAGACCGACGAGGCCGTGAAGCTCTCGCCGGCGTATCGGGCGCCGGGGGCCTGACGCGGCCACCGGGCCGGACCTGGTGATGAACGAGCCGCCCGGCGACCGCCGGGCGGCTCGTTCATCCCGGCCGAGCACGCGACGCGGCGGCCGGACGGTCCTCGCGCACGGGGGGTCGGCCCGCGGCCGGCCGTCAGCGCACGGCGTCGCGGCGCAGAGGGGTCCAGGCGCTGTTGGCGTTGGTGCGCGTGGATGCCACGCGTGCCCGGACGTACCAGCTCCCGGCGGCGTCGAAGACCACCCGGATCGCAGCTCGCCCGCCCGCGTCGGGCGAGACCACGCGGAAGACGTCGCGCTGCCACGCTCCGTCGACGAGCCGCCACCCCTCCAGGGTGATCGATCCCGCCGGCGCATCCGGGCGCGCCGGGCGCACGAGGACGGTGAACGTGACGGAGGCGCCCGCCGGCAGCGTGGACGCCGTGCCGGCGGCGTCCGGCGTGAGGGCGATCCGCTGGCGGACCACCACCCGGGTCGGGTCGCTCATTGCGCCCGGCAGGTCGGGCGTGGCGTCCAGCACCGCCCGATACCACCGATTGACGATCGGTCGGTAGTCCATCGACGTCAGGCCGCCCGCGTCGGTCGTCCCGGTGCCCAGCGCGGTCCACGTCGCGCCGTCGAGCGACGTCTCGAAGCGCAGCGCCCTGCCGTCCACGCGCATCGCGTCGGTCGTCGGGAGCAGAGCCGCCGCGAGAGTCGTGGTCTGGCCCCAGGCGATCGTCCCGTCATCCGACTCCAGGGTCAGGGTGGGGGCAGGGTCCGCGGTGGGTGCCGGCGTCGGCGTGGCCGGCGGAGAGGGGGAGGGCGCGGTCCCGCTCCCGTCGGTCACGATCTCCACGTCCGGTCCGTAGTAGATGCGCAGGATCTCCTCGGCGGTCCGTCCGTCGCGCGCGCACCGCATGGCCGACCGCTGGTAGAGCCACGTGCCGTCCACGTCCGACCCGCAGGCGACGTCCTTCCCGCCCTGGTAGTGGGTCGAGAAGACACGCCCGTCGCGATGGACGACCGTCCCCCACGTCGCGTCCACGGCGGCCACCAGGGTCGCGGCCGGGTCGCGGTCCTCCGGCGCGTAGAGCTGGTCCACGGTCGTGTCCGCGACGTCGTAGCACGCGCCGTCCGGCCCCTTCTTCCCGCGCCACCGCATCGCGTTGTACCAGGCGTACTCCTTGACCGCGACCGCCCCGGCCCGGAGGGCCTCGCGCGGGTTCGTCGGGCCCCATTCGGCGGCCATCACCACGTTCACGTAGTCGCGGAACGGGACGACCTGGACCGTGTCCTCGGCGGGGCCGGTCGTGCGCAGGACGCGGATCGTGTCCGGCGGCTCACGGTGGCTCGTCCAGCCGGTGCAGACCGCTGCGGCGTCGGCGGGCGCGACGACGGACGGCGCCGGCGCCCCGATGGGTGCCGCCGACAGGACGGCGGCAGCTGCGACCAGCACGGCCGATGCCACGCCGACCAGGGCCCGGCGCACGGCCGTGCGACGCATCGCGATGGTGTCTCCCGGGGCACCTCTGCGCATCGAGCCAACCTTCGCACGGAACCGGCGCACGAGGCAAACGCGCGATAGGGTTGCCCTGCATGGACCGCAGGAAGTGGCTGATCCTGTCGTGCGTCTCGCTCGGGACGTTCATGTCCACGCTCGACGGCAGCATCGTGAACATCTCGCTGCCGAAGATCCAGCAGGCGTTCGGGGTGGAGCTCGCGACGGTCGAATGGGTGGTCGTCGCCTACCTGCTGGTCGTCGGTGCCGTCCTCCTCCCGTTCGGCCGGCTGGGGGAGGTCCTCACGTTCCGGCGGGTCTACCTCGCGGGCTTCGCGATCTTCACGTTCGCGAGCGCCCTCTGCGGTGCCGCGCCCAGCGAGGTCGCGCTCGTCGCCTTCCGCGTGGTCCAGGGACTCGGCGCGGGGATGCTCATGGCGATGGGCCCGGCGATCGTCGCGCGGACCTTCGGGCCGGGCGAGCGCGGGCGGGCCCTGGGCCTCAACGCGATCTCCGTCTCCGTGGGCCTCAGCCTCGGACCCGCGCTCGGAGGGCTCCTGACCGACGTCGGCTCCTGGCGGGCGATCTTCCTGGTGAACATCCCCATCGGCCTGTTCGCCATCGCCTGGGCCGCCCGGATCCTGCCGGCCGAGGCGCGGGGGCGCGGCCAGTCGTTCGACGTCGCCGGGGCCGCACTGTCGTCGACCGCGGTCCTCGCGCTCCTCCTCGCACTCATCCAGGGCCAGTCCTGGGGCTGGACCAGCCCGGCCATCGTCGGCCTGCTCGTCGCCTTCGTCGTCCTCGGCAGCGCGTTCCTCGTCGTCGAAGCGCGGGCCGTCCAGCCGATGATCGACCTCGCGCTGTTCCGGATCCGCGCCTTCTCGGCCGGCCTCGCGAGCGTCGTCATCGCGTTCACCGGCCTCTTCACGGCGACGTTCCTCCTCCCCTTCCTCCTGGAACAGGGTGCCGGCTACTCGCCCCTCGAGGCCGGGATCCTGGTCACGCCGATCCCGATCGTCACCGCGATCGTCGCGCCGTTCAGCGGGACCCTGTCCGACCGGATCGGGCCGCGCCTCCCGGCGAGCCTCGGGATCGCGATCACGTCGCTCGGCCTGCTCTCGCTGACCCAGCTGCCCCAGCCCTTCTCCGTGGCCGACCTGGGCCTGCGGCTCGGGCTGATCGGCCTCGGGCAGGGCCTCTTCATGAGCCCGAACTCGAGCGCCGTCCTGGGCTCCGTGCCGCGTGCCCGGATCGGGACGGCGTCGGGCACGCTCGCCCAGGCGCGCGTGGACGGCCAGGCGCTGGGGATCGCCATCAGCGGCGCGATCGTCGCCATCACCCTGCCGCGCCACGCGGCCGACCTCGCCGGGACGGGCAGCCCGGCCGAGGTGGCCGGAGCGGCGCTCTCTCTCGCGATCCGCGACGCGTTCGTGGTCGCCGCGCTCCTCTGCGCGTTCGGCGTCGCCACCAGCCTGGTGCGCGGCCGGACGCCTCGCGAGGCGCGGGATCCCGCGACGGCGCTCGCCCCACCCGCGGAATCCGGCCGACCCTGAGCCGCCGAGTCGGGGGTCGTGGATGCCGGGAGTGATCCGGTGGCCCGAGCTCGACCGGCGCGGTCGCTCCATCGGTCGTCTCGTGGGTCCGCGCGCGGGCGTGCGCATGCGAAGTCGATACTTGACAGTGCCAGTGTTCGATGTATAGTGTGGCCATGGCTCCCACGGACTACTCCATCTCCGACGTCGCGGCTCTGACCGGCACCCCGGTCCGGACCATCCGCTACTACATCGCGGAAGGCCTGTTGCCTTCCTCGGGGAAGGTCGGTCCCGCGGCTCGCTACGACGATGCGTTCGTCGCGCGGTTGCGCGCCATCCGCCGGCTCCAGGAACGGCACCTGCCGCTCGCGGAGATCCGCCGGGCGCTGGCCGCGATGCCGGACGCGACGGTGATCGCGGCCGTCGAGCCTGCCGAGCCGGTCCCCGCCGACTCCGCAGCCGAGTACGTCCGACGCCTGCTCGGCGTCGCCGAGGAGCGGGTCTCCTACTCGGCAGCCCCGCTGGCATCGGCGATCGGCCCAGTGACCCCGGCGCCTGACGCCGCCGCCCCGGCGCCGGCACCGTCGGCGCCGCCGGCCCCTGCGGCCCGGTCGGCGGAGGTCCGACTCATCGCGTCGGCGGCGGCATCCCCGCCGGCGTCCCCGCCGGGTCCCGCCGCGGACCTGAGCGACGCGCATGCCGACCCGGCGGCTCACGTCCCTGCCACGCGCTTCACGCCGCCGGTGGGCGAGCCGCTCCACGCGGCCGCGCCCGTCCTCGGCTGGGCCGTGGGCATCCCCGAGGGCGCGCGGGATCCGGCCCCCGCCGGGCGTTCGCACTGGGAGCGCGTCGCCATCACGCCGGATATCGAGATCCACATCCGCCGGCCTCTGTCCCGGCGGTCGGCCAAGCGCGCGGAGCGACTCCTCGAGGCCGCCCGCGACATCTTCGACGAGGGGGCATGACATGACGAACCTGACCGTCCTCCAGGACCGGAACCTGATCCGACCCACCTACACGAGCTCGCGGTTCCTCCGCGTGGAGATCACCGCGCCGCCGTCGCGTGCCGAGATGCGACGACCCGCCGCGAGCCTCGCCTTCGTGATCGACCGCTCGGGGTCGATGGGCGGGGAGAAGATCGCCCTCGCCAAGCAGGCGGTCCTCACCGCCATCGACCGGCTGGCCGCGGACGACCGCTTCGCCGTCGTCGCGTACGACGATCACATCGACGTGCTCGTCCCCAGCACGGTCGCGACCCCGGGGGCGCGCGCCGCCGCTCGCGACGCCGTCTCGCGGCTCGACGCACGTGGCAGCACCAACCTCGGCGAAGGCTGGCTGCGCGGGTGTCAGCAGGTGGCGGAGAACCTCGTCGCGGAGGGCGTCAACCGCGTGCTGCTCCTGACGGACGGCCTCGCCAACGTCGGGATCGTCTCCACGGACGAGCTCGCAGGTCACGCGGCCGAGCTGCGCCGGCGAGGCGTCGCCACGACCACGTTCGGCATCGGCGAGGACTTCGACGACGGGCTCCTGCGCGCGATGGCCGACGCGGGCGGCGGCCACTTCCGCTACATCGAGAACGCCCGACAGATCCCCGACCACATCGCCGGGGAGGTGGGCGAGCTCCTGGAGGTGACCGCTCGCGACGTCGTGCTGGAGGTCACCGGCTCGTCGCTGATCTCCGTCGAGACCCTGTCTCCCTATCCGGTCGACACGAGCGGGGAGCGCCGTCGGATCCGCCTCGGCGACCTGGTCGCGGACCAGGTGGTGGAGGTCGTCCTGCGCGTGCGCTTCCCGTACGGCCGGACCGGGTCGGAGATCGGCGTGCTGGTCTCCGCTCGCTCGGCCGACGCGGCCCTCGACGAGAGCGTGACGCTCCGCTGGACGTACGCGGACGACATCGACAACGACCACCAGCCTCGGGACCGGCGCGTGGACATCCCCGTCGCGCGCGCGTTCGCGGCTCGGGCCCGGACGCGAGCGGTGGAGCTCAACCGCATGGGTGACTACGAGCGGGCACGTGACGCGCTCCTCGGCGTCGCGCGGCGCGTGGCGAAGTACGCCGGCTCGGATCCGGAGCTCAACGGGATCGTCGCCGACCTCCGCCGGGAGGCCGAGCGCTGGTCGCAGTGGCAGGCCGAGGGTCTCCGCAAGTCCTCGAACGCGGCGGCCTACTACAGCCTCAAGTCGCGTGCACCGGCGGGGGAGGCGATGCGGCGCAGCCGCTGAGCCGCCCGGCGCCCGGGAAGCGCCCGCGACGGACCCGCGCACCCGGTCGCACCGCCTTCCAGGGGGCAGGGGCGGACGAGGACGCGCCTGCCGGTACCGGACCGGCAGGCGCGTCCTTCTCTGGTCGGGCGATCGGTCAGCCGACGTCGGCCGCGGAGAGCGTCAGCCTCCGCCCCGACCGGCCGGGTCGGCGTCGAGCCCCTCCGCCCGGTACACCGCGCGCGTGAACTCGTCGAGGAGCGCCTTCCCGCGTGCGAGCGTCTCCTCGGCGGCGGCTCGCCCCTCCGCCCCGAAGAAGTCGCGCTCCACGAGCCGTTCCCACCACCGGCTGAGCTTCTCCCAGTCCGTCTCGCTCTCCTCGAGCTCCGCGAACCGGAACCTCTTCTTGCGCGTCTCGCGCCGGATCTCGTCCTCGAACCGCTCCACGCTCTCGACGATCTCGTCGTACTCCGCGTCGCGCGCGGCATCGAACCGGGCGACCATCTCGGCTTCCCACACGGCCGTCGGCGAGGTCGTCTCCAGCAGGGAGGCCTCGCCGCCCGCACGGCGGATCCGGTCGCCGAGCTGGTCCAGGCCCGTCCGCATGGCGGGTCGGTCCGGCAGCACCGCCACCGCCTGCTGGAGGTAGACGGCGCCAAGCTGCCGGAGCTGGCGCCAGACGTACGTCCGTTGCGCGGACGAGCCTGCCTTGATCCGGTAGACCAGGAGCAGCCAGCGGAGGGGCTCGCGTGCCTGCTCGTCCATCGGTCGCCTCCTCACGTGCCCACGTCGCGGCGCGCCATCCCCCACGCGCCGACGGCCAGGCCGCCGACGGCGAGGATGAGGCACAGGGCGATCCCCGGCCAGGCCCACTCGCCCATCATCGGCCGGCCCAGGTGGGAGGTGATCGCCAGGTCGGCGACCCAGTCGGGCAGGCGGAGCGCGGGTGCCACGAGGTCGATCAGGAAGATCCCGATGGTGACCACGAGCACGGTGGGCCCGGCGACCGACGCGCGCCACAGGCCGCCGATCGCGAGGCCGATCCCCGCGAGCGCCGCCCCGTACGCCGCGAGGACGAGCGTCCCGAGCGCCGGCGTGACTGCATCGTCGCCCACCCACGCGGTCCCGGCCGCGATCGACACGGCGAGCAGGGCCGTCACGATCGCCAGCCCGGCGCCGACGGCGAGCCCGCTCGCGACGGCCCAGCGGACCCGGGAGAGCGGCGTGGTGATCTGCATCTCCAGCCGTCCGGCCGTCTCGTCGCCCGAGCGGAACGCCACGAGCGTCGCGGCGACCAGGCCGACGAGCACGAACCCCAGGTCGACGAACGCGAGCTGGAGGTAGCCGGAGACGGAGGTGATGTCCATCCCGGGCACGAACTCCTGGAGCGCCTGCATCATGGCCGGCGAGGACTGGAAGGCCTCGATGACCGGTCGCGCGGACGCCGCCATGACGAGGCCGTAGACGCCCAGCCCGATGCCCCACGCGAGGGTCGATGGCAGGAGGTCGCCCAGCGACCGGCCCAACGGGCCGTGCGTCCCGAGGAGCAGGCCCGGCATCCGCGGCGTCGGGACGTGGATCGTGATGCCCACGTCGCGGCGCGCGAACGCCTCCACGCCGACCGCGACCAGCAGGGCGCAGGCCAGAGCGACGAGGCCGACGGCGGGCCAGTCGTACAGACCGGCGAGCGGGATGTGGTCCCCCGTCCACGAGAACCACGTGAGCGAGGAGACCGTGTCGAAGGCGGGCACGACGGTGCGGTAGCTGTTCACGACGTAGCCGCCGACCATCGCGGCGCCCGCGATCCCCGCAGCGACGCCGCGCCCGAAGAGCGGAGCGAGCGCGAACGCGATCGCGCCGGCCATGAGGCCGCGCACGCCCACCGCGACGGCGAAGGAGACGGCGGCTCCCGGATCGATGGAATCGCCGGGGAGGTTGCCCAGCGCAGCACCCGCGAACCACGCGGCTGCCGCGAGGACGCCACAGGCGACCGCGAGGGCCACCACGTGGCCCGCGACCTTCTGGACGGCGACCGAGCGTCGCGAGTGGCTCGTGGCGAGGGCGAACTCGAGCGACCCGCGTCGGGCCTCGCCTGCGAGGGTGCCGGACAGCGCGAGGATCGACCAGAGGCCCACGAAGAGCGCGAAGTACGCCGCGTAGTGCCACGCGACGAACCCGCCGAGCGTGTCCACGTTCACCGGGTTCCCGTAGAGGCCGCGGATGATCGGCGGAAGGGTCTCGGACATCGCGCCGAGCTCCGCCCGCGCGATCGGCGTTCCGTACGCGTTCGCCATGTCGTAGCCGCCGACGATCGTCATGAGGCCCAGGATCGCGGCCACCGCGACCATGCCCACGCGGTTGTCGCGGAGCGACTTCCCGAAGACGCTGCCCAGGCCGGCGAACCTGCCGTGGGTGGGCGCGTGCGGGAGCGGGACCGGGAGGTGCAGGTGGCGGACGTCAGCGGCCATGGCCGTTCACCTCCACCGCCTCGCGCCCGTACTGGGCCAGGAAGGTCTGCTCGAGGCTCGGTTCCCGGCTCTCGAAGTCGATGAGGTCGAACCGGGCTGCTGCCTGGACGACGGGCGCCATCGAGCCGGTCACGCGCATGCGGAGCGTCGTCTCTTCGGCGACGACGTCCGAGACGCCGGGGACGCCCGCGAAGGCGTCGGCCGGCACGGCAGAAGTGAATCGGATCTCGACCTGGTGGTGCGCGAGATCGCGCAGAGCGTCCACGCGCCCGACGCGCACGATCCGCCCCTCCCGGATGATCGCCACCCGGTCGCACGTCTTCTCCACCTCGCCGAGGATGTGGGAGGAGAGGAACGCGGTGCGTCCCTCGTGCACGGTCTCGCGCAGCAGCTCGAAGAAGGTCTGCTGGACCAGAGGATCGAGTCCCGAGGTGGGCTCGTCGAGCACCAGCAGGTCCGGCCGGTGCTGGAGCGCGATCACCAGGCCGACCTTCTGCTTGTTGCCTTTCGAGTACTCGCGGAAGCGGCGGGACGGATCGAGGTCGAAGCGCTCGATCAGATCCGCCCGGTACCGCGGGTCGACGCCGCCCCGGAGGTTGGCGAAGTACTCGATCGTCTGGCTGCCGGTCAGGCGATCGAAGAGCGCGAACTCGCCCGGCAGGTACCCGACGCGTCGATGGATGGCGCCCGGGTCGGCCGACGACTCGATCCCGAACACGCGGGCGATCCCCGACGTGGGCCGGATCAGGTCGAGCAGGAGACGGATCGTCGTGGTCTTGCCGGCGCCGTTGGGCCCGAGGAAGCCGAAGATCTCGCCTTCCTCGACGGCAAGGTCCACGTCCACGATCCCCCTGTGGGATCCGTAGGACTTGGTGAGCCCGACGGTCTCGATGACGGTCATCGCAGGGCCCTCCGCGGGGCTGCGGACCTCCCGGGCGAGCCACCTCGCAGGCGCTGGGCGTCCCTGGCTCGGCCTCATCGGTCCCGGACAGTGGACGCCGCGGGTGACACCGCTGTCCAGTGCCATCCGTCACATGTGACGGTCATCACATGTGACGGATGCGTGGACCCCGGTCTGCCGCCCCTGATACGGTGCAGGTGCAGGAGATCCGCGCGCGACTCCGGCGGGACGGGCGCGTCGTCCGCGAGGAGGAGCGAGCCCTGGCCGAGTGCCTGTACGTCGCCGAGGAGGTGCTCCTGATGCTCGCCGGCGCCGGGTTCCGCGACGTCTCGGTCGAGGCATGCTGGTCGGGCGGACCGGCCACGGACGACGACGTCAACGTGGTGTCCGTCGGGCGCGCCTGACGTCGCGCGCGCGGCGAACGGATCCCGCAATCCGAACCCGCGCCAGCCGCGAAGAAGAGGGTGAAGGCCGGTGCACGCCGGCCGGACACCCAGACCGACAACGGCGCGTCGTTCTCCTCCTCCGGCGCTCCTGCATACGGGCCCATCGGGCCCGACCCTCCCTCCTCTCGCGATCGAGGCCGGACATCCTCCCGTCCGGCCTCGATCGTCTTCGCGTCGGGGGTCACGGGGGCCGCGATGAACGTGCGCCGCGGGGCCGCGCCGGTCGAACGCGGCGGCCGACCGGCGGATCAGCCGGCAGGCGCGCTTCCCGGGACGGCTCGCGCCCGCGCGACCGCCCGGCGCGCGAGGACGCGGACCGACCCCGCGAAGATCTTGCCGTGGATCGGGTACAGGGCGTACCAGTACGCGAGGCCGGGGAGGCCTTTCGGCTCGAAGAACGCCGTCTGCACCAGGACGCTCCCGGCCGGCGCCGGCTCCACCTCGTACTGGAGCCACGCCCGACCCGGCACCTTCATCTCGGCGCGCAGGCGGAGCACCGCCGGTCGGCGGACCTCCTCCACGCGCCAGAAGTCGAGCGCATCGCCGACCCGCAGTCGGTCCGGATCGCGGCGTCCGAGACGCATCCCCACGCCGCCGACGACGCGGTCCATCAGGCCCCGGAGCCGCCAGAGCGGGTCTGCATACGGCCAGCCCGTGTCGCCGCCGATCCGTTCGACCTCCGCGAAGACGACCTCGGGCGGCGCGGCGACGGTCAGGCGTCGCCGCTCGACGATCATCCCCTCGCGCGAGGTCACCGACGTCAGGCTCGCCTTGTCCGGTGCGCCCAGCGCGTCGAACCAGGTGGACTCGACCGCGTGGCCCTCGGTGCGATCGATCGCGCGCTGCAGGGCGACCGCGTACGTCTCGGGCTGCACGTCGAACGCGCCGGCGGGGCCGGGGTCGCGGACGACGACCTCGTTGCGCAGCCCCTCGATGAGCGGCCGGGCGATCGACGCGGGCACCGGCGAGACCAGGTTCACCCAGTAGGAGCTGAGCCTCGGCGTGAGGAACGGGACCGGGACCATCAGGCGGCGGAGGCCCCGGGCGCGGGCGTATCCTCGCATCATGTCCCCGTACGAGAGCACGTCCGGTCCGCCGATCTCCACCACGCCCGTCACCTCCGGGTGGTCGAGCGCACCGGCGAGGTACGCGAGGACGTCGCGGATGCCGATCGGCTGGCAGCGGGTGGCGACCCAGCGCGGGGTGATCATCACCGGCAGGCGCTCGGTCAGGTGGCGAAGGATCTCGAACGACGCGCTGCCGGACCCGATGATCACGGCCGCGCGGAACTCGGTGACGGGCACGCCGCCGGCGGCGAGCTCGGCGCCCGTCTCGTGCCTGCTCGCGAGATGGTGGGAGAGGTCCGCCGCGTCGTCGCCGAGCCCGCCGAGGTAGACGATCCGTGCGACGCCGGCCCGTGCCGCGGCCTCGGCGAAGGCGCGGGCCGCGCGCCGATCACGCTCGGCGAAGCCGCGCTCCCCGGCGCCCATCGAGTGCGCCAGGTAGTACGCGACGTCCACGCCCTCGAGCGCCGGCGGGAGCGTCTCCGGGCGGAGCAGGTCGGCGGCCACGACGCGCGCGCTGGGGAAGCGCGCCGTGAGCGGCCGGGCGTCGCGGCTCGTCAGGACCAGCTCGTGCCCGCGCGCCTGCAGGAGCGGGACGAGCCGCCCCCCGATGTAGCCGCTGGCGCCGACGACGAGGATCCTCACGCACCACCTTCGCCACACATCCTCTCGCGGATGGCGGCTGCGTGCCGGCGCCGTCGGCCATGACCGCCGGGCCGCGTCCGGGCCCGGCGGGGGGCGCGGCGCTCCACCGGAGATGCGGAGGGGGCGGCGGGCCGTGCCCGCCGCCCCCTCCGGGGTGCTCGGTGTGGGAGGGAGGCCGCTGCCTAGCGGCTCCGGCTCCGGGCGGCCCGGAGCGGAAGGACGACCATGACCGCGAGGAGGGCCGCGCCGATCATCGCGAGGATCGCGATGGCGCCGGCCGGGACGCTCCCCTGGTCCGTCGTCGGTGCCGTGGAGGTCGCAGGCGCGGTCGGCTCCGTCGCGCCGGTCCCGCCGCCGATATCCACCGGCATCGGGGTCTCGGCCCCGGCGGCGAAGGAGGCCTGGAGGGCGCCGGACGCATCGCGCAGCTCGAGCGTGCCGCCCGTGATCGCGTACGTGGTGGACGCCTCCAGGGCCGCGAGGTACGCGGTCTCCTGGTCCTGCTGCTCGGTCGTCGGGCACGCCATCCGGGTGCTCGCGAGCGGGCCGATCCTGATCGTGCCGTCGTTCGCGTCGTACGAGCCGTTGAACTGGTTGCACGTCGCGTTGCCCCAGGTCGTGCCGTCCGCGCCGAAGATGATCGTCGGGTCGGTGCCGGCCACGACGCCCACGACCGCCTGGTTGCCGTTGTTGTACGAGGCCAGGTGCCAGGTCGGACCGCTCAGGGGGACCGGGGTCCCGGCCGCGAACACGAGGAGCTCGGCGCCGGAGGCGTCGTACATCGTGAGCACGCCCCAGCTCGCCGTGTACGTGGCGGCCTTTCCGAGGTCGGCGTAGTACGCCTTCTCGACGTCATCCTGGGGCGCGCCGCACGCCATCATCGTGGAGATGAGGGGGCCGAAGGTGATCGAGGCCCCATTGACCGTGTAGTCGCCGCCGAAGCCGTTGCAGCCGCCCTTGCCGGCGATGCGGCCGGCGTCGAACGTCGCGTTCGCCTCCACGCTCGCGGGGACGTCGACCATCGTGCCGCCGTCCGCGTAACGGGTGAGGACCCAGAACGTCCCCTCGAGGTTGCCGCCGGTCCCGCCGGCCGCCAGCGCCGTGGAGGCGAGGCCGGAGATGACCAGGAGCGCTGCGGCCGCGAGGCCGACAGCCGGGATCCGTCGTCGCATGTGCGTCCCTCGTGTGATGGGCCGGCCCACAGCCCCGGTGGGTGAGGACGGGCCGCGCGAGCGTGATCGGGTTCGGCGCAGGATACCGGAGTCTCCGAGCGCCCGGGGCGACGAGGATCGCCGTCCCCGCGCCAAGACGCCCCATGATGCCGAGCGGTTCCGGTGCAGCGGCGGACGTCCGCCGGTGGACGGCCGATCAGGCCGCGGCGCGCAGGACCGACGCCATCAGGTGCGGCTCGTCGACGCACGCCACGCGGCAGCCCCGGGCATCGCGCCCGAGTGGGCCGGCGAAGTGGCGCCACGCCGCGTCCGGCCCGATGCCGGCGTTCCGCTCCCGCGCCGTCAGGCGGCAGCCACAGGCCGCACAGGTGAGCACGGTGCCGTCCGGCTCGCGTTCCGCGAGCGCCCGGTCCGGCGCCGGTCGATCGAGGTGCTGCTCCTCGGACATGGGTGCGGGGTCCCTCGTGGCGATCGCGTGCGCGCGTGCGCCCGCACGGCCGGCCGACAGGCCGGGACGTGACGGTACGCCCGGGGCCGCGCTCGCACCATGCCGCCACGGTGTCGCTCACGTTGCGGAAGGGGACGGAGAGCGCCCGCATGGACGCCCGGATGGCGCGACGGCCGGGCGTCCCCACCCGGCCGTCGCATGGATCACGGTCGTGTCGGCGCGAGGGCGCGCCGGTCTCACGGACGCGCGGGCCACCCCGGGATCGTGCGGGACGTCGCAGCCCCACCACCGTCGCGCGTCCGGGGACGCAGCCGGCCGATCTCGATCGCACGAGACAGGTCCTCCGGCAGCAGCAGCCCCACGAGAGCCCCCTCGTCGATGACTGCGACGCGCGTCCCGACCGGGGCGCCGGCGAGGCGCTCCAGGAGAGCCGGGACGAGCTCGTCGGGCGTCGTGACGGGGAGGCGCTCGACCGGGACCGCGAGGTCGCCCAGCCGCGTCTCGCGCGCCCGGCCGCGCCCGAGGCGGCGGACGGACTCGAGCCCGAGGACCGACGCGATCTCGCCTCCAGGCCCGGTCAGGACCCAGGTGGACGAGCGCGCACTCGGCGCCATGTGGTCCGCGAAGGCGTCCACGGTCAGCGACGCCGGTGCCCTCGGGGGCTCGTGCGTCATGACGTCGGCCACCCTGAGGCCCGCGAGGGCGTCGAGCGCCTCCGCCTGGTCCCGCTCCGCGCCGGCCGCGCCGGCGATGAACCAGCCGAGGACGATCGACCACAGGCCCGCCAGGTTCCCGAACAGGGCGACCTCGGCGATGCCGAGACCCGCGAGGCCCCAGCCGACCGCCGTGCCCAGTCCGCTCGCCGCTCGGGTGGCGGTGAGCGCGTCGCCGCGCCACCGCCAGACCACGGCCTTCGCGATCCGACCGCCATCGAGCGGCGCGCCCGGGATGAGGTTGAAGACGCCGAGGAGCAGGTTCACGAGGGCGAGCCACTGGGCGGCCACCACCGCGAGGGCGAACGGGCCCTCGAGGGCCAGCGCGCCGAGCCCGACGGACGCGGCGAATGCGGCCCCGGCGATGGTCAGGCTCGCCAGCGGTCCGACGATGGCGATCCGTGCCTCCGCGCCCGGCGTCCGTGCCTCCCCGCGGAGCTTCGCCACCCCGCCGAGGAGCCAGAGCGTGATGCCCTCGACCTCGAGGCCGTTCCGGCGCGCCACCACGGCGTGCGCCAGCTCGTGCGCGAGCAGCGACGCGAGGAAGAGCAGCGCGACGCCGATCCCCGCGGCCCAGTACGCGGCGGCTGCGAGTCCGGGGACCTCGCCGGGCAGGACGCGCCCGGCGAGGCTCCAGGCCATCAGGGCGCCGATCCCGATGACCGTCCAGTTCACCCCCACGGGGATGCCCGCGAGGCGTCCGAGCCTGATGGTGTCGTTCATGGTCGTGCCGTCCGTCGGGCGGCCATCCTCGCTGCGTCAGCCGCCGAGGATGTCGCCGAAGATGTCGCCGAAGAGGTTCGAGCGCCGGTCGCCGCCGCGGCGGCCCCGATCGTCGTAGCGGTCGTCGTAGCGGTCGTCGCGCCGCGACGTTCCGCCCCGGTCGTACCGGTCGTCGTCCCGTCGCCGGTCGTCGTCCCGTCGCCGGTCGTCGCGGTCGTCGCGGCCGCGATCGTCGGATCGCGGCGGCGCGTCCGTCCTGCCGGCCCGGCGGACGTACTCCGCCTCCATGTCGATCAGGTGCTCCAGCTCCCCGCGGTCGAGCCAGACG
Organism: Chloroflexota bacterium; assembly: GCA_029778235.1. Lineage (GTDB taxonomy): Bacteria > Chloroflexota > Limnocylindria > Limnocylindrales > CSP1-4 > CAIYQJ01. The sequence goes on along the minus strand of JAKOQS010000142.1, from coordinate 18,035 downwards.
CCGCGGCAGTCGCGGCACTGGTCCACCACGATGCCCTGGCGCTCGTACACCACGAGGTCGCCGTGGCACTTGGGGCAGCGGAGGTCGGTCCGGGTGGCTGGTGTGTTCATCGTCGGTCTCCTGGGTGTGTCGTGGAGGGAGGATCGAGGAAGGTCGGATGGTCAGGCCCGCGGCCGGCGGTGCGTCCGTGCCGTCTGCGTCAACCGAGGCCGGCGGACAGCACGATCGATGCGACGACGAGCAGGACGACGGCCGGCATCGCGGCGCGGCGGACGATGTCGCGCATCAGGCGACCCCCTCCGCCGTCGAGCCGGCATCGGCCCGTGGGCCCCTGGCTGCGTCGGCGGACTCCGCCGGCTCAACCCCGCCGGACCCGCCCGCGCGGTCGGGATGCGTCGCGTCGGCCCCGGCACTCACCGCTCGACGCCCGGCGCGCCGCGTGGCCCACAGCGAGGCGCCGACTGAGACGCCGATGATCGCCACGATGATCGCGAGCGAGAGCCAGACGGGCATCTTGTAGATGTCGGTGAGCAGGATCTTCACGCCCGCGAAGACGAGCAGCGCGGCAAGCCCTGCCTTGAGGTAGGTGAAGCGGTCGAGCATGCCCGCCAGCAGGAAGTAGAGAGACCGCAGGCCCAGGATCGCGAAGGCGTTCGAGCTGAACACGATGAACGGGTCGGAGGTGACCGCGAAGATCGCCGGGATCGAGTCGATCGCGAACATGATGTCGCTCGACTCGATGATCACCAGGACCGCGAAGAGGGGCGTCGCGATCCACTTGCCGGCGTCGCGCACGAAGAACGACTGCCCGCGGTACTCGGGGGTGATCGGCACCAGGCGTCGCACGAGCCGCAGGATCCGATTGTTGTCGAGGTCGAGCATGTGCTCGTTGCGGTGCCGCCACATCCGCCAGCCCGTGAGGAGCAGGAGGATGCCGAAGCCGTAGATCATCCAGTGGAACGCGTCGAGCAACGCCGCCCCGGCCGCGATGAAGATCGCGCGGAACACGATGGCCCCGAAGACGCCCCAGAAGAGCAGGCGGTGCTGGTACTTCGCGGGGACGGCGAAGTAGCCGAAGATCATCGCGAAGACGAAGACGTTGTCGATCGAGAGGGACTTCTCGATCACGTAGCCCGCGAGGTACTCGCCGCCCGCCTTGGCGCCCATGAACGCGAACACGAGGCCGCCGAAGGCGAGCCCCATGCCGATCCAGACGCCGCTGAACAGGGCGGCCTCGCGCAGCGAGACCTCGTGGGCCTTGCGATGGAAGACGAAGAGGTCGAGCGCGAGCATCCCCAGGATGAGGACTGCGAGGGCGACCCAGAGGAAGACCTGGGGATCCAATCGAGTGCGAGCCTCCGGCTGACGGTCATCAGCCGAAGGTCTCTCCCGACCGGTCGGTCGGCCGGTGGCGGCGGGTCGGCGGCTCTCGCCGCGACCGGGGTGACGCCGTCACCTTCATCAGGGGTACTCCCCTTCGGTGGCGGTACTGTACGGTCCCCGCGTACACCTGTCAAGAGTGTCATGTATCATGTGTCGCATGTCGGAGCCGACCGTGCGCCACTCCGTCCAGGGCGAGCACCACTGGACCTTCCTCACGAACCACGCTCACGTGCTGCTGTGCCTCGCGTCCGACCCGGACCTGCGGGTCCGAGATATCGCGGCACGGGTGGGGATCACGGAGCGTGCGGCCCTGCGCATCCTCGCCGACCTTGCCGACGCGGGGTACATCGAGCGGACGCGCGTGGGGCGTCGGACCGCGTACAGGCTGGTGCTCGACGGCCCCATGCGCCATCCGGTCGAGTCGGACCGGCCCGTGCGCGCGCTCGTCGACTCGCTCGCCGGCTGACGGGGCCGACCGCTCGGCGACGCGGGCCGGTCCGCGTCAGACGCGGCGACCCTCGTCGAGGAACGCCGCGACGTTCGTCCACGGGATGTCGGGCTCGTCCACGTCGTAGGCGGGGCACAGGACCAGGCCCGCGCGCCCGAGCGACGCGATGCGCAGCCGGACCTCCGCCCGGATCTCGTCGGGCGTCGCGAAGCTGAACGTCGTCTGGCGGCCGACCGTCCCCCAGAGGGCGAGCCGCCGGCCGAACCGCCGGCGGATGCGGACGGCGTCCATGTGCTCTGGCTGGACCGGGTTCACCGCCGAGACGCCGATCTCCACGAGGTCGTCGAGGATCGGCTCGATATGGCCGTCGCTGTGGTACAGGACGCGGACGTCCGGCTTGATGGCGCGCGCCGCCTCGACGATGGCCGCCAACCTCGGACGGAAGAACGTCCGCCACGTGGCCGGCGAGATCATCATCCGGCCCGGCATGCCCACGTCGTCGTCGAGCGAGAGGACGTCCACGCCGGCGGCGGCGAGCGTGGCCGCGTTCCGACGCGCCAGCTCCGCCAGGCGGTCCAGCAGGAAGTGGGCCATCTCCGGGCGCTCGACGAGGTCGGTGAGGAAGCGCTCCAGGCCGCGCAGGCGCCAGGCCGCCTCGAACAGCTCGCCGCCAAGGTGGGGCGTGTTCCCTCCGGCCGCGAGCCCGCGGGCATGGAGGTCACGGACGGCCAGCGAGAGATCCTCGACGATCCGCGTGCCGCGAGCCTCGGGGAACGGGAAGGCCCCGAGGTCGGCGACCGTCTCCGCCCGCTCGAGCGGGTTGCCGTGCTGCAGGTCCTCCGGGCGGTAGCGCCAGGCGGTGTACCGGGCGACCTGCGACGCGCTGCCGATCCGCGTGTCGCCGTCGAACGGCATCGCGCGGCGGCGGAGATCCTCCTCCTCGGGCGATACGGGGAAGGGGACGAACAGGATGTCCACCATCCCGTCGTGCCACGCTCCCTGCGGCGCCAGCGCCCCGGCGTCGAGGTGGTAGAAGGAGAGGGCGAGCGGGACGCGGTCGGGCTCGTCGCCGTCGAGGGCCCCGAGGATGCGCTCCCGCCCGTTCACGCCGAGAGCGCCTTGGTTGGTCGATACCGCGCGACGAGCACGCCGGTCGTCGTCGGGGTCGCGTCCACGAGTCGGAGGTCGACGGGCGGCGTGCCGTCCACGAACAGGCGGTGCCCGCGCCCGAGCACGATCGGGTGCTCGACCAGGACCATCTCGTCGACGAGCCCGCTGCCGAGAAGGGAGCGGATGAGCGTCGCGCTGCCCAGGATGACGATGTCCGGCCCCGGCCCGTCCCGCAGCTCCGCGACCGCCGCCGTCGCATCACCCGCCAGGAGCCGCGAGTTCGCCCACGGGAGAGGCTCGGCGAGCGTGGACGACGCGACGTACTTGAGCCGGGTGTTGAGGACCCGCGTGAACGGGCTGTCCGCGGGCCCGTTCGCCCAGACGGCAGCGAACTGCTCGTACGTCCGCCGCCCGAACAGGAGCCGGTCGGAGGTGGCCATCCCGGCGGCGACGAGCCGCGACTGCGTCTCGTCGGCGTAAGGCGGCGACCAGCCGCCGACTTCGAACCCGTCGCGGCGATCCTCGTCGGGATGTCCGGGACCCTGGACGACCCCGTCGAGGGTGACCAGGGTGAACGTGACGATCCTGCTCATCGCTCCCTCCGTCGAAGTCGATGCTACCCGCCGAAGACCACCCGTCGGATCCAGTCGAGCGCCTCGAGGAACGTGAACGAGTCGAAGAGGCGGGCCACGTGGAGGGCCCACTCCTGCACGAGCTTGGCGCCCAGCAGGAGGCCGAGCACGGCCGCCGCCCGTCCCGGCGTCCAGGCGAACCCCGGCCGGAAGTGGGCGACGGTGACGACGGCGAGGAACCAGAACTCGAACAGGTTCGGGACCAGGAAGAGCATCTCCCGTGGTGCCCCGAGCTCGAACGCCACGAACCCGACGAGCCGGAACAGGTACAGCGCGACGGCGATCCACTTCTCCAGTGGGCGGAAGTCGCGCAGCGCGACGACGAGGAACGCGAGCAGGTAGACCTGGTCGGCCCACTTGTCGAACGCCTGGTAGTCGGGCCAGGGGCCCAGCCCCGCAGGGACGAGCAGGTCGAGCAGGAGGAGGTCCGTCAGGTCGACCGCGATCGCGACCAGCGCGCCCCAGAAGGGCCAGCGCAGGACGACGAGCGACCCGACGATCCGGTAGAGGCCGACGATGACGACGACGGGCGTCATGACGGCTCAAGGATGATCGTGCCGGCGGGTCGCGGTCGTGCGGTCCCGCCCGACGATCCGCACTAGAGTGACGGACCAGAGCAGCGGAGGCGGATGGTGGAGCTGTGGATCCTCGCCGTCGCGACGGCGATCGGGTACCTCGCGGGATCGATCTCGTTCGCCCGCCTCGTCGTCGCGTGGCGCGGCGTCGACGCCGACATCGAGCGGATCGAGGTGCCGCTCGGACACGGCGAGACGTTCGTCAGCGACTCCGTCAGCGCGACGGCCGTCCGCATGACGCTCGGGCCGCGGTTCGGGTGTCTGACCGCGCTCCTGGACATGGCGAAGGTCGCGATCCCGGTGCTGGCCTTCCGCCTGGCCGCGCCGGACCAGCCGTACTTCGTCGTCGTCGCCGCGGCCGGGCTGATCGGCCACATCCGGCCCATCTTCCACGGGTTCAAGGGCGGCCGAGGCGAATCCGTCATCTACGGGAGCCTGCTGGTCATCGATCCTGTCGCGGTGGTCGGGACGACGCTCCTGGGGGCCGTCGTCGGGTTCGTACTGGGCAACATCCTCGTCCTCCGCTGGGCGGGGATGATCCTGCTCGTGCCCTGGCTCTGGGTCGCCACCGCGGACCCGTGGATCGTCGGGTACATGGTGTTCGCGGATGTCGTCTACGCGCTTGCGATGCGGCCCGAGCTCTCGCAGTACTGGCGGATGCGCGGCAAGGGCACCGATCCCACGAACGAGGAGATCGCCATCGAGTTCGGCATGGGTCGCGCGCTCGGCCGTGGGCTCGACCGCTACGGGCTCGTGCCCGCGATGGCCCGGGCCATCCGCGGGCCGAAGCGGCCGCGGCCGCGGGACTGACGGCCCGCGGGGCATCGCCGCCGCTGGGCGCTACACTCGAACCGCCACCATGCCGCTCACCGACCCCGCTTCGGATGTGCCCCCCATGGATCGCGACCCGGCCGTGCCACGCCAGGCCCCTCCGCGCGGCGGGGACGGGCAGGCGGCAGATGGGCCGATCATCGACCTCCGCGACGTCGTCAAGGACTATCCGACCGGCGCTGGGGTCTTCCGGGCGCTGCGCGGGGTCACGCTCGAGGTCGGGCGCGGCGAGCTCGTCGCGATCGTCGGGCGTTCTGGGTGCGGCAAGTCCACGCTGCTGAACATGATCACCGGCATCGACCGCCCCACCGATGGCTCGATCACCGTCGCGGGACTCGACCTGCGCCGGGCGACGGAGAGCGAACTCGCCCGGTGGCGCGGCGCCCACGTGGGGGTCGTGTTCCAGTTCTTCCAGCTGATCCCGACCCTCACCGTCGCCGAGAACGTCATGCTCCCGATGGACTTCGCCGGGCGCGGCTCGGCGAAGGAGCGCCACGCACGAGCGGCCGAGCTGCTCGAGCTCGTCGAGATGGGTGACCAGGCGGAGAAGCTGCCGCTCGCGACGTCGGGCGGACAGCAGCAGCGGGTCGCCATCGCACGCGCGCTGGCCAACGACCCCCCGGTCATCGTCACCGATGAGCCGACCGGCAACCTCGATTCGGGCACCGCCGAGGCGGTGTTCGGCCTCCTCCAGCGCCTCGCTGCCGCCGGGCGGACCGTCGTCATCGTGACCCACGACGTCGAGCTCGCTGCTCAGGCCCGGCGCGTGGTCCACATGGCGGACGGCCGGATCGTGGATGGGGCCGCCCATGCGTGACACCCGCTGGCGCAAGGTCCGCCGCGACTTCACTGCCTACCGCGCACGGACGGCCGCGGTGGTCGCTTCGATCGCGGTCGGGGTGTTCGCCGTCGGGACGATCGCGGGGGCGAGCGCCCTGCTCGAGGATGCGTTCGACTCCGCGTACGCGGCGGGCGACCCGTCAGCCGCCACCCTGTACACCGCAACGGGCTTCGACAGCGAGCTCCTCCAGGCAGTGGAGCGGGTGGACGGCGTCGCGGTCGCACAGGCGCGGCGGACGGTGAGCGGCTGGCTCGAGCCGGATGCGCAGGCGGCCGCCGCGGGTGAGGTCGCGACCGAGCTCCAGCTCATCGCGCTGGCGGACTACGACGACCAGCAGCTCGACCGGGTACTCGGCGTCTCCGGGGACTTCCCGCCGCGACGCGGCGAGGTCGCGTTCGAGCGCTCCGGCCTGCGACTGGTGGATGTCGCGCTCGGCAACGAGGTCCTCGTCCGCACCTCGGGTGGCGACGAACGCCGCCTCCGGGTGGCCGGCTTCGCGTACGAGCCCGGAGCCTCGCCTGCCTACTACTTCGGCCGCCTGTCCGCGTACGTGTCGCCGGAGACGATGGTCGACCTGGGGTGGCCGGACACGTGGAACGAGATCCGGATCCGCACCACGGACGGCATCACGAGCCGGGCCCAGGTCCAGGTCGTCGCGGACGCGGTCCGCCAGCGCATCGAGCGGTCGGGGACCCCCGTGACGTTCGTGCTCGTCGCGGAGCCCGGCCACCACCCCGCCCAGGAGCTGGTCGGCTCCGTCTTCCTCGTGCTCGGTGCGATCGGCCTCCTCAGCCTCCTCGTCGCGGGCTTCCTCATCGTGAACACGATCAACGTCCTCATGGCCCAGCACGTGCGCCAGATCGGGATCATGAAGGTCCTCGGCGGCCGGTCGTCGCAGGTCACGGCGATGTACCTCGCCTTGGTCGCCCTGTACGGCATCGCCGGCGTGGCCATCGCCGTGCCGGCTGCTGCCATCGCCGCGTTCGGGATGGCGTCGCTCGTCGGGGGGCTGCTCAACGTGGACCTCCCGACCCCCCTCGTCCCCGCGTCGGTCGTCGCGCTCGAGGCGGGTCTCGGGGTCGCCGTCCCGCTCGTGGCCGCGCTGTGGCCGATCTGGCGCGGTGTCCGGATCTCGGCTCATGACGCGATCACCGACACGGGAATCGACGAGCGGTTCGGACGCGGCTCGGCCGACCGCCTGCTCGCCAGGCTCCGCGGCCCCTCGCGGCCGCTGCTGCTCTCGATCCGGAGCACCTTCCGCCGCAAGGGTCGCGTCGCCCTCACCCTCGCGGCCCTCACGCTCGGCGGCGCCGTGTTCATGACGATCTTCAACGTGCGGGGATCCCTCTTCGCAACCCTCGACGAGACCGCGCGCTACTTCGACTACGACGTGCAGGTGAACCTCAGCGCCCCCGCGCGGTCGAGGACGGTCGTCCGGGAGGCTCTCCGCGTGTCCGGCACGACCGCCGCCGAGCCATGGCGGTTCGCGAGCGCCATCCGCCAGCGGCCGGACGGCTCGGAGAGCCCGTCGATGGTCGTGTTCGGCCTGCCCGCGGACACGGACACCGTCGCACCGGTGGTCCAGGAGGGGCGCTGGCTGCTGCCCGGTGAGGGGAACGCCGTCGTCCTGACGTCGAACGTCCGACGCGACGATCCGGACGTGCGGGTGGGCGACGAGTTGACCCTGCGGATCGGTGGCGTCGAGGCCCGATGGACCGTCGTCGGCGTCGTCCAGTCGCCGACGTTCGCGGTCTTCAGCTACGTCGACCGCGATGCGCTTGGCGCGGTGGCCGGCGATGCGGACCGGGCGGAAGTCGTCATGGTCAAGACCCAGGCCCACGACGCCGCGTCGCAGGCGGCGGTCGCGGGCGCCCTCCGCGACCATCTCGAATCCGTCGGGATCGGCGTCGCATCGGTCACCACGACGAGCGCGGTGATGGACACGATCTACCTCGCGTTCAACACGGTCGTCGTGGTCGTCTCGGTGATGGCGGTCCTGCTCGGCATCGTGGGCGGCCTCGGGCTGGCGGGCACGATGACGATGAACGTCGTCGAGCGGTCACGCGAGATCGGGATCATCCGGGCGATCGGCGCCACCGCCGGTGCCGTGCGTCGGATCTTCGTCGGCGAGGGGAGCGTGATCGGGCTCCTCGCATGGCTGGCGGGCGCCGCGCTCGCCGTTCCCCTGAGCATCGTGCTGTCCGACCAGCTCGGGCAGGTGTTCGTCCAGCGGCCACTCGCCTTCGAGGTGTCCCTCGCAGGGCTCCTGATGTGGCTGGCCGTCGTGATCGTCCTCTCGGTTCTCGGCAGCCTCGGGCCCGCCTGGCGGGCGTCGCGCATGGCCGTCCGTGAGGTCCTGGGGTACGAGTAGGGAGGCATCGCTGATGCGTCGCTGGATCCTCGCGGGCGTCGGTGCGCTGATCGTCGTCGCGGCCGTGGCGGTGGTCGCGAGCGGCTCGCTGGACAGGTCCGGCGCCACCACCGGGGTCTCGCCGACGCCGTTGCCGCCCGTCCCGCCGGCGGATCGGGTCGTGGCAGAGGCGAGGACCGTCCCGGTCGCATCGGCGTCCGTCAGTGCCCGCGTGCCCGGATCCGTGGCTCGTGTCGCGATCGCGGAAGGCGACAGGGTCGCGGTCGGGGACGTGCTCGTCGAGCTCGACGACGCAGCGGTCTCCGCCCAGGTGGACGCCGCACGGGCGGGTGTCGACGCCGCGACGGCCGCGGCGACCCGTGCCGATGCCGCGGCGGCCCAGGCCGATGCCGAGGTGAGTCGCGCCGCCGCCGCGCTCCGCGGGGCGCGGGCGGCGCGCGACGCCCTGCCCAGCGACGCCTCCACGGCCCTGGAGCGGCAGGCCGATGCGCAGGTCGACGCCGCGGCGGCCGGGCTCGACGCCGCTCGCGCGGCCAGGTCCGCCGCGAACGCCGCGAACGCCGGCGCGGCCGCGGACGCCGCCCGGGCGCGTGCGACGCTGGACGCGGCCGTGGCCGCCGCGGCGGCCACCGTGATCACCGCGCCGATCGCCGGCCTCGTGGCCGACATGGCGGTGTCGGCCGGTGACGTGGTGGCCGCCGGCGCGCCCCTGGTCCGGATCGCGGGGGACGGCGGCTGGGAGTTCGAGACCACCGACCTGACGCAGGACGAGGTGGCCGGGGTCGCGGTGGGCGCGGATGCGACGGTGACGATCGACGGCTTCGCAGGCGACATCCCTGCCACCGTGGTCTCCATCGCCGCGTACGGCGTCGACCGGCAGGGCGACGTGGTGTTCACCGCGATCGTGAAGCCGGTCGGAGAGGTCCCGGGTGGCGTTCGGTGGAACATGGTGGCCTCGGTCGAGATCGCCACCACGCCGTGACGCGCCCGACCGCAGCCCGGCGTCTTGTCGCGTCGGTCGTGGCCGTCGCCGCCGTCGCGACCGCCTGCGGTGCGCCCGGTCCGACGAGCGGCCCCACCGTCATGCCGTCCGCGACGGCGCCAGGACCGACGGCGGCCACGCCGCCCGCCGAACCGGCGCCGTCCACCGCGAGTGGGAGCCCGTCGGTCGCGCCGCGCGGCACCGCCTGGGTCGACGTCGCCTCGGCGGGGATCCGCCTGCCCGTCCCGCACGGCTGGGAGCTGGTGTCGCCCGAGGGTCTCGCCGACCCGTCGCGCCGCGCGGAGCTCGAGGCCCGGTTCCCCGGCGCGGGTGCCCTGCTCGCGCAGGTCGACCGGCTGGGCGAACGTGCGAAGCCCGTGTTCTTCGCGGTCGACCCGTCCGCATCCTCGCCCGCGGGGCCCATCCCGACGGACATCTCGGTGATGGCGACGGAGCCATCGGTCGGCGGCCTCCTGCTCGATCTCGTCGCCGGGTTCATCGCGGCCGGCGTGCAAGAGACGGTGGGCGCCGCGACGTCCACCCGCGAGCGTGTGCGCCTGCCTGCGGGCGAGGCCGTGCGGATCGAGGCCCACTCGGCGGGCGACCCCGGTGCGGAGGGAACGACTGCGGTCGCCTGGGTCATCGGGGCACCGGGCCACACGCTCCTCGTGTCGATCCTCGGCGGCGACGAGGCGGTCGCGGCGATCGACCCGGATGCCATCGCGGCGGGCATCGTCCCGCTCGGATCGGCGCCGTGACGGGTCGACCCCCGGGGTCCCGGTGGCGTGTGACGGGCAAGGGCGACGCGGTCCGCGCCGTTCCACGCCGTTCCGCCCGGTCCTGTGTCACCATCGCGGCTCGACCAGCCTGGCGTCCAGGCGGCCGGGCTCGGGCATCCATCAGGTCGAGGGGGTCATGAAGGCGAAGGAGACGAGCCGCCCCGGCGCGGCGGCCGATGCCGTGATCGAGCGTGACCATGCCGACGACGAGGCCCGTCACGCACGCGCGCACCCGGACGCGGACGGCGCTCGCGTCGCGGTCCTGCTGTGCGGCTACGGGGAGGTGGAGGACAACGCCGACCTGGCCGCGTACAACGCGCTGTCCCTGCGGCTGCTGGTGAGCAAGTCGGTCAGGATCCCCGACCGGGTCGTGCCCCTCATGTCTCGCCGTCTCGCACGCAAGGCGCGGGCGGAGTACGAGCGGGCGAACCGGTTCGTCTCGCCGCACAACGCGATCTTCGAGCGCCAGCGGGCCGGCCTCCAGCTGGCGCTCCGCGAGCGGTACGGCGACCGGGTCGAGGTGTTCACGGCGCTGAACTTCTGCGACGGGTACCTGCCCGAGCAGGTGCTGCCGGCGATCCGCGCCGCCGGGTACGACCGTCTGGTCATCTACCCGCTCCTGGTGGTGGACTCCGTGTACACGGGCGGGCTGTCGCTGGAGCAGGTGAACAAGGCGCTGGGGTCGGATGGGACGTGGATCCGGGAGATCCGCTACCTGCCGAGCTTCCATGACCGGCCCGCCTACCACGAGCGCCTCGCGCGACACGTGCGGGAGGGGGCCCGAACCCTCAAGGCCCGGCACGCCACCTCGCAGATCGGCGTCGTGCTCCTCAACCACGGCTGCCCGTACAAGGCGAGGGGGTTCGAGACGGGCATCCGCGACAGTCGGATCCTCTACCACGCCGTCAAGGAGCGGCTGTGGCACGAGTTCCCGAACATCAGCCTGGGATGGATGAACCACCCGACGCCGGGCCGATGGACGCAGCCGGACATGCTCCAGGCCGCCCGGAACCTCGTCACCACGGGTGCCCGCGCGATCGTGTTCGCACCGATCGGGTTCGTGACCGACAACCACGAGACCCTCCTGGACGTGGGCTACACGACAGACCGCCTGCGCACGCTCCATCCCGACGTCGAGGTGCTCCGCCTGCCGAGCCTCAACGACGACCCGGAGCTCATGGGGCTCGCCGCGGACTGGATCTCGCCGCTCATCGACGACGCCGGATCGCTTTGAGGTCGCACATGCCGTCACCGGGACGCCCACGCGGGCTCATCCGGCCGCCCGCCATCGTCCACGCTCATGGCCGGGACGACCACGACCACCACGCGTCGGACGCACCTCGTGCCGTCCGCCCAGCCCGCCCGCACGCGGTCGCCCCGTCACCCCTCGTGGCGCTCGCGCCCGGAGCACGACACCCGGACTCCGCGCACGTGGGCGCGAAGGCCGTGTCGATCGCGTGGCTCGCCCGCCAGGGCGTGCCGGTGCCGGCCGCGGTCGCGGTGCCGGTGGAGATCGCCGCGGACCTCGCCCACGACGACCCGCTCGCGACGGAGCTCGTTGGGAGCGCCCTGCGCCGCTGGCTCGATCCGGACGCGTCCTACGCGATCCGCTCGTCCGTCGACGGCGATCATGGCGCGCTGCGGGCCTTCGCCGGCCAGTTCCCGCACCTGCTCGACGTCCCGGCGCACAGGGTCGTGGCGGCGGTGCGCGAGGTGGCGGCGGTGGACCGCGACCGGCTCGCGGCACATGCGCGGCGGACCGGGGATGGCATCCCCGAGCGGGTGGCCGTCGTCATCCAGGAGATGGTGCCCGCGTCGGGAGCCGGTGTCGTCTTCTCGCGCAACCCGGTGACCGGCCTGGACGAGGTCGTCGTCGAGGCGGTGCAGGGCCCGGGCGCCACGGTCGTCGCGGGCGCCGCCAGCCCGGATCGCTGGGTCCGCCGCTGGGGAGCGTTCACGGATGCACCCGATGCCCCCCGCGTCCCCGCGCCGCTGGTGGAGAGCGTGGCGGTCACGGCCGCGCGGCTCGCGGCGACCGGTGAGGGTGCCCTGGAGCTCGAATGGGTCGCGGACGGGACGACGACCTGGTGGCTGGGAGCGCGGCCGATCAGCGGCCTCGGAGACCTGCGGGTGTACTCGCGCCGCATCGCCCGTGACGTGCTGCCTGGCGTCATCAAGCCGCTCGTCTGGTCGGTCAACGTCCCCGTGGTCAACTCCGCCTGGCTCGACCTCCTCGAGGAGCTCGTCGGCCCGCTGGACGTGCGACCCGACGATCTCGCGCGTTCCTTCGGCTACCGCGCGTACTTCGACATGACCACGATCGGCTCGGTGTTCGAGGCTCTCGGGATGCCCCACGACACCCTGGAGCTCCTGCTGGGCTTGCCGAAGGGCCCGGAGGCACCGAGGTTCCGTCCGGGCGCCGGCGCCATGCGTCATCTCCCACGGGTCGCGCGGGCCGCCGGGCGCCTGGTGCGACGCGGGCGCTGGGTGCGAGCCGAGTTGCGCGAGCTGCGCCGCGTCTACGACGACCTCGCCGCCGAGGACCCCGACGTGATGGGTGGCCCGGCGCTCCTGCGACGCCTCGACGCGATCGACGCCGCCGCCCGTCGCGCCGCATACGCGAACATCGTCGTCCCGCTCACGATGCTCGCCTACGATCGCGGTCTGGCCCTCCAGCTCCAGCGTGCCGGAATCGATCCGGCCGTCGTCGACCCCGCGGCCGACCGCCCGGACCGTGTCGGGTGGAGCCCGGCGCGCTCTCTCGACGCGATGGCGGCCCTCGTCCGCGACCTGCCGGAGGATGCACGCGGCGACCTCGCCACGCGACGCACGGCCGCCGTCCACGGACGGGCGGACCTTGCGCCGCTCCGGACGGCGCTCGACGCCTACCTCACCCGGTTCGGCCATCTCTCCGACAGCGGCAACGACCTCTCCCTGCGGACGTGGCGAGAGGATCCCGATCACGTGGTGGACCTCGTGCTGGCGCAGGGCGAGCGGGACGGGACCGCACCCGCTGGTGGGTCGCCGATCGACCTGGATGCCGTGCTCCGGCGCGTTCCCGCCGTGCAGCGCCCGCTCCTCCGGCTGCTGTGGCGGCGCGCGGGGGCGTTCCGCGTGTATCGCGACGCGGTGGGTGTCACCTGGGCCCGCATCTACGGGCTCTATCGACCCACGTACCTCGCCCTGGCGGACCTGCTCCTGACCCGCGGAGCCATCGGCGAGCGCGACGACGTCTTCTACCTCACTGCCGGCGAGGTGCGCGCACTCGTCGGCGACGCCCCGCTGGGTGACGGCGACCCGCATTTGCTCGTCGCGCGCCGACGGGCGGAGGTCGCGGAGGCAGCCGACCTCGTCGTCCCGGAAGTCGTCTACGGTGACGCCTTCGTCGCGCGGCGCGGCCGCGTGGAGCCCGTCTCTACGCTGACCGGCATCCCGACGTCCCGCGGCCAGGTGCGCGGCACGGCCCGGGTCGTCCGCGGTGCAGCCGACTTCGAGCGTGTGGCGCCCGGCGACATCCTGGTCGTCCCGTTCTCGGACGTCGCCTGGACGCCCCTGTTCGCCCGGGCGTCGGGTGTCGTCGCGGAGAGCGGCGGGATCCTGTCGCACTCCTCGGTCGTCGCCCGCGAGTACGGCATCCCGTGCGTCGCGTCCGTGCCGGACGCCTGCTCGCGGATCCCGGACGGCGCGACCATCCTGCTCGACGGGGCTGCCGGATCGATCCTCGTGGAGGCTGGCGTGGGAGCCTGACGGGCCCGGGAGCGCGCCGCTGCGGTCGCCGGCCGGACAGCCAGCCGGGCCGCGCGCCCGCCACTCGTTCGTTCCCCGTCAGCCCTCGTTGCCCTTCCAGGGGCCGAGGCCGGAGACCCGATCGACGGCGATCCGGGTCACGAACCCGGCCGGCGGGTCCGGCATGGGCGGGAAGCGCACGTCCGGCCCCAGGTAGACGTGCGCCAGGCGCTGCAGGAGGTCGGCCGCGCCGCCCTCGGTGATCCGTGCCCGCCCATCGAGCACCAGGTACTCGTCGAGCCCCATCGCGTTCCGGACCCCGGTCACGAAGGAGAGCGTCACCCGCGGGTCGCGGCGGATGTCGCGGAGCTTGGGCTGGTCGAAGAGCGTTCCGATCACGACCTCGTCGTCCTCGATCCCTACCCACGCGAGGGAGATGTGCGGGCTGCCGTCCGCGCGCAGCGTGACGAGGTGGGCGATGGGCCCGGTGCCGATGAAGTCCCGGACGGTGGTGGGGAGCATGGCGGAGTCTCCGGTGGCGTCGGCTGGAGGGCGAACGATACCGCGCCCGGCGCGAGGCCGGCGATCCGCGCCCGGCCGTCCGCGTTCCGGCAGCCGTCAGACCCCGAGCACCGCCTCCACCTCCGCCCGCGTGGGCGGCTGCGCGCCCGGCCGCGTGCACGCGATCGACGCGGCCGCGTTCGCGAACGTGAGGGCGCGGCGCAGGTCGTCGTCGGTCATGCCCCGGAGGGCGACCGGGGCGAGGTCGTCCGCGTCCGCCAGGGCGGCGAGCAGGCCCGAGGTGAACGCGTCTCCCGCGCCCACGGTGTCGACCACCGTCACGGGCCGGCCGGTCACCTCCACGCGCCCGGACGGCGTCAGGGCGGTCGTCCCTTCGCCCCCGCGCGTGACGACGACCAGCGACGGACCGAGGGCGAGCCACCCCGCCGCGACCGCCTCGGGGTCCCGGCCCGAGTGAAGCCACCCGAGGTCCGCGCGGCTCACCTTCACGACGTCGGAGAGCGCGATCATGACCTCGAGCCGCGCCAGGTACGCGTCCCGGTCTCCCACCAACGCGGGCCGGACGTTGGGGTCGAGGCTCACCACCCGCCGGCCGTGCTCGCGGCGCATCAGCTCCACGTAGACGGCAGCGCCCGGCTCGCGCACGAGCGAGATGGACCCGACGTGCACGGCCGAGACCTCGTCCGGCAGTGGGGACGGGAGGTCCTCGACCCGCAACAGCCGGTCGGCCGTCCCCTCGCCGTGGAACGTGAAGACCGGCTCGGCACCCGCGGCGACGTCAACCACGGCGAGCGCCGACGGCTCGTCGCCCTCGATGACGAACCGGGTGTCCACGCCGTCCACCTCGAGGGCACGGCGGAGGAGGCGGCCGAACGGATCACGCGAGAGCCGCCCGAGGTACGCCGCGTCGCCACCCAGCCGCCCGAGCCCCACCGCGACGTTGAACGGCGAGCCGCCTGCACGCGCGACATACGTGGGCTCCACGGCGCCCGGGACGGGCACGAGGTCGATGAGCGCCTCACCGGCGACGAGGATCACCCTGGTCTCCCTCCTGCCACCTCGGCGTTCCTCGGCGTCCACGTGGCGGCGCGACGCCGTCGGCACGGGCCGACAGGCACCTCCGGCGGCCCTCGCCCAGGCCCCTACACCGGCACGGCTCCGTGCTCCACGGTCAGCGCCACGATGTCGCGGCTGTCCACGTCGCGCGACGCGACGCCGCGCTGGACGGCGAGCGCAGCTGCAGCACCCATCGCCTGGCCCATCGCCATGCACGTGCACTGGGCGCGGATCCCCGCGAACGCGATCCGGTTCGCAGAGACGTTCCGGCCGGCGACCGTGATCCGCCGGCTGCCCTTCGGGATGAGCGCGCGGAACGGGACGGTCGGGATCGCCTCCGGGTCGTCGATGAAGCTGACCTCGCAGCCGATGGCCTGGCTGTGGAGGTCGATGTAGTTGAAGGCATTGCAGACCTTGTCGGGGAAGTCGGTCGCCTTGACGAAGTCGTCCTTCACCACCGTGTACTCGCCCACCGTGTGGAAGGTCTCCCGGGCGAGCGCGTGGGGCGCCATGAAGTCGATCCTGGCCCGCTCGGCGCCCGGGATGCTCTCGCGGACGAACCGGAAGATCCGGAGCATCCGCTCCCGGCCCTCGATGTCCGCCCGCGTCTGGCCGTCGGCGTCGGAGGTGTCCGCGTCGTAGATGTGCGTGGCGTTATGGCCGCCGTGCTGCAGGTAGTAGAGGAACGGCTCCATGTTCGCGTACGCCCAGTCGCCCTTCCGCAGGACGCCGTCGCGCATCGCCTCCTCGTAGAGCGCCTGGACCTCCTCCTTCCAGAGCTGCTCCGTCTCGATGCCGCCGATCTTGTACTGCAGGGTCCCGGGCTGCGAGACCTTCGACTTCAGCACCCTCATGCCCAGGATCCGGACCACGTCCGAGTCGCCGGAGCAGTCGACGATCTCCTTCGCGTGCGTGACGCGCCGGACGCCCCGGCCCACGGAGGCGACCTCCCACAGATCGCCGACGGCGGAAACGTCCTGGACGAACTCGTGGTAGTGAAGGACCACCCCGGCCTTCACGGCCTCGGCCTCGGCGAGGGCCGCGTAGACCGGCACGTTGATGTAGCTGTAGTAGCCGGGGGTCTCGACCGGCCGGCGGCGGCGGTAGTCGGGGACCGGGAGGCCTTCGATCTCCTTCGAGCGCGTGTACAGCTCCCACGGGATCCCCTGGACGACCGGCCCGGTCTTCGTGAAGAAGTGGTTCGGCATCCAGACGCCGCCCGCGGTCATGGTGCCGCCGAGCATCGAGCCGGCCTCGATCACCGACGTGGTGACGCCTGCTCGGGCGGCCTGGATCGCCGCGACGTGGCCCGCGGTCCCGCCGCCCACGACGACGACGTCGACCGTCTCCTGGGTCGTCCTCATCCCGGCCACTTCCTCCTCGCGACCCGCCGGACCCGGCACGGACCTGCGCGGACTCTCAGCGTAGCCCGGGCCGCGACCGCGGACGCGGCCCGGTGGCACGTCATCGCGGTGGGGCTCGACAGCGCGGCTCCTCCCTGCGACCATCCGCCGATCCGCGGCGCCACGCGTCCCTGGTCGTCGCGGCGGGGCATGCGCGGTGCACGGCGATGGACGAGGAGAGCGACGAAGATGGGCCACCCGGACGCGAACGGCCAGCCCGACCTGCGGCCCTGGCAGGTGGGTGACGAGATCGTGAACCCGGTGACGAAGGAGTGGGCGCGGATCCTGGAGCTGCCGTGGCAGAACCCCGAAGGTCGGAGCCGCGCCGAGATGGTCGCCCGGGTGGGCTCCCGCGTGGTGGGGGAGCACCGGCACCCCGGCGCGGTCGAGCGGTTCACGGTGCTGGAGGGCGAGCTCACGGTGAAGCGGGCCGGCGAGGTGGGCGTCCTTCACGAAGGCGAGTCGGCCGAGATCGGGGCCGGAAGCTGGCACGACTGGTGGAACGCGTCCGACCGGGACGCCCGCGTCATCGTGGAGGTCACGCCCGGCGCCCGGTTCGGCCACATGCTCGAGACGATGTTCGGCCTCGCGAACCTGGGCTACGTGGACGCGAAGGGGATGCCCGACTTCATGCAGATGGTCGCGATCGGGCGCGAGTTCTCCGACACGGTCCAGTTCCGGACCCCGCCCCCGGCGATCCAGCAGGTGACGTTCGCGCTCCTCGGGCCGCTCGCGCACGCGCTCGGCTACCGCGGCACGTACCCGCAGATCTCGCGCAGCCTGGCCCCCGTGCCGACCGAGTGACGGAGACGCCGGAGGCAGGGATGGACGCACGGACGCGGGCGCGGATCGCCCAGCTCGCCGCGATCGTCGGCGTCTGCGCGCTGGCGATCGGGTCGGTGGTGACCGCCCTGGTCTACACCGGTTCCGCGGGCGAGCCGTACAGCCCGCTGGACCACTGGGTCTCCGAGCTCGGCCAGGTGAGCGTCTCGCGGGCGGCACCGCTCTTCAACGCCGGGCTGGTGGTCGGCGGACTCTGCTTCGCGATCTTCGTGGTGGGGCTCGCGTCGTCCGTCCCCGGGCGACTCCGCTTCGCGTGGGTCACGACGGGCGTGGTCGCGGGGGTCGCCGGCGCGCTCGTGGGCCTCTTCCCGAGGGACGACCTCCGCCCGCACGCGACGGCCGCGCTCGCGTGCTTCGTGCTCGGCTGGCTGACGGTGGGGCTCGCGTCGATCGACCTCGCGCGGCGGCACGACCCGCGCTTCCCGCGCTGGCTGGGCGTCATCGGGGTCGTCGTCACCGTCTGCTTCGTGCTGTTCATGGCGTCCCTGTTCGCCGACGGCCGGACCACCGGGGAGGTGCTCGCGGCTCCGGGC
>JAKOQS010000018.1 GCA_029778235.1 Chloroflexota bacterium | reverse complement strand
GGGCGGCCGCTCGTCGCGACGATGACGCTCCGCTGGTCCTGACCCCGCGGGACGGCACGGCCGGCGCAGGCGCTCGCCCGGACCCGGCGCCCGGACCCGGCGCCCGGTCGGGCCCCCTCGGTCGAGCCCTCGTCAGCCGCCCGGGGACGGAGAGGGGCTCGCGGGCAGCGGGAGCGTGACCGACGGGCTGGACCCGTCCGACCCGGTCGAGACCGGCGGGGCCGTGACGGTCTCGCCTCCCACCTTGATGTCGTGGCAGAGCAGGCACGTCGAGTCGCCGCGCAGGGCGTGGTCGATCGGAAGCGCGCCGACCTCCTCGGCCCGGTGGCAGTTGCGGCAGGAGAGCTGCGCACCTTCCGCGTGCGGGTAGGTGGGCGGCGGGAGCACCTGCGGCTTGTGGCAGAGGGTGCAGGTGTCCTCGCCCTTGTTCGCCATGCTCGACGGCAGGTGGACGTAGTTGCCGTGGCAGTCCAGGCACTTCTGGTCCTGGAGCCGCGAGTGCGGCTGGGTGATCGACTTGCCCGGGATCGGCTCCTTGTGGCAGTTGAGGCACTCGGTCTGCGCGATCCCCTCGTGCCCCGGCGCCTTCCGCCCGAGCTCCTTGTCGTCGTGGCAGGTGAGGCATCCGCGCCAGCCCTCGAGCGGGTGCCCGAGCGACGGGATCGTCTTCAGGCCGGCCGAGCCGCCGGACTCGTGGCAGAGCACGCAGGCGTTGTTCGTGGGGATGTGGGCGAGGCCCATGGCCATCGTCTCCGCCGAGGCGGTCGGCGCGGCGCTCGCCTGTTCCGGGTGCCCCGGCTTGGACGCGGGCGATCCCACGCGGTCGAGCAGGACGACCGTGAGGAGGCCCACGATCACGACGATGTTGACGACGATCAGCGCGCTGATGGCGAAGTCGAGCTTGCGTCTCATGCGGAGGCTCCCACCAGGTCGCGCCCGTCGGGGGCGGCGGACGTCGCGAGGGCGGACGTCCGCTCGTCGAGCCGGCGAGCCTCGTGGAGTGTGGCCAGGACGGCCGCGCCCAGGGAGGCGCGGACCGGGTCGGTGAGGTCGGGTCCGGGGCCGGTCTCCGCCGGCCGGATGCAGACGAGCGAGAAGGCCGTCGGAAGCGTGCCCGTCAGGCGGGCAGCGTCGACGAGCTCGCCGACGCCGTCGGAGGCGCCGGGCGCCAGCCGGCCGGCACGGGACCGGACCTGGTCGCCGTCCACGACCGCGACGGACCCGGGCGGACCGGGGATCGCGGCGGCGTCGACGATCACGAGCGCGCGCGCCGCGGCCACGATCGGAGAGAGGCCGAGGCCGGACAGGCCGCCGTCCACGATCGCGGTCCCGGGTGGCAGCATCGCCTCGCCGCGTTCCACGAGGCGCTCGATCTCCCGGACCACGTGCACGCCCACGCCGTCATCGCGGCGCAGGACGTTCCCCACGCCGAGGATGGTGAGGGGCCCGCGCGGCTCGCTCATCCCATCCGCTCCGCCTCGTCGGCCACGCCCTCGTCGCCGTCGCGCGCGAGGACGATCTCCTCGCGCGTCATGTACTTGTAGCCGCTGAAGATGCTCGAGAGCAGCCCGTTGCGCTCGAGGCTGTCCACGAGCACCGAGCTGTACACGTGGAAGAGGGCGATCGCCAGGATCAGGTACATCGCGGCGTGGTGGACCATCCGGATGAGCTGCGGGCCGAAGATCGCCCGCGGCCACCACAGCGCCGTGGCGCCCGGCTCCGACCCGAGGAGGCCGTCGAGCGCGAACCCGGTGAGCGTCTCGAGGAGGAGCAGCAGCCAGAGGCCGAGGTACGCGGCGGCGGCGAGCTGGGTGTGCCCGATGATCCGCGGGATCTCCTTGACGATGAACGCGTAGAAGCCGGCCTGCCGGAAGATCTCGGTCGCCTGGCGCATCGTCGTCGGGATGAACGCCGACCATCGCGCGTACCGGTTGCCGACCAGCAGGTAGACGGCGCGCACGAGCCCGGATGCCACCAGCACGATCGCGAAGACGATGTGGATGAAGCGCACGTTCGTCATCACCGCGCCGCCCGGCGGGATGAGGAACGGGTCCGCGATGTAGCCGCCCGTGATGCTCAGGACGACGATCGCCGTCGCGGTCACCCAGTGGGTGATGCGGACCGGGATCTGCCAGACGTAGACGCGGTAGCGGCCCTCGGGCTCGGCCGACGCGTGGCCGTGGCCGGTCGCGGCGGACGCGGCGGGGGTGATCTCCGAGGGCACCGGCGCCGGGACGGCGACGCCGACCGGGTCGCTCGCGGCGGTCATCGCGGCCTCCCTCCCCTGCCTCGCGCGGCGGACGGACCGACGGGCACGTACAGGTGCGTCCCGCATGCGGTGCACGGGTCGAACGAATGGGCGACACGGAGGATCTCGAGCGGTCGGCGCGGATCCGCCACGGGGGTCCGGACCAGCGCCTCCTCGAGCGGACCGCGCCGATCGAGAGCATCCCGGGGCGAGGCGTTCCACGTCGTCGCGTCCACGATCTGGTAGGCGGAGATCCGCCGGCCGGCGGTCGAGACCCAGTGGCCGACCGCGCCGCGCGGGCCCTCGCCCAGCGAGTAACCCTCGGCATCCGCCGGCCACGCCTCCGGGTCCCACATCGAGATATCGGCGAGCGAGAGGTCGCCTGCGGCCATGTTGGCGACCAGCCGATCGAGCCAGACCTCGAGCCGGTTCACCAGCACCTGCGCCTCGATGGCTCGCGCCGCGATCCGGCCCACGGTCCCGAGCATCCCGTCCGCGCCGGCGCCGATCGTCTCGATCGCCCGGGAGACCCCGGACTGCACCTCGACGTTGCCCGAGGCGAAGGCGACGAGCATCCGGGCGAGCGCCCCGGCCTCCATCGGCTCCTGGCCGTACCGCGCCGCCTTCACCCAGCTGTACTTCTGCGAGCCCGCGAGGGTGGTGACCGGGGCCGGGGGGCCGGCGTACTTCGGGTCGGTCACGCCGTCCGCCGGCCCGAGGTAGGCCTTGTCGTCCTCCGGGTAGGTGTAGTAGCTGTGAACGACGGTCTCGGCCACGTTCTCCGGCTTCACCGTGAGCAGGTTGGCCGCGTCGCCGTCCATCAGGCGCCCGCGCGGGAGCAGCAGGGGAGGCTGCGTCGTGTCGTCCTCGGGGAACTCCCCGAACGACAGGAAGTTGCCCGGCCCACGGCCCACGGTGGCCCAGTCGGCGTACTGGCGGGCCAGGTACTCCACGTCCGGCATGAGCACCTTCTCGACGAAGGTGCGCGCCTCCACGATGAGGGTCCGCATGTCGGAGATGCCGGCGTCGCTCAGGGCCGGTGGCGTGTCCCGCTCGACCTGGGACGGGTGCTCCCCGCGCAGCGGCGCGGTGGGCCCGCTCCAGACGGGCGCGGTGACCATCCCGCCGAGGCAGTAGTTCTGGAGGTGCGGGCTCTTCCCGCCGAGCATCGTGAACAGGCGGGTGAACCGGCGCTGCCAGTCGAGCGCGTCGAGGTAGTGCGAGATCACCAGGAGGTCGGCCTCGGGCGAGAGGGTGTACGCGGGGTGCCCCCAGTAGCCGTTGGCGAAGATCCCCAGCTGGCCGGACGACGCGAACGTCCGGAGACGCGCCTGCACCGCCGTGAAGTGCTCGGCGCCGGACAGCGACCAGTCGCCCAGGGAGCGGGCGAGCGTGGAGGTCGCGGACGGGTCGGCCGCGAGCGCGCCGTCGAAGTCGGCCCAGTCGAGGACCTGGAGCTGGTAGAAGGCGAGGACGTGGTCCCGGACGAAGGTGGCGCCGGCGAGCAGGTTGCGCAGGAGCCGGGCGTTGGGCGGGACCTGCACGGCGAAGGCGTCCTCGACGGCGCGGACGGCTCGCAGGGCGTGCGTCCCGTTGCACATGCCGCAGATCCGCTGCGCGAACAGGTAGGCGTCACGCGGATCGCGGTCGCGCATGATCAGCTCGAAGCCGCGGAACATCGTCCCGGAGCTCCAGGCGTCCTCGACGGCACCCTGGACCTCGGCCTCCAGGCGGAGGTGGCCGCCGATCCGGGTGACGGGATCGATGGCGATGCGCGCCATGTCAGCCGGCCTCCGGCGGTCGTGGATCGTCGCCGCGGGCCTCGGGGGCGGACGCCGCCGACGGGGTGGGGTCCTGCGGCCAGGCAGGCGGGGCGGGGGCCTCGAGCCAGGCCGGCCTGGCCTCGGGCGGGGCCGGCGGGACGGGCGCGTCGGGCGAGGCTTCAGGCGCGGCGAGGGCTCCCGACGCTGCCGCTCCGTCCGCGACGGCCGCTGCCGGGGCGTCGGGCGCGCCCGGTGCGGCGGGCGGCGCTGCGGCGGCTCGTGCGGCGGCACCGGGTGCGCCCGGTGCGGCGGGCGGCGCTGCGGCGGCTCGTGCGGCGGCCTCGGCCTTTCGGTGCTTCTTCTCTTTCGAGCGGATGCGCGTCTCGCGGACCGTCATCAGCGTCCCGTGGACGACCGTGACGGCCGCGATCCCACCGACGAGGAGCGCGCCGACGTCGTCGACGCCGACGGCGGGGGTCAGCGAGACCGGCGGCGGGAGGCGCTGGTAGAAGGGGCTCATGGTGTCCCAGAAGTC
>JAKOQS010000141.1 GCA_029778235.1 Chloroflexota bacterium | reverse complement strand
ACCCGGAGAAGCGGAGCTCGGCGGGCCAGAACCCACCGGCCTGGCTGTCGCCGATGCCGTCCACGAGCGGCGAGCGGGCGTTCACGCAGACGCGGCTCTGCCCGGCGATCGGCGTGCCGGTGGTGAGGCTGAGCATGAACGTCAGGACGTTCGCGGGGTCGTAGGGGGCGGTCCCTGCCGGCATGTCCCGGAGGATGTAGTAGAGGCCCATCGCGGAGCCGCCGAAGTACTGCCGGAAGAACGACTCCGGGGGCTCCTCGACCTCGATCGACCGCGTGGTCAGGTCCACGTGGAGGATCTTCCCGGTGCGCATGCCACTCATCGCCGGTGCCTCCCTCGGCCCGTGGGCCGGTGCGTCACGTCCGCGCGGCTCGCTCGACCCGTGGGCCAGGAGAGGCCGCCATGCATTCCCGCGCTGCCGCGCTCCCCGTCGCGGCGATCGCCCGGCGACGGCCGGCGGCCGCCGTCGGGTCGAACGAGGGCCATGATACCGGGCGCCCCGCGCCGAGGCCGCACCCGCCGACCGCCCGTCGCGGGGCTCGGATGCCGCGTCATCGCCCCGCCCGTCCGCCCTCCGGCTACCCCTCGGCGCCCAGGTACGCGAGCACGGCGAGGACGCGCCGGTGGTCGCTCGCTGAATCGGGAAGCTCGAGCTTGCCGAAGATGCTGCTGATGTGCTTCTCGGCCGCGCCCTCGGTGATCGTCAGCTTGGCGGCGATGCCCGCGTTGGTGCGCCCCTCGGCCATGGCCTCGAGGACCTCGCGCTCCCGTGGGGTCAGCTCGCCGAGGCGGTCGTCCCGTCGGCGCCGGACCATGAGCTGCGAGACGACCTCGGGGTCGAGCGCTGTCCCGCCGCCGGCCACGCGACGGAGCGCGTCCACGAACTCACGCACGTCCGCGACCCGGTCCTTCAGGAGGTAGCCGACGCCGCCGGCCCCGTCGGCGAGCAGCTCGCTCGCATACTGCCGCTCGACGTACTGGCTCAGGACGAGCACGGGGGTCCCGGGCACGAGCCGCCGCGCCTCGATCGCCGCCCGGAGGCCCTCGTCTCGCTGCGTCGGCGGCATCCGGACATCCACGACCGAGACGTCCGGCCGGTGCTCGAGCACGGCGCCGACGAACGACGGCCCGTCGCCCACACGCGCGACCACGACCCCGCCGGTCTCCTCGATGAGCCTGGCCAGGCCCTCGCGCAGGAGGACCGAATCCTCGGCGATGACGACGCGCAGGGGCGGCGGCTGCTCGGTCACGACCGGATGATGCACCCGGCGCGGACGGCGGTGGGCGCGCAGCGCGCCGCTCGGGCGCACGCGCGGCCGGCGGGGCCTCGCGGGCGCCGGGATGCCGCGAGCGGTGCGGGCACCGCCCTCCGTCGATTCACGCGAGACGGCGTACCCGCGGCAGCAGGTCCGCCCGCGGCCGGCCGGCGGCGCACGCGCACCAGCCGACGAGGTCGGGCCGCCTCCCGAAGAGCACGAAGACCCGCTCTCTGCGCGGTCCCGCGGGGCGGAGACCGTGATCCGTCCGGTAGCCCGACGGGGTCCGCGGCAGCAGCGCCGCCGACGGCGCCACGAGGCCGACCGCCTCCGGGCGGCGCCGGACCCTCCGGGCAGCGATGCGGCAGGCGTTGTACGTGTCGAGCCCGCCCGTCATCGTCCGTACCGGGAGCAGGGGCGTGACCGCCGGCGGCTCCGGCAGGTCCACCGCCCAGAGCGCGCGCTCCACCCCAGCGAGGTCGGCCGCCTCCGTGATCCCCTCGTGGCGCAGGAACTCCGCCCAGGCCCCGTCGGGGGTCTCGCTGAGGTAGCCGACCGGCCCCTCTCCCGGACCGTGCCACCGCCCGGGCGGCTGGCGGTCGGACTCCCAGAGGAAGGGGTATCGCGCGTCCGCGTGTCGGAAGACGATCACCGTCGGCCCCGCGAGCCCGGTCGCGCCCCCATGGCCGCCCGCGAAGGGTGCAGCGGCTCCGGCTCTGCCGCGGCGTCGCGCCCATCGGCGAGGCCGACGCCCGTGTCACCCGCCAGCGCCGCTGCGAGCGCAGCGACCGCGATCGCCTCGGGCATGTCCGGCGACCAGTCCCGCGCGAGGGCCTCCCGCGGCGATCGGCCACCCAACGCGGCCCGCGGACGCTCCCACCAACGCCGAAGCCCGAAGGCGTTGTACGACCCGGCAAGGTCCGAGGTGACGAGTGCCACGAAGTGGATCCGTGCCGCGACGGCATCCGGCACGGCCCGGGTGCCGGCCGTGTAGCGGCGCAGGCTCGCCGCGGACGCTCCAGCGAGCTCGGCCAGCCCGTCGAGGCCGTACGTGCCCAGCAGCGCAGGGATCTCGCGCTGGGGGATCGGCGAGTCGATCAGCGCCCCATCGAGTCGGCGGATCGCCGACTCGAGCGCGCCGGGGTCGGCGTCGTCCGCGTGGAGGAGTTCCAGAGCGACATCGCGGCCGAGGCCCGCCTCCATGGCCTCTCGCCCGATCTCCCGGACCAGGCCGAGGTCGAGCCGCTCGATCGGCGGGCGGTCAGGCAGCAGGCCCAGGTCCGCTGCCCGCCGCGTCAGACCCAGGGCGGCCGGCAGGAGGCCGGGCAGGTCGAGCCGGGGGTCGAGGGCCACGATACGGACATCGGTCATGTGCCGAATCATAACCATCTGACGTCCGATGTCGATCCACCTAGCCTCACCCCGCGCTGCCCGCGCCCTCCTGCGCGCCTCGCCCGTCGGTCATCCCGACACCACCTGCTGCCAGCCACCCCGGACGGGTGGGGGAAACCCCACCCCGGGGATGCCGGGTGCCCGGCTGGGAACGAGCGGGCGGCGCCGGTAGCGTCGTCCATGTCAGACGACCTTCGAGTCCGGGGCGGGCAGACGGCCCGCCGCCCAGCCGACACGAAGCACGCGGCCGGGTGGCCGCGATCGAAAGGGGACTCCGGTGAGACGCCTCCTCACCCCGCTCATCGCTATCGTCCTGCTCCTGACCGTCGCCGCGCCGACGGTCCTCGCGGCGGAGCCGGTCACGATCGACAGCGGCCGCGTCGTCATCTCGCTCGACGGCCCGGTCACCGTCCCGGCCGATCAGTCTCTCGACGCGCTGGTCGTCGCCAACGGCATCGCGACGATCGCCGGCGACGTGGACCACGTGCTGCTCGTCGATGGGACCGCCACCGCGACCGGGGCGACGATCGGCTCGCTCCTCGTCATCGACGGGACGGCCACGCTCGACAGCGGCACCGTCGTCACCGGCGACGTCAGCACTCTCAACGGCACGATCGCCGCCGCCCCAGGCGCGACGATCGTCCGGCCGGTGCGCGACCTCAAGGGCGACCTCGCGGCGCTCTCGCTCGCGCTGATCCCCCTGCTCATCCTCTTCATGCTCGGCGCAGCCCTGCTCGTCGTCCTGTTCGCGCTCTTCCTCGCCGCGGTCGCCGGCCGCCAGGTCCGGTCGGTCGAGTCGCTGATCAGCCGCGAGCCCGGCCTCGTCCTCATCGCCGGCATCGCGGGCACGCTCCTGCTCCCGGCGGTCTCGTTCCTGCTCATGGCCACCGTCATCGGCGCGCCGCTCGGCCTGATCCTGCTGTTCGTCGTGACGCCGACGCTCGCCTTCCTCGGATGGGTCATCGCGGCCGTCTGGCTGGGCGACTGGCTCCTGGGCCGGCTCCGCGGCCGGCGCGAGGCCGAGCGGCCGTACTTCGCGACAGTGGTCGGCGTGATCGTCCTGGCCTTCGCGGGGATGATCCCCTTCGTCTCGATGATCGCGACCCTGTTCGGCTTCGGCGCGGTGCTGCTCGCCCTCTGGCGCGTCCTCCGCGGCGGGTCGGCCACGGCCGACGCGGTCGGCCCGACTCCTCCGACCCAGGGCGGGCCCGGCGCCTGGCGCGAGCCCTCCTCCCTCCCCGGCGTCCCCGGTGGGTACGGCGCGCCCGTGGCGTACGCGGCACCGGCGGGCTATGCGGCTCCGGCCGCGTTCGGCGCCGGGATGGCCGGGGTGGCCTACGCGCCGACGGGCCAGTACCCGGCGGCCCAGCCCGCCTGGGCCCCGGCCGCCCCCCCGGCCCCGGCCCCGGCCGCCTGGCCGGCCCCGGCCCCGGCGACCCAGCCCGCCTGGCCGGCCCCCGAGCCGTCGTGGCCCGCGGCCGTCCAGCCCGCATGGCCCGCTACGGAATCTCCCACTCCCGCGGCAGCCGCCGCTCCGACCGCGGTCGAGGCCCCGGCCGTGCCCGCCGACCCGGCCCCCGCCCCGGCGCCGACCGACGGCGCGATCCCGGATCCCGCCGCCACGCCCGCTCCCGAGCTCGCTGCCGACGCCGGTGACGACCTCGACCGTCCCGCGTCCTCGGCCGATGCCGCGCCGCCCGCGGCGTGAGCGATGCCGCGGGACGAGGCACCGCATCGGGCACCGGGCCTGTCCCGGCGCCCGATGCGGGTGGTAGGGTCGGGCCGATGAGCGGCACCGCGGATCCGCGCGACGACGCCGCCCCGGCCGCGGGGTCGCGTCCCGGCTCGTCCCCGGCCGCGGCCCCTGGTGTTGGCGCCGCCTCAGCCGCCCCGGGCCCGGCCGCGGCCCCTGCCGCCCCCGCGGCCACTGCTCCCGCCTCTCCCGTGCCTCTCGCGGCCGGCGCGGGCCCTGCCGGCCCCGCCCCGGCCGCCCCTCCGCTCCCAGGGCCGGCCTCCGTGCCCGGGTTCCCGGCACCCGCTCCCGGCTGGCGGCCCGCCCCGGACGGCCTTCCGGTCTCGTCGCCCGCCTGGCCGGCTCCGCCCCCGACCCGGCCAGCATCGCCCGCCGCGCCCCTGCCCCCGGCCGCCTGGCCCCCGGCCGCCTCCACGGCACACGGCCAGCCCACCCTCACGCGCGCCCGCGTGGGCTCGCTCGTGCGTGGGTTCCTGCGAAGCCCCGTGGAGGCCGCCACCTGGCTCGCTCTCTTCGCGATCCTCCTCGGGTTCGGCGTCGCGGTCATCGCCATCAGCCTGCTGTCCTTCCTGTTCTCGACGGGTGGGTCGCTCCTCATCTGGCTCGTGGGGATCCCGATCGTCGCCCTGGGCATCGAGGCCTCTCGCCTGATCGCCCGGGAGGAGCGGTGGCGGATGACGCTCGTGGACGGCCGACCACTCGTGGCCCACCTCTACCGGCCGTACGACGGCCTGCCGCGCAGCCCGTACGGGGCATGGCTGCGGGCCTGGGGCGAGACGCAGTTCCTCGACGTGAACCGGTGGCGCGACGTCGTGTACGTCCTCGTGCTCTTCCCGCTGGCGATGCTGGAGCTCGGCGTCGTCCTCGTCCTCTGGAGTGCGGCGCTGGTCCTGATCATGGCGCCGGCGGTCGTCGCGGTACTGTCCACGTCGGGAGCGTTCGAGCGGATCTCGGATCGGCTCGGCGTCGCGGCCGGGGCGGTGATCGACGTCTCCGGCTCGGCATTCGCGGCGTCCCTGTTCGCGCTCCTCGTGGGCCTGCTGCTCGTGCCGGTCGCATCGTCGACCGGCCGCGGCCTCATGCGCCTGCATCGGGCGGTGGTCGCGGGACTGCTCTGCGTGGACCCGACCGTGGCGCTCCGCCAGGACGTCGAGCGCCTGCGCGGGAGCCGGTCAGCGGCCCTGGAGCTGGAGGCCAGCGAGCTCCGGCGGATCGAGCGCGACCTCCACGACGGTGCCCAGCAGCGCCTGGTCATGCTCTCGATCGATCTTGGACTGGCGGAGGACCGCCTGGCGTCCGACCCGGACTCCGCCCGGCAGCTGGTCGCCGACGCCCGTGAACAGGCGCGCCTCGCGCTCGCGGAGCTGCGCGACCTGGTCCGGGGGACGGCGCCGTCGATCCTGCTCGATCGCGGACTCGTCGCGGCGCTCGGCGCGGTGGCGGGCAACTGCCCCGTGCCGACGACGGTGGACAGCGGCCTGGCGGACGGCCAGCGGCTGCCCGCGTCGGTGGAGCGTGCCGCCTACTTCGTCGTGGCCGAGTCGCTCGCGAACGTGGCGAAGCACAGCGGGGCGTCCCACGCGTCGGTGACGCTGCGGCTGATGCGAGGAGGGTCGGCTGTAGCCGGGGCAGCGGACGTGGCCGGGACGCTCGGAGAGCCCGGGACGGCGAGCGTGCCTGCGGCGGCGGAAGCGGCCGCGGTGCCGGGAGCGGCCGCGGTGCCGCCCGCGCCTGCGGTGCCGGGATCGGTCGCGGTGCCGCCCGTGCCTGAGGCGGCTGCGGCCGTCTGGGGCACGGTCTCGCCGGCGGCGCCGGGCGCGCCCGGATCCCCGGGTGTGCCCGGATCCGTGGGCGCGCCTGCGCACCCCGTCGTGCCCGCAGCACCCGGTGAGCACGGATCCCCGCTCGCCGGCGCCTCATCCGGCTCGGCGGCTCCCGGCGGTCCGTGGAGGCCCATGTGGCCAGCCGGTCCGGCCTCCACCGCCGCGCCCGGCGCTTCCACCTCGGCGTGGCCGCAGGACGCCACGGCCCCGACCTGGGGCGGCGCGGCGTGGCCGCAGGGCGCCCCTTCCTGGGCCATGGGCGCATCCGACCGACATGTCGCTCCGGCCGTCCTCGTCGTAGAGGTCGCCGACGATGGCGCGGGCGGCGCCGCCGTGACCCCCGGCGGCGGGCTCGCAGGGCTGCGCGACCGGGTCGAAGCGCTCGATGGGCGCCTCACCCTCTCCAGCCCGCCCGGCGGGCCCACTGTCGTCCGGGTGGAGATCCCGGTCGTCTCCTGACGACGACCGGGCTTCGCGCGCGGCCGCTGGGTGTCGCAGGGGCCGCGAGGCGGGCCGCACGCGTCGCTCGGCCCACGGGCAGATGAGCGTCCGCCCGCCGTCGCCATGCCGATCTCTTTCACCCCGTGAAGACCCCGGGCGGCGGTCTTCACGTGGTGAAAGCACTGGCCGCTCGTTCTCACCCGGTGAGAGGAACCGTTCGGAGCGGGGGCCCGCGGGGCGTGGACACGCGGCACATGACCCTCCCGGACGGCAGGCCGGGCGGCATGGAGGTCGCATCTGCAGGGGTCTTTCACCGGGTGCACGGATCGGGCACGCCGATGTCGTCCCGGACCGCCGGAAGGTCCGTCCGCCTTCACCACGTGCAAACGCCCTGCCACGCCGGCCTGCGCTCCCGGCCCCTCCCGGCCCGCCGGCGCCGCGCGTCGCGCGGCGCCGTCATCCACCGGACCGCGGCTCCGCTACGCTCGGCGGGTGTACGACGTGCTCGGCATCGGCATCGCCGCGGTGGACGACATCCTGCGCGTCCCGCACCTCCCCGAGGCCGACGGCAAGGTCCGTGTCACGGGCTCCGAGCGTGCATGCGGCGGGCTGGCCGCGACAGCCCTGGTCGCCGCGGCCCGACTCGGGGTCCGCGCCGGATACGCGGGCGTCCTGGGCACGGACGACCTGTCGGACTTCGTCCTGCGCACGCTCGCCTCGGAGGGGGTGGACGTCGCCCACGCGGCCCGGCTCCCGCAGGCCGGACCGGGCAGGTCGATCATCGTCGTCGACCCCGACGGCAGGCGGATCGTCTACTCGGATCCGTCGGGTGCGCTCGTCGCGGCCGAGCTGGCGCCGACCCCGGACGTGGTCCGCAGCACGCGCGTGCTCATGGTCGACCACGTGCGCGTGCCCGCCTGCGTGCGCGCCGCGCGGGTCGCGCGCGCCGCCGGGATCCCGGTCGTCGGGGACCTCGAGCGCGCCGAGCACCCGCGCTTCCCGGACCTGCTCGCCCTCGTGGACCACCTCGTCATCCCGGTGGCGTTCGGCGCGAGGCTCACGGGGGCGAGGGATCCCGACGCGATCCTTCGCGGACTGCGTGCGCCGGGCCGGACGGTGGTCCTTACCGCGGGCGCCGAGGGTGCGTGGTGGCTCGGTCCCGATGCGACGGCCGTCCCCGCGCATCGCCCGGCGTTCCCGGTGACGGTCGTGGACACGACGGGCTGCGGCGACGCCTTCCACGGTGCGTACGCCGCGGGCCTCGCGACCGGGCTCGACCTGCCGGCGCGGGTCCGACTCGCCAGCGCGGTCGGCGCGCTCACGGCGACACGGTCGGGCGGGCAGGCGGGGCTGCCGGACCGGCCGACGGTCGAGGCGTTCATGGACGCCCATCCCGGCTGACCGACGCCGGAGGGCCGGCCACAACGCGCGCCGGAACCGGGCGACCCGGCGGCCGGCACGATCTTCCCGTGGAATCACGGATGGCGACGACGGCGAGCGGCCGCACCCTCGCTCGTGGGCCGCGGTCGTGGACGAGGTGCTCCGCGGGCGGTCCTGCGACGATCCGAGGAGGCATCGATGCCTGCGCTCCGTCCACGCATCCGCGTGCTCGCCGTCGGGGCGGCCGCGGTCGCCCTCCTCGCGGTCGGCGCCGGCGGCACCGTCGCCGCCTCGAACCCCGCGACCCTCTACGCCTGCTACGACGTCTACGGCAACGTCCGGATGGGCGACACCGCCCAGTGCAAGCTCCCGGGAGGCGGGCGCCTCGTGAACTGGGGCAGCGTCGGGCCGATGGGGCCCACTGGGCCGGCCGGGCCACAGGGACCTGTGGGCGCGACCGGGCCGGTCGGGCCGACGGGGCCCCAGGGCCCGTCGGCCGCAGCGTCCGCCGTGCGGCTCGAGGTGCCCTTCGGGTTCGCGCCCGGGACGATCGTGGTCGTCGGGCCGACCCTCACCGCGTCGGTCTGGTGCCCGGTCGGGACGACCGCGGTCGGCGGCTGGGGTGACGTGACAGCCGGTCCCGCCGACGACGGGAAGTACCCCCTGCGCGGCACGCGCGTCTTCGCCGACAGGGTCCAGGCGACGTGGATGGTGACGGCGCCCAACCTGTCGACCGTGACCTTCACGGTCGGCGCGGTCTGCGTCACCTGAGAGCGTCGGGCCGCCAGTCCGAACGGCCTGCCAGAGACACTCCGCTCAGCCCTCGACACCAACGTGGGTCCTTGGTCCGGGATCCTTGACACGCGTCCGGCGCCCCGCGACACTCGGCGCCTGCGTCGCGGCCGCCCCGCCGGGCCGCGCCCCGGGAAGGGGCCCAGCGACGCCCTCCCGGGCGGGTCGTCCCACCCGCCCGGGCATGCCCACGGCGGCACCGATCGGCCGCCGGACGGAGGGGCGGATCATCGGGGGGTTCCGGCAGGGCACGTGCGGACCCGGCGACCGCAGCAAGGACGCGATCGACGGTGACAGGACGTCGCTGGGCGCCCAGCCCGTCCCCGCCCGCGTCCGCGCCTGGACCGCCCTCACGGGCGCCCCGGCCCGTCCCCGGCCGCACCGCCGGGCGCGACATTCCCGACGCCGCTCGCTCCGATGCCGCGGACTGCACGACCCGGCTGGGGTCCGTCGCGGACGGCGCCCGCCCGTGGCCGACGAGGCCCGGCGGCCGGGACCACCGCCCTTCCGCCTGGGCCGGGCCCTTCAGGGGAACGCGAGGCTTCGGTGCTATCGTGGCGGCGTGGAGCGCCTCGCGACCGGTCCCGCGCCCGACCGGTCCGACGCCCGGGCGCCGGTGGAGGAGTCCGGCGCGGCCACGTCGTCGGCCTCGCACACTCCTCTTCGGGTCCGATGGCTCGGACGGGTCGCGTATCGCGATGCCTGGGACCTCCAGCATCGCGCCGCACGCGCACGCGCTGCTGGCCTGATCCCCGACCAGCTCATCCTCCTCGAGCATGACCCGGTGCTCACCCTCGGGAAGCACGCCGACGAGACGCACGTCCGCGCGACGCCGAGGGAGCTGCGGGCGCGGGGGATCGAGGTGATCCGCGTCGAGCGCGGCGGGGAGGTCACGTACCACGGACCCGGTCAACTCGTTGCGTACCCGATCGTCCGGCTCGCCGACCGCCGCCTCCTGCTCAAGCCGTACGTCCGCGCGCTGGAGGCCGCCATGATCGACGCCTGCGCGATCGAGGGCGTCGTCGCCGACCGGCGGGAGGGCCATCCGGGCTGCTGGTGCGCGGTCGGGACCCCGGCGCCGCGGAAGATCGGCGCGCTCGGGGTCCGGGTGGAGAAGGGCGTCACGTACCACGGGATCGCGTTGAACGTGGACACGGACCTGCGGGACTTCGACCTGATCGACCCGTGCGGGATGCCCGGCATCATCTCGACCTCGATCGCGGAGGAACTGGGCCGGACGGCAGAGCCGCCGACCACCGCCGTCGTCGGCCGGGCCGGCGAGTGGTTCGCGCGGGCGCTGGCGCGGGAGCTCGACGCCGAGCTGACGGGCGACCTCCCGCCCGCGGCCGACGCCGTGGCGGAGCGCGCCTCGCTTGAGGCCGAGCTCTCGCGGGTGGGCGCGACCCTTGATGCAGCGGCCGCCGCGGCCGGGACCGCCGAGGCCGCCGACACGGGCACGGCCGGCGGGGTCGACCCCGCCGCCGACTCGTCTGCGGCCGCTGCCGGCGACGCTGCCGCCGCCATGCCCGCCCCGGCCGGAGCCGCCCGATGAGCGCCGGCCTGTTCGAGCTCCGCAAGGACGAGGTGACCGGCTGGTGGGTCGCCACGGTGGTGGACCGCGCGTTCGACCGGCGCCGCTTCGCCCTCGCTGCCGAGCCCGCGCCCGACGGCGGTGACTGCCAGAACTGCCGCCTGCCCGCCGGCGACGGGGTGCGGATGCGGATCCTGAAGGACTATGCGTTCGACGTCGTCGGCACCGAGGACGAGTCGCGCGACCGGGATCGCGACCTCGTCCAGGTGGCCCTCGCGAAGGCGAAGGCGGCGGGCAGCTGGCGGACGATCGTCGCCCCGCCCGGGGAGCACCGGCCGCTCCACGCCGCCGGCCACGCGGTCATCGCCGGGATGCTGGGGCTCGCGCGCGACGCCGTGGCGGAGGCCGCGGCCGCCGGCCACACCGAGTACATGCAGGTGCTCCAGAACTGGGGCGCGCAGGCGGGGGCACGGACCAACCACCTGTGCCTGGACCTGTACGACCTGCCCCAGGTGCCGCACCGGGTGGGGGAGGAGATCGGGGGCGCGGCGCGCTTCCTCATCCGCGAGCGCGAGTGCCCCTACTGCCGGGCCGTCCGGGTGGAGCCCGAGCGCCGGGACCGGATCGTCCACGAGGACGCCTTCGCGATCGCCTACGCCCCGTTCGCCTCTCGCTCGCCCTTCGAGGTCTGGATCGTGCCGCGCCGGCACGAGGCGGACTTCGGGCGTGCCACGGACGCCGACGTGGAGGCGCTGGCCGGCGTCCTCCGGTCCGTGCTCCGCCGGCTGGCGGCCCTCGACGACCCCCCGTACAACCTGGTGCTCCACACGGCGCCGCTCAACGAGCGCGTGGACCAGACCTACCACTGGCACTGGGAGATCCATCCGCGGCTGCGCGAGATCGCGGGCCTGGAGCTCGGGACCGGCCTGCCCGTCAACCCGGTGGCCCCCGAGGAGGCGGTCGAGGAGCTTCTCCGGGCGTCGGCGGCGACGGCGGGGGAGGCCGACCGATGAGCGGGCTGAGCACGCCGGCGGGGGCCCGGCGCCCCCGGACCGGGGATGGCGGACGGCCGGGGATGGCCGGAGCGGCGCGCGCCGTGGCCATCGCAGATGGGCTCGCCCGTCACATCCGCGCCGGTTCCTCCGTCATGCCATCGGAGCGACGCCGCCGATGACCGGTCGACGGCGGCCCGACGTTCCCCCCGGCCAGGGCGGCCACGACGCGCGCGCCCGGGTCGAGGAGCTCTTCGCGCTGCATTCGACGGAGATCCATACGTACCTCTCGCGGATGGTCCGGGACCCCGAGCTCGCCGCCGACCTGACGCAGGACACGTTCGTCCGCGCGTATCGGAGCCTCGACACCCTCGAGGACGCGTCGAAGGCGCGACCGTGGCTCTTCCGGATCGCCTACAACCTCGCGCTCGACGAGCTGCGCCGCCGCCGGATCGTCCGCTTCCTCCCCTGGACCGGCGAGTCGCGCGGCTCCGCGCCGTCCGCGGAGCGCCTCGCCATGGACGCGAGGCTGTCGTCGTCGCTCGAGCGCGCGCTCGCGCGCATCCCGGAGCGGCAGCGCGCGGCGTTGCTGCTCTCCGAGCTCAACGACCTCACGGGCCAGGAGCTCGCGGCGGCGCTCGGCGTGAGC
Organism: Chloroflexota bacterium; assembly: GCA_029778235.1. Lineage (GTDB taxonomy): Bacteria > Chloroflexota > Limnocylindria > Limnocylindrales > CSP1-4 > CAIYQJ01. The sequence goes on along the minus strand of JAKOQS010000141.1, from coordinate 39,483 downwards.
CACGTGGCCGCGCGGGCGCTCCTCACGCGGGCGCGGGAGAGCCTGCGCGTGGCGCTCGCGGAGGAGGAGGCCGAGGCCGCGAAGGGGCCGGACCCGTCCGAGACCGCCGCGCAGCCGCGCGTCGTCCGCATCCCGGGCACCGCCGACGAGACGCGGAGGCCGGACGCATGAGCGGACGCACCACCTCCGCCCGGGCGCGCTGCCGCCTCTCGGTCGAGCGGGTCCGGGGCTGCCGCCCGTCCGGCGTCGCCGGAGGTGCCATCGCCCGATGAGCGGCCTCCGGCGCTTCACCATGCACCCCGACCGGCTGCGCGTCGAGCACGAGCGCGCCCGGACGCTCGCGGCCACGGGCCTTGTGGAGGCGCTCTCCCCGGGCGACGCGGCGACCCTCGCCGCGCACCTGGACACCTGCCGCGAGTGTCGGCAGGCCGCCCTCGACTACGCGCTCCAGGGGGAGCGGATCCACGGCCTTGCGTCCTTCGACCTGCCGCGCGACGCGTGGCCGGCGTTCGCCGCCCGGCTGGACATCGAGGAGGCTCGCGTCGCCGAGCAGCGAGCCCGTCGCGCCGGGAGCCGCCGCGTCGCGTCGCAGGCGCACCCGCTCGGCGGACGGCCCTCGCGCGCCCCCGGCGCGTTCGTCCCGGCCCCTGCCGGCGCCGTTGCCGGACATCGGGGCGCGCCCGTCGCGGCGTCCGTCGGCGTCGGGTCGCTGCTCGCCCTCATCGCCACCATCGCCCTCGTCGCGTCCGGCCTCCCGGGCTGGATCGCAGGGCCGTCGGCCACCCCGTTCTCGGTGGACCCGTCGTCGGTCGCCTGGGTGAGCCGCCAGGCCGACGGCCGGTTCCTGCTCCAGACGGCCGCTCTCGACCGGGCCTGCCCCTCGACCGGCGCCGCGTGTGCGGACTTCGCGCAGAAGGCCAGCACCATCGTCGCGCTCGACATGGAGCCGGCATCGGTCTTCCTCTCCCGCGGCGGCCGGGACGCCGTGATCGTGGATGTCGGCGCGGCCGGGGCCGGGACATCCGGCGGATCCGTGTACGCGATCGAGCTGCCCACGCCCTACCCGGGGACGGGCGGCGCGTCCACGACCCCCACGGCCACCGCCGTCGCGGGCTCCGCCGGCGATCGCGGCGCGGGTCCGTCGCCGCGCATCCCGGCCCCCACCGACGTCCCGGGCGGGATCGCCGCCGGCGCCGCGCTCGCTACCGCGACGGTGACGGCGGTCGCGGCAGGGTCGTCGGCCGGCCCGCGCGGGTCCGCCACCGGCGCGTCGCCGCGGCCCACCCTCGTCGCGCTCGCAAGCCCGCCGTTCCCCACGGCCGGGGCCGCCGTCCGGACCGGCGGGGCCGGGCCCGTGGCGTCGTTCGTCACCGCGGGCGGTCCCGGTGCGTCCCTCCCGGCGGCGGTCCCGCTGCCCACCGCTGCGGCCACCCGCGCGATCGCCGAGGACGTCGTGCTCGTCGGCGGACGGGCGGGCTACTCGCCGGACGGTCGCTGGTTCGCCTTCTCGGCGCGACCTGCGACCGCCTCCACCGGGCCGGACGTCTACCTGTGGCGCGTCGGAGACGAGCGCTCTCGCGCGGTCACCTCGGATCACGGCGCCGTCTTCGCCGGCTGGGTCGGGGACCGGATGCTGGTCAGCTCGCCCGACGGGGGGATCGCGAAGGTGGAGCTCGACCCGAGCGACCCGGAGTCCGGCCACCTCGCCGGCAGCGCGACTGCGACCCCCACCGCGACACCGGCGCCGAAGGCATCGGCGGCCGCGGACGCGAGCCCGGCCGGCCGGAAGTCGAAGGCGACGCCGACCCCGAAGCCCGCCAAGGGCGCGGCGGCGACGCCCGACGGGTCGCCCGTGGCGGACGGTGCGGATGGCTCGACCGCCGGGGGCGCGTCGGCGAGCGAGGATGCGGCGGTCTCACCGGCGGGCGGGCGCGAGACGACGCCGGTCTCGTACCTCCTGGACCCGGCCTCCGGGGCGGTCACGCCGATCGACCTCCCCGGGCTGTGGCTCCCGAGCGTCGATCCCACCGGCACGCGCGTCGTCGGATGGCTGGGGACGGTCCGCGCCGACCCCGTGACCCGCGGGTGGCGGCCGGCCGAGGGCTCGCTCGTCGTGGGCTCCTGGCCCACGGTGCTCGCCGGCGTCGCGGCCTCGCCGGAGCCTGCCTCGCCGGCACCCGACGCCGCCGGGACGGCCGCGCCGGACGCGGGCGTGGACCGGGGCGCGGCCACGTCCGCGACCACGAACGCTCCGCCCGATGCCGACCCGGGCGCGACCGCGTCGCCGGATCCCGACGCGAGCGCCGACCCGCAGGTCGGCGCCCGCGATCCGGCACCCGCCGCGACCCAGCCGGCCGCGGCCCCCGACGCCGAGGTGACGACCGCGCCTGACGCGGAGCCCACGCTGGCACCCGACGCCGATGGCGCCGAGCCGGTCGCCGATGCGGACGCATCCGACGGCAACGGCACCGCGACGACGATCGCGACGGCGGCTCCGGGCGGCGCGCCGACGGCGCTGGCGATCGCCGGCATCTCCGGCCTGATCCCCGCCGCGTGGCACGTGCGGTGGGACCCGACCGGCACGCACCTGGCCATCTGGGTGGCGGATCCCGAGACCCCCGAGGTCGGCCGCCTCAGCCTGCTCGCGGTGGATCAGGACGGCGCCACCGCACCTGCCGTCCTCCTGTCGTCCACGCCGGCGATGCCCGGCTTCGCGATGGGGAAGAGCCGGATCGCGTGGGCCACGCCCGCGGACGGGACGCCGGCGGGCGGACGTGTGCGGGTGCTGGTCTGGTCCGGTGCGGGCGTCGGTGAGGCCGGCTCCGCGCCGATCCATGGCCTGGAGACCCTGGTCGAGGCCGACTGACAGGCGGTCGCCCGCGGCCCGGACGCAACCCGGCTGCCGGGCGGGTCCTGTCGCCTCGGACCGCCGGCCTCCGCGGCTACGGGCTGACGCCACGTCCTCGCCGCTCCGCCGGCGGTCCGAGGCGCCACCCGCCCACCGGCGGCTCGACCCCGTCTCGCCCCGCAGCCCCGCCCCTGTCGGCGCCTTTCCCGTGGGGTATCCTCGTGGCGCCTTTAAGGACCGGCCCCGGGAGGCCGGAAAGGAGGGAGCGCAACGTGCCACGCGGGGCTGGACGGCGATGAGCGACGGCCGTCGGATCATGACCGCCGACGAGGTGCGCCGGGCCATCGTCCGGATCTCGCACGAGATCGTCGAGAAGCAGGCCGGCACGCAGGGGCTGGCGCTCGTCGGCATCCAGCGCCGGGGCGTCCCGCTCGCACGCGGGCTCGCGGACGCGATCGCGGAGAACGAGGGAGTCCGGCTCCCCACCGGCGCGCTCGACATCACCTTCTACCGTGACGATCTCTCCCTCGTCGCGCAGCAGCCGATCGTGAAGGGCACCGACCTCCCGTTCGACGTGAACGGCATGACGGTCGTCCTGGTGGACGACGTGCTGTACACCGGCCGCACCGTGCGCGCCGCGATGGACGCGTTGATGGACTTCGGGCGGCCGCGGGCCATCCGGCTCGCGGTCCTCGTGGACCGGGGCCATCGCGAGCTGCCGATCCGGGCCGACCATGTCGGCAAGAACGTGCCCACGTCGCGCGACGAGGTCGTCAAGGTCCTCGTCGCGGAGATCGATGGCGAGGACGGCGTCGCGATCGACCGCCTCGTCGTCGCACCCGTCTAGCGCAGGCCCGCCGATGACCGAGAGACACGGCCCCTCCGACGCGATCGTCGCCGAGGCGGCAGCCACGCACTGGCCGCATCGTCACCTGCTCGACGTGGACGTGCTCACCGCGGACGAGATCGACCTCGTGATGCGCACGGCCGACGCGATGAAGGGGATCCTGGCGCGCCCGATCGCCAAGGTCCCCGCGCTCCGCGGCCGGAACGTGACGATCATCTTCTGGGAGGCGTCCACGCGGACGCGGGTGAGCTTCGAGGTCGCCGCGAAGAACCTCTCCGCCGACGTCGTCAACATCGCCGCGTCCACGAGCTCGGTGACGAAGGGCGAGAGCCTCGTCGACACGATCCGGACGGTCCAGGCGCTGGGCGCGCAGATGCTCGTCATGCGCCATGGCACGTCGGGCGCGCCGTACCTCGCCGCGGAGCACTTCGACGGGCACGTGCTCAACGGCGGCGACGGGTGGCACGCGCATCCCACGCAGGCGCTGCTCGACCTGTACACGATGCGCGAACGCCTCCCGGGCGGATCGGTCGCCGGGCGCAAGGTGGTCATCCTGGGGGACATCCTCCACAGCCGCGTCGCCCGGTCGAACATCTGGAGCCTGACCGCCGCCGGCGCGGACCTCTGGCTCTGCGGGCCGTCCACCCTCCTGCGCGGCCTGGACCGATGGGGCGGGCGTGCGGCTGGGTTCCCGGGGCACGGGCGGTTCACCGTGACGAGCGACATCGACGCGGCCCTCCGCGACGCGGACGTCGTCATGGCGCTGCGCATCCAGAAAGAGCGGATGGACTCGGGGCTGCTGCCGTCGCTCCGGGAGTACACCGCGCGGTTCGGCCTGACGCTCGACCGGCTGGCGGCGGCGAAGCCGGAGGCGCTCGTCATGCACCCGGGGCCGATGAACGAGGGGGTGGAGATCGACCCGGCCGTCGTCGCGCTCGACCGGGCGGTGATCGAGGACCAGGTGACCAACGGGGTGGCGGTGCGCATGGCGCTGCTGTACCTGCTCGCCGGCGTGCACGGTGACGAAGGAGCCGGCGATGCCGCGTGAGCCGCGCGTGAGCGCGAAGGCCGACAAGGGGGGCGGCGCACTGCGCGTCGGTGCCCGGCTCGCCGACCTCGAGGTCTCCAGGGCCTGGCTCGTGGACCCGTTCGCGGGCCGCGAGGGGCCCGGCGAGATCGTCGTGCACGACGGCGAGATCGCCGGCGTCACGTGGCTGACGGGCGCCGCCGCGAAGGGCGTGGACGCGTCCGGGATCGTGGTCGCGCCCGGGTTCACCGACCTGCACGCGCACCTCCGCGAGCCGGGCTTCGAAGACGCGGAGACGGTCGCGACGGGGCTCGCCGCCGCCGCGCACGGCGGGTTCACGCGCCTCTGCGCGATGGCGAACACGTCGCCGGCGATCGACGGCGCGGCCGTCGTCGGGCTCGTCCGCGCGGCGGCCGCGACCTCCGGGTCGCCGGTGGCGCTCGAGATCGTCGGGGCGGTCTCGGCAGGCCGCAAGGGCGAGACGCTCGCCGCCCTCGGGGAGATGGCTGACGCCGGCGTCGTGGGCTTCAGTGACGACGGCGCGCCGGTGAAGGGGCCCGTCCTCCTCGCGCACGCCCTCCGATACGCCGGGATGCTCGGGCTGCCGATCGTCGAGCACGCCGAGGAGACCGCGCTGACGGCCGGCGCCGAGGCGCACGAGGGCCTCGTCGCGTCCGTGCTCGGCCTGCGCGGCTGGCCCGCCGCCGCGGAGGCGTCCGTCGTCGCGCGCGATCTCGCGATCCTCGCCGATGTCGTGGCGGACGTCCCCGGCGCCCGGCTGCACCTCACCCACCTCTCGACGGCCGGGGCTCTCGACCTCGTCCGGCGAGCGAAGGCCGCGGGCCTCCCGGTCACCTGCGACGTGACGCCGCATCACCTCGCGCTCGCCGACGAGTGGATCGCCGGCGCGCGCCGCTGGGCGTGGGAGGCGCTCGACGACGCCGGTGCCGCGCGCGATCCCTGGACGGACGCGGCGATCGTCGCCGGGCCGTACGACGCGTCGCTGCGCGTGAACCCGCCGCTCCGCGACCCGGTGGACGCCGCGGCCGTCCGCGCGGCCCTTCGCGACGGGACCGCGGACGCGGTCGCGACCGACCATGCGCCGCACACGCTCGTGGACAAGGAGGTCGAGTTCGGGCTCGCGTCCAACGGTATCTCCGGCATCGAGACCGCGCTCGGCGTCCTCCTCGCGGCCGTGGACGCGGGCGAGCTGAGCCTGGTCGACGCGGTCGCGGCGCTCACGTCGGGCCCGGCCCGCGTCCTCGGCGGGTGGAGCGGCCGTCCCGCGACGGGCGGCCTCTCGGCAGGCGAGCCGGCCGACCTCGTCGTCTTCGACCGGTCCGCGTCGTGGATCGTCACGGCGGCGACGCTGCGCTCGAAGGGCAAGAACACGCCCCTCGCCGGCCGGACGCTCTCCGGGCGCGTCCTGCTCACCGTCGCCGGGGGGCGCGTCGCCTTCGCCGACGTGGACTGAGGGCCGCGGCGCCCGGCCGCGGGCACCGAGCCACGCGGCCGCACCGAGCCACGCGGCCGCACCGAACCACGCGGCCGCACCGAACCACGCGGCCGCACCGCACCGGGCCCTGGGGCCCGCGACCGCACCGCCCGCGCGCTACAGTCGCTCCATGAGCACCGAGCTTCCCGTCGAGTTCGCACGCGTCCGCCACACCCCGCTCTGGCAGGCGACCATGCCGCCGATGCCGCTCGTGGAGCGGCACGCCCTCCCCGACACGGCGGACGTCGTCGTCATCGGCGGAGGGATCACCGGGCTGTCCGCCGCGCGCGAGCTCGCCCGCGCGGGCGCGTCGGTCGTCCTTCTCGAGGGCGAGACCCTCGGCTGGGGCGCGTCCACCCGCAGCGGCGGGATGGTGCTCTCCGGGTTCAAGTGGGGCCTCGAGCAGCTCTGCGAGCGGTACGGCCGCGACACCGGCCGCGCCCTCCTCGCCGAGTCGGTCGCCGCGGTGGACCACGTGGCGCGCCTGGAGGAGACCGAGGGCATCGAGGCGGAGATGCGGCGCGAGGGGCACCTGGAGCTCGCCTGGAGCCGTCACGACGCGAACGAGCTGGAGGCGTACGCGCAGGAGCTCGGCGGCTACGACGGCTCGGCGACGTGGGTGCCGCGCGAGCGGCTCCGGACCGAGATCGGCACGGACGCCTACTACGGCGGGCTGCTGTTCCCGGCAGACGGGGGGATCCACCCCGGCAAGCTGACGGTCGGCCTCGCGCAGCGTGCCGTCGACGCCGGCGTGGACGTCCACGAGCGGACGCGCGCCACCGCGATCCGCCCCCAGCGCGACGGACGCGTCGTGGTGGAGACGACCCGCGGTGCGCTGATCGCCGGCAAGGTCTTCGTCGGGACGAACGGCTATGGCGATGCGGCCGCGCCGGCTCTCCGCCGGCGCGTCATCCCGATCAGCAGCTACATCATCGCGACGGAGCCGCTCGACCCAGGACTCCTTGCGGAGCTGACGCCCCGCGGGCGGATGTTCTTCGACACGAAGTACTTCCTCTACTACTGGCGCGGGACCGCCGACGGACGGATGCTCTTCGGCGGGCGGGCGAGCTTCTGGCCGACGAGCGACGAGAAGGCGGCGGGCATCCTCCACCGCGGGATGCTCGCGATCCACCCGCAGCTCACCGGGGTCCCGATCGACTTCTACTGGAGCGGGAAGGTCGCGTTCACGTACGACCGGATGCCGCACGCGGGCCGCTCGGGCGAGGTCTACTACGCCACCGGGTGCTGCGGCAACGGCGTGGCGCTCTTCCCGTACCTGGGGACGGAGATGGCGCGGTGGATGGGCGGCGGGCCGGCCCCGGCGCTCGCGCGGGTCGGCTTCCCCCTCATCCCGGCCCCCTACGAGGGACGGGCGTGGTTCCTGCCGCTCGTCGGCGAGTGGTACCAGTACAAGGACCGCCGGAGCGGGAGGGACAGGGCGCGGGACCTCGCCTCCGCGGGTGGGTGACGGGCGCCGCGAGCAGGAGCGCAACGCCGGCGCCTTCCTCGGGCCGTACGGGACGACCCCGGTCCCGATACGCACGCTGAGCGACGAGATCCCGGGCGATCCGAGCGAGCTCGAGGCGGAGCGGCGGGGTGCTCGCGACGGCGACGGGAGCGTCGGCCCCGGCGCCGCGTCGCCGAGCCGCGGCCCCCTCGCGCGCCTCCGACGCGCATTTCGCGTCGGAGCCTGGCGCCCCGGCGGCTGAAGGCTCAGCGCCGCCCGTAGCGGCGGAGGATCGCGGCGAGGCGCCCGACGCGATCAGAGCGGGCGGACGGACTCGAGGAGCCTTCGGAGCTCAGGTGGGTCTGCCGATGTCGGTTCCGACGCGCCCTCCCCGTAGGCCTCCATGTACTCGAACACCAGGAGTCGGTCACCGACTCGGAGCCAGTAGGTGATGCTCGCCTGCTTCAAGGCGAACAAGAACGAGGTCCAGTGCAGGAAGTCGACGCGGAGGGCGTCGCCCGCCGGCAGCTTCTCCCGACGCGCAGCGACGTCGGTGTTGTAGGTGAAGCTGATGCTCGGTCGGGCCGCAAGGAGACCTGGTAGGACGTTCTCCAGCTCGACGACGCTGCTCGGGACCGCGTGACCGTACCCCACGAGGATGCCCGCGCCGTCCTCGACGACGAAGCGCCTCCGGTCGCTCCCCGCGGACGCGGCGAAGATGTCGTCGGGATCCGCACCGACCCGGCTCCATCCCTCCGGCATGGCGAAGGTGATGCCGGCCTCCGGGAGGCAGGTCCAGCCCGGGCGGCACGACGGAGCCCACCAGGCGACAGTGAGAAGCACACCGACGGGAGCGACGACGACCGCAAGGGATGCGCATGCCACCCAGGCGCGCCGACGGGATCTGGACCTGTCGGCGACGCACCAGCGCAGTGTCGTGCCGGCGAGCATGAGCGAGGCCGGCACGAGGACGGCGACCGACCACGGCAGGCGCGCGGCATCGGCGACCCGGTAGGGATCGACTCCGTAGAAGCCGTCGTGCGTCGGCATGAGGGCGGCCACGATCGACACGAGGAACACAGACAGGGTCCCCGCTCCGAGGACGAAGGCGACGATGCTCGCCCAGCGGTGCCCGGGCGATGCCGCTCGCCACGCCACCACAGCCGCACCAAGCGGTGCGCAGACCAGGCTCGTGGCGATGACCAGCGCCCGCTCCTGGTCCCCCGCCTCCGGCCTCGCTGCGAAGATCGGGTTGAACGCAACCCTCACGACGACGGCACCCAGGAGCCCGCCGGGGATCGCGAGCACGCCGAGCCACGCCGCGGCCGTCCGAAGCAGGCTGCTCGAGGCTCCGGTTGCATCGGCCGGAACGGCAGCCGCGCCGGGATCCCCGGGACCCCCCTCGCCTGCAATACGCGATGGACCGGGTGCAGCGGTCGCCGCCCCGGGCTCGCGCCCGGACAGAGGGTTGTTCACGGACCACATCGCTGCCGGCCCCGGGACTCCGCCGACGGTGGCGATGCGGGAGACCCGACCGACGGCTGCCCGGCACCATGGTCGCCGCCTGTTGCATCGGCTGCCAGTGCCGACCGTCGTCCCGTCGGAGCGGCGGGCGATCCGACGACTACCTGCGTCCGTAGCGGCGGAGGATCGCGGCGATCTCGGCCTGGTATTGGCGGCCGACCGGGGCGCGGTGGAGCCACTCGAGGAAGTCGAGGTCGCGGCGGGCCACCTCCCCGAGTGACCAGCCCCGGTACCGACCGAACGTGAGGACCGAGCCGCTCGCCGGACCGGGGGGTGGCCCCGCCCAGTCGTCCTGCGTTCCGCCGGTCCCGGCCGCGCCGCCCGCGCGCCACTTCTCGCCGTCCCCGGTGGAGGCGCCCGACCCGGAGACGCCACCGCGTGCTCGCCCGCCCCAGGAGGCAGCGTCCGGGCTGCGGCCAGCTGCGCCGGACGCTCCCGCCGTGCCGGTCTGCCTCCCGGCACCCGCGCCGCTGCGCCCGGCCGGGTCGTCCGGCGTGCCGGGCCCGCCCGCCGCACCGCGGCCGGTCGCGACCCCCGTCGTGAACCGCCTCTCGCGGTCGTACGCCGCGCGCCGCGCGGGGTCGCGGAGGACCTCCCACGCGGTGTTGATCGCGGCCATCCACGCCGCCGCCTCGGGGTCGTCCGTCACGTCCGGGTGGTAGCGCTGCGCGAGCTTCCGGTACGCCGCCCCGATGATCTCCACGTCGGCCTCCGGGTCGACCTGGAGCAGGCGGTAGAGATCGGTCGCCCGCGGGCCGGGCCCGCTCATCCGCGCACCCGCCCGGGGCCGCCGGCTCCGGGCAGAGGCCGCCCGGGATCGTCCGTACCGGTCTGCGCCCGTCCGTCCGGTCCGGCCCCGGACAGTCCCATCGCCGCGCCCACATCGGCGCCCAGCCGGCGCAGGATCGCCAGCATCCGGTCCGCGTCCTCGTCGGTCGAGAGGTAGTTGACGATCCCCGCGCGCAGCCACGTCGCGCCGCGGAGCCGGGTCGTGGAGACCCACCCCTCCCCGGAGACCTCGAGCGCGCGCTGGAGCCGGTCCTGCACCGCGTCGAGCATCTCCGGGCCGAGGCGTCCGGCCGCCTGCCGGCCGCCGGGCAGCCATCGGAAGCAGACCACCGACAGCGCGGGTTCCGGCGGGAGGGCCTCGAAATCGTCGCTCGCTCCGATCAGCGCCGCGAGCCGCGCGGCGAGGTCGTCATTGCGCTCCACGAGCCGCCCCAGGCCCCGCGTGCCCAGGTGCTTCCAGCTCATCCACAGCTTGAGCGCGCGGAACCGCCGGGATCCCTCCAGCGAGTACTGGTAGAGGCTGAGGGGCTCCTCCTCGTGCCCCGGGGTGCGGTAGTACTCCGGCTCCCGGTGGAAGGTGTCGCGCAGGTCGTCGCGCCGGCGGACGAGCAGCGAGCCGACGTCGTACGGCTGGAAGAACCACTTGTGCGGGTCGATGGTCACCGAGTCCGCGCGCTCGACCGGGCCGATCCGCCCCGCATCGCGCGCGGAGAGGAGCGCGCCGCCGCCGTACGCCGCGTCCACGTGGAGCCAGAGGTCCTCAGCGGCCGCGAGGTCGGCCAGCCCGGCGACGTCGTCGATCGACCCCGTGTTCGTCGAGCCGGCGACCGCGGCGATGCAGAAGGGTCGGAGGCCGGCACGGCGGTCCTCGGCGATCGCGTCGGCGACCGGCCGGGCCCCCAGGCTGAAGCGGTCGTCCGACGGCACGATCCGCAGCGTCTCCGGCGGGAAGCCCAGGATGTCGAGCGCCCGCCCGATCGAAAAGTGGGCCTGGTCGCTCGCGTAGACACGGGCGCCGGCGAGCGCGGCTGCGCGAGGAGGCTCGGGGAGCGCCTCCCCGCGTGCCCTGGATCCGTCGTCGTGGCCGGGTCGCCCGGCGACCAGGCGTGCCAGGTGGACGTCGCGCGCGACGTTCAACGCCATGATGTTGGCCATCACGCCACCCGACGTGAGGACGCCGAACGCGTCCGGTCCGTACCCTGCAAGGTCGCAGAGCCAGCGGACGGTCTCCTCCTCCACGAACGCGCCGGTGGGCGCGCAGTGCCAGACGTCCACCCCCTGGTCGATGACCTGCGCCAGCAGCTCGCCGACGACCGAGAGGAGGAGCGGCGGCGGCGTGAAGTAGCTCCACGACAGCCGGTGGACCGAGCTGAACTGGTGCTCGGCCAGCCGGGCGCGGAACTCGTCGAGGACGGCCGACGCGTGGACCGGGTCGGCCGGCGCAGGTCCCGGGCCGATCGACGGGGCAGAGGCCGGGCCGACCGCCGCAGCGGGCGTCTCCGGCGCCGCGGCCGTATCCGGGCCGACCGGCGGCGCGGCGGCGTCGGGGGGCACCCCGTACCAGGCGCGGCGGAGCTCGGCGTACCGCAGCGGTCCGACCGGCCGGCGGAACCCTTCCGTGTACAACCAGTCGAGGGCGACCTCCCATGCCGCGACCCCGAGCGCCTCGATCGGCTCGCGGGACCGCTCCGGGTCCGCGTACCAGACCAGCTCGGGGTCGGGGTGCCACGCGAAGTCGTCGAGGGGGTCGCGCTCGGCTCGGTCGTCCACGGCGCGATGGTAGCCCGGCGGAAGCCGGCGGAACGGCGCCGGGCGCAGGTCGCCAACGTCCCGCGTCAGGGCCGAGGGTCGGCAGTCGGCAGGGCGCCCCGGCCGACCGACTCGGCCTGCCGAGGCGGGCGTCTCCGCCCGCGACCCCGCCTCCGCCCGGGGCCCGTCGGGCACCCACGCGCGGGGCCCCGCCTCCGCCCGGGGCCCGTCGGGCGTCTCCGTTCAGGCCGCAAGGCATCGCCGCAGTCCAGGGGTGCAGATCTGACACGGCTGAAGGCGGCGCCGACCGCTGTGCCGGTCCCGCGGCCCCTCGTCGGGGAGCGGCCCGCGGCAAGGAGTGGCCACGCGTCCTGTCGCCCTCCCGGCCCGGCCGCGCACGACGCCGAGCCGCTCACCCGCGGTATCGTGGGCCCGCCCCGGAACTCGCAGCGGACGACCACGTGACCGACACGAACCAAGGCCAGGCAGGCGCCCCGGCGGATCGCGATCCGGCCCCGAAACCGCTCATGCCCGAGTACAAGGGTGACGAGCTCGACGCGGAGCGCGGCCCCGGCCTCGGCTGCTTCTGGCTGCAGGTCGCGCTCCTGGGGTTCTTCGTCGTGTTCACGCCGCTCACGGTGAAGCTCGGCTGGCCGCCGATCGTCAGCGCGATCCTGCTGTTCGTGACGATCGGGCTGCTGCTGTTCGTCGGCCAGACCGTGATCTTCCTCCTGCGGATCGTCGCGGCGGAGCGCCGGGGGCGACGGCGCCCGGTGGCGTCGCGCACACAGACCGTTGGGGAGATCGAGGATGCCGCTTCAACGGCTCCCGAGGAGCCGGCCGCGGACATGACAGCCGCCGACCAGCCGGACGTCGCCGACGCCCCGCCCGCCGACGCCCCGCCCGCCGACGCCGCCCTGGTCGCACCGGACGATCCGAGTGCGGACGGGGGCATGCGACAATAGCGGCCGGATGCGTCCGGGAACGGCTCCCGGGACATCGACCGCGCGCGATCGCCAGAGGAGCCCGACCCCGTGCCCGTCCTCGCGACCTTCTTCTCGGTCCGTCGCGGCCGCGACCCGTTCTTCAAGTTCTTCATGCAGACGCTGTTCCCGCGCCAGGTGAAGGACTACGAGGAGAAGTACGGGATCAGGTTCATCGGCTGGTTCAACGTCGCGCACGGCTGGGACTTCGACAACGTCATCATGTTCGACCTGCCGGACTACGCGACCCTCGACAAGCTCGAGGCGGACGAGAGCATGCGGGCCCTGGGACACCGGGCTGGTGAGTGGATCTTCCAGCGCCACCACTCGATGTTCCTGCGGTGGCGCATGGGCGACGACCTGAAGTTCATCCCCTGAAGGAGGCCCAGATGGACACGAACCGGAACGACCTCCTCGGCGAGCTCTCGTCGGACGCCGCTCTCGAGCGGTCGGACTTCCTGGTCACGGCCGCCGAGCAGATGCAGCGCTTCCTCGACGCGAACAAGAAGCGGATCGACGAGCTCGGCGGCCTGGTCCTGATCGACGACGACCCCGACTACCTCGCGATCGCTCCCGACCTCTCCTTCCGGAGCCGGAGCCGCTACCAGGACGCGGAGACCGGCGAGTGGATCTCCGAGACCGAGGTCATCGAGAGCGCGGCCGAGCTGGTCGAGCTCTACAACCCGGCCGACGTCTACCAGTGGTTCGCGGAGGCGGCACGCGAGGCCGCCGGCCTCGCGCCCGAGCCCACCGCGAACGAGGACGTCCTCGCTGCCGCGAACGTCGCGCTCGAGGACACGGTGGCGCTCGACGAGGACCGCGGCTACGCGGAGGCGGCCGACACCTGGGCCGCTCGCCATCCGAGCGGTGCGGACACGGAGGAAGAGGCTGCCGGCCTGCTCTACGACCTGGCCGTGGACTTCCTGGACCGCAGCCAGAAGACCGAGGCGGGACTGCTCGCCAGCTTCGAGGAGTCGGCGTCACCCCTCATCGCGCGCATGGGCGACCTGATCATCGTGGACGACGACGACGAGCGCCTCGTGCTCACCGCCAGCGGCCGGTTCTCCGGGGAGGTCGTGCCCGAGGGCTCGGACGGCGAGTGGAGGAAGCTCGCGTCCGCGGACGACCTGGTCGAGTTCTACGACCCGACGGACGTCTTCAGCGAACTCGCGGACGCCCTGGCGGACGCCTATCCGGGGATCGACCAGCCGGCCGAGCCGGACGAGGCCGTCGCCGAGGGAGACGGGGCCTGAGGCCGGACCGGGCCGGGCACCCGTTCTGCGTCGCGCCCCACTGACCGCGACCGGGCGGGCCTCGATGTTCCTGTCCGACGCGGAGCTCGTCGAGGCACGCCGGATCCTGCCCGGCCAGTGGATCCAGTGGTACCACGCGCCGGCACTCGCGTCGGCGGTGCGGGCCGGGCAGTTCGTGCACGTGCGGACGGGCGACTGGTCGGGGCTCGTCCTGCGCCGCCCGTTCACCGTCAACACCGCCGATCCCGCGACCGGCGTCGTCTCCATCCACTTCCGCGAGGTGGGGCGGGGGACCGGATGGCTGGCGCACCTGCGACCCGGCGACCGGCTCGACGTCCTGGGGCCGCTGGGGCAGGGGTTCCAGGTGGACCCGAGGAATCGGCACCTGCTGCTCGTCGCGGGCGGCGTCGGGATCGCGGACCTGCGCCTGCTCGCCGACGAGGCGATCCGCGACGGCCGCCACGTCGTCCTCCTGTTCGGCGCGCGGGACGCGTCCGAGGTCTATCCCTCGAGCCTCCTGCCGGACGAGCTCGAGTACGTCGTGGCGACCGAGGACGGCTCGGTCGGACACCGAGGCTTCGTCACGGACTTGTTCACCGACTACGAGGCGTGGGCCGACCAGGCGTTCGCGTGCGGACCAGCACCGATGCTCCGGGTCCTCGCCGGCCTCGCGTCCGGCCGCGCGAAGCGGTTGGGGATCGCCACGCTCGGGCGGAAGCGCGGCGCCGGGAAGCCCGTGCCCCCGGGGAGCGTCCAGGCCCGCCGCAAGGCGTTCCTCCAGGTCTCCATGGAGCAGCGGATGGGATGTGCCGTGGGGGCATGTCTCGGCTGCGTCGTCTGGGGTGTGGACGGGCCGCAGCGCGTCTGCCGAGAGGGGCCGGTCTTCGCGTCGGACGAGATCGACTGGGAGGCCACCGCGGCCGCGTCGGGCCCTGCCGGCGGCAGGCGGTGAGGGCGGCCGGATGAAGGCGAAGAAGCGCGTGATCACGTCCGGCGGCGCGAAGCCGAAGCGCACGCCGACCGTCCGGAAGATCAAGCCGGCCTGGGTCGGCCCGACGGGCGGCACCGGGCGGCCGCCGGGCCCCGGATCGCCGCCCGCGACGCGCCCCCCGGCCCCGTCGGGGGCCGGCCCAGCGTCCCGCCCCGATGTCGCGGCGGCGACCGGCCCGGGTCTGCGCCCAGCGTCGCGGCCCTCGGTCGGCCCGGGGCCTCGCCCGGATATCGCGGCGGGCGCGCCTGCCGTGGACCTCTCCGTGGACCTGGGGCGCGGCCTCGTCCTCGAGAACCCGGTCCTCGTCGCCTCGGGCACGTTCGGGTACGGCGTGGAGTACGGCGAGGTCGTGGACGTCGAGCGGCTCGGCGCGATCTGCTGCAAGGGCACCACCCTCCGACCGCGCGCGGGCAACCCGCCGCCGCGCGTGACCGAGACGCCGGGCGGGATGCTCAACTCGATCGGCCTGCAGAACCCCGGCGTGGAGGCCGTGATCGAGAAGTACGCGGGGATCTGGGCGGGCTGGCACGTGCCGGTCATCGTGAACGTCGCAGGCGAGTCGATCGACGACTATGTGGGCGTCGTGCGACGCCTCGATGGCGTCGCCGGCGTGGCGGGCGTGGAGCTGAACATCAGCTGCCCGAACGTGGGCAAGGGCGGTCTGCAGTTCGCGATCGACCGGGACGCGGCCGCCGCGGTCACCCGCGCCGTGCGCGCCGCCACCGACCTCCCGCTGATCGTGAAGCTCAGCCCCAACGTCCCCGACATCCGGCCGATCGCCCGCGCGATCGCCGACGCGGGCGCCGACGCGCTCTCGGCCGTGAACACGCTGTCGGGGATGGCGCTCCGGCCGGATCGCACCGGGCCGCTCCTGGGCAACGTGTACGGCGGGCTCTCGGGCCCCGCGATCAAGCCGGTCGCCCTGCGCATCGTCTACGAGGTCGCCCAGGTCGTGGAGATCCCCATCGTGGCGATCGGGGGCGTCACCTCGATCGACGACGTCCTCGACTACCTGGCGGCCGGCGCGGTCGCGGTCCAGGTGGGGACCGCCGTCTTCGCCGACCCCGTACTGCCGGTCCGCCTGGTGGACGAGCTCCGCGACGTCTGCCTCGCGCGAGGCCTGACCTCCCATGCGGCGCTCGTCGGGACGGCGCTCCCGCGCCGACCGGTGCCGCCGTCCGTCAAGGGCGCGGAGTACCGGCCGTGAACGTCGCGGGTCGGCGCCGCGCCAGGGTGCCGGTGGCGCCGGGCGGCCGGAGGGGGCCGGGGCCCTGGATGGGGCCGGGCGTGCAGGCGGGGCCGAACGCCGGCGCCGCGAGCCCAGCGGGGCGCCGGCGATGACCTCGCTGCGGAGGGGTGCGGAAACGGTCGCCCGCGCCGCGACGGCCCGACGCACGGAGGAGCTGTTCCGCGAGAGCAGAGCGCTCCGCGAGGGCCACTTCCTCCTCAAGAGCGGCCGCCACGGCGACCGTTACCTGGAGAAGTTCCTGGTCCTGCAACACCCGACGATCACGAGCGAGCTCTGCGGCCTGTGGGCGGCGCGTTTCCGCGACGACGACGGCCGGTCGCTCGCGGACGTCGTCGCGGGGCCCACGACCGGCGGGGTCGTGCTCGCGTTCGAGACGGCGCGCCAGCTGGGCGTGCGGAGCATCTTCGCCGAGGAGGTGCGCGATCCGGACGGCTCTGCCCGGCGGGAGTTCCGCCGGGGGTTCGCCCTGGCGCCCGGCGAGCGCGTCCTCCTCGTGGACGACATCCTCACCACGGGCGGCTCGCTCCTCGCGATGCTCCCTCCCGTGGAATCGGCGGGGGCGACGATCGTGGGCTGCGCTGTGCTCGTGGACCGCTCCGGCGGCACCGCGAGCCTGGTCTCGCCGCTCACCGGCGCGGTCCACCCGCTGCTGTCGTTGTGGGCCCTCGACCTGCCCACGTACGACCCCGGGCCTGCGACCTGCCCGATGTGCGCCGCGGGGATGCCCCTGCACGCGCCCGGGAGCACCGGGACGACCACGACGGCCTGACCGGTCGGGCCGGTCGGCGTGCGACCGCGTCCCCTTCCGGCCCATGACACGCCCCCGGGTGACCGGCCACCGTAGGCGGGTCGAGGCATACCGCGGGACCACGGTCGGAGGGTCAGCTTGGACGTCGATCTGCTGTCGCGTGTCCAGTTCGCGCTGACGGCGAGCTTCCACTTCATCTACCCGCCCCTGTCGATGGGGCTGGGCCTGATGCTCGTCGTCATCGGTCTCATCTACCTGCGCACCAAGGACCCCAAGTGGCGACGCCTGTCGTTCTTCTGGGTCAAGGTCTATGCGCTCATCTTCGCGGTCGGCGTCGCCACCGGCGTCGTCCAGGAGTTCGAGTTCGGCACCAACTGGGCCGAGTACTCGCGCTTCGTGGGCAATGTGTTCGGCAGCCTGCTCGCCGCCGAAGGCGTCTTCGCGTTCTTCCTGGAGGGGGGCTTCCTCGGCCTCATGATCTTCGGCGGGAATCGCCTGGGCCCGCGGATGTGGCTGCTGGCGACGTTCCTCGTCGTCTTCGGCGCCCACTTCAGCGCGCTGTGGATCGTCATGGCCAACTCGTGGATGCAGTCGCCGGCCGGCTACGAGATCGCGACCGACCCGCTCCCGGTCCGCGCCGTCATGACGGACTTCTGGCAGACGGTCTTCACACCGACCTTCATCCCGCGCCTGATCCATGTCTGGGTCGCGTCCTGGACCGTCGGGTCCGCGCTGCTCCTGAGCGTGGGCGCGTGGTACCTCCTGCGGAAGCGCCATGTGGACCTCGCGAAGTCGATGATGGTGGTCGCGCTCCCGTTCTTCGTCGTCTTCGCGATCCTCAACGTCACGCTGTCCGGCTCGGAGCAGGCGCGCGCGGTCGTGGAGAACCAGCCGATCAAGCTGGCCGCGATGGAGGGGCTCTGGGAGACGCAGTCGTGCGCCCCGGCGTACGTCGTCGGGTGGGTGGACCAGGCAGCCGAGACGACGACCGGGATCGCGGTCCCGTGCCTGCTCTCGATCCTCGCCTACTGGGACCCGAACGCGACCGTCCAGGGGCTCCAGTCGTTCGCGCCCGAGCCGATCCCGCCGGTGAACCTGGTCTTCCAGGCCTACCACGCCATGGTGGGGATGGGGTTCCTGTTCATCCCGATCGCGGTCGCAGCGGCGCTGCTGTGGTTCTGGCGCCGCCGACTCTACGAGACCAGATGGATGCTGTGGATCCTCGTCGTGACGGTCTTCCTCGCGACCGCGGCGATCACCGCCGGCTGGTGGACCGCGGAGATCGGCCGTCAGCCGTGGATCGTCTACAACGTGCTGGAGACGGCGAAGGCGGGCTCACCGGTCCTCGCGGGGACCGACGTCCTGCTCTCGCTGATCATGTTCATCGTCCTGTACGCGATCCTCTTCGCGCTCTTCCTCTACCTGCTGAACGCGAAGATCCAGGCGGGCCCGGAGCCGCTCGAAGCCGTCGAGACGCAGAAGGTCTCGTCGCTGCCCGACACGTTCCGCGACGTCTTCCGCCGCCAGCCGCGCGCCGGGTGAGGGGCCCACGATGACACTCACGCTCAGCGACATCTGGTTCGTCCTCTTCGTCGTCATCATCGGGGGCTACCTGATCCTCGACGGCTTCGACATGGGCGTCGGGATCCTGCACCTCCCGTTCGCGCACACCGACCAGGAGCGCCGGGTCCTGCTCAACAGCATCGGCCCGGTCTGGGACGGCAACGAGGTCTGGCTGATCCTGGGCGGCGGCGTCCTGTTCGCGGCGTTCCCGCTCGTGTACGCGTCGCTCTTCTCCGGCTTCTACCTCGCGATGATGGCCGTCCTGCTGGTGCTGATCCTCCGCACGGTCGCCATCGAGTTCCGCAGCAAGCGGCCGTCGCCCCGCTGGCGCACCGGCTGGGACGTCGTGTTCGCGGCGTCCTCGGCAGGGCTCGCCCTCCTGCTCGGCGTCGCCTTCGGCAACATCCTCGTCGGCGTGCCGCTCGGCGCCGACGGGAACATCCGCATGTCGCTCTTCGACCTGCTGGGCCTGATCCCGCTGCTGATCGGCATCACGACCGTGTCGATGTTCGCGATGCACGGGTCCATCTACCTGTCGATGAAGACCGACGAGGCCCTCCAGTCGCGCATCAAGGCGTGGCTGCCGCGCCTCATGGCGATCTTCTTCGTGCTCAACACGCTGCTCATCCTCGCGCTCGTGGTCATCCACCCGGACATCACCGACCGCTACATCGAGCAGCCGTGGCTGGTGATCTTCCCCGCGGCGGCGCTCGCCGCGATCTTCGCGGCCTACGGGCTCCTGCGGACAGGCCACCAGTTCTGGGCGTTCGTCGCCTCGTCCGCGATGATCCTGTTCCTTCTCGTGTCCGGTGCGGTCGGGATCTTCCCGAACCTCCTCGTCTCCACGATCGACACGGCGAACAACCTCACCATCTACAACGCGGCCTCGGCGGACAACACGCTGACGGTGATGCTGATCATCGCCCTCATCGGGATGCCGTTCGCCCTGCTCTACACGGTCGGCGTCTACTACTTCTTCCGCGGCAAGACCGTGGTCGAGCCGACGGGGTACTAGACCGCTCCGGCGGTCGCCATGGCGTCCCATCCGGCGACGGCGGGCCTCGCGCCCGCCGTCGCGCGCGCCCGGCCCCCATGACGGCGCTCCCGCGGCGGGCGCCGTCCGCCGCCGGGCGGCTCCTCGCGCTCGACCCGTCCGCCCGCCTGGGGCTGCGCGCGGCGATCGCGTGCGGCTTCGTGGCGGCCACGCTCGTGGTCGCGGCGGCGTTCCTGCTCGCCGCGGTCGTCGCGCGCGTCTTCCTCGACGGCGCCGACCTCGCCGCTGTCGCACCACTGCTCGCGGCCATCGCCGCGCTGGCGGTGGTCCGTGCCGGGTGCGTGTGGGCAGCCGAGGTGCTCGCCCAGAGGGCATCGAGCAGCCTCAAGGGGACGCTGCGAGCCGCGCTGACCGAGCGGCTTCTCCGGCTTGGTCCGGCCTACGCGGCCGGCGAGCGCACCGGCGAGCTGGTGGCGGTCCTCACCGCGGGGATCGAGACGCTCGACGCGTGGGTCGTCTCGTTCCAGCCCGCCCGCGCCCTCGCGGTCCTCGTGCCGGCTCTCGTCCTGCTCGTCACGCTGGCGATCGACCCGCTCTCCGCGCTGGTGCTGGTGGTGACCGGTCCGGTCCTCGTGCTCCTCCTCGCGCTCATCGGCGGGCGGGCGCGGGCGCTCACCGAGCGCCGCTTCCTCGAGCTGCGCTGGATGAGCGCGTTCTTCGCGGACATGCTGCGGGGCATCGCCACCCTGAAGATGTTCGGCCGGAGCGAGGAGCAGGTCGAGAACGTCGGGGCGGTCGGCCGGACCTACAGCGACACGACGATGGAGGTGCTGCGGACCGCGTTCCAGACGGCGCTGGTCCTCGAGTGGGGCGGCGCGGTCGCCACTGCGCTCGTCGCCGTGGAGGTGAGCCTCCGGCTGATGGCGGGCTCGATGGACTTCGGGCGCGCGTTGACCGTCCTGATCGTCACGCCGGAGTTCTTCCTGCCCCTCCGCCATCTCGCGATCCGGTTCCACGCCGGGGCGGCGGGGGACGCGGCGGCCGCGCGGATGCTGGAGATCCTCGACACGCCGCTCCCGGGCACTCACGCGATGGCGGCCGCCGCGGGCGCAGCGGCCGCCCCCGCCACGCCGCCCGCGACGCCCGCCCCCGTCAGGGCGCCCGCCCCCGCCACGTCGCCCCCGGAGATCCGCTTCACCGACGTCCACGTCGCGTACGAGGACGGGGCTCGACCGGCGCTCCGCGGCCTGTCCCTGGTCGTCCCGGCCGGCCTGACCGTGGCGCTCGTCGGCGAGAGCGGCGCCGGGAAGTCCACTGCCGCCGGCCTCCTGCTCCGGTTCGTGGGCGCCGACGCGGGCGCGGTGACCGTGGACGGCGAGCCCCTCGACGGCATCGACCCGGCGGCGTGGCGCCGCTCGATCGCGTGGGTGCCGCAGGCGCCCCACCTGTTCGCCGCGACGGTGGCGGACAACATCCGCCTCGCACGCCCGGACGCGACCGACGCCCAGGTGGAGGCCGCCGCGCGCGACGCCGACGCCGACGGCTTCATCCGCGCGCTGCCGCAGGGCTACGCCACGATGCTCGGGGAGGACGGCGCCCGGCTGTCGGGCGGCCAGCAGCAGCGGATCGCGATCGCGCGCGCCTTCCTGCGCGACGCGCCGGTCGTGGTCCTCGACGAGGCGACCTCGCACCTCGACGCGGCGAGCGAGCGGGCGATCGCCGACGCGGTGGCGCGCCTGGTGCGGCGGCGCACCGTGCTCCTCATCTCGCACCGCCTCCGGCTGGCGGCCCGAGCGGATCTGGTGGCCGTCCTCCATGCGGGGGTCGCGGTCGAGGTCGGGCCGCCGGCCGAGCTCGCAGGTCGCGACGGCCCGTACCGGCGGCTCCTCGCCATCGAGGCGGAGGGCGCAGGGTGAGCACCTTCCGTCGTGAGATGGGGCTCATGGCGCGCCATCGCTGGTGGATCCTCGCCGGCGGGCTGCTCGGCTTCGCCGCGATCGGGTCGAGCGTCGGCCTCATGGCCGTCTCGGCGTACCTGATCTCCCGTTCGGCGATCGTCACCAACGTGGCGGAGGTCGCGCTGGCCATCACCGCCGTCCGGGTCCTGGCGATCTCGCGGGCCGTCGTCCGGTACCTCGAGCGATACGCGACCCATCGAGCGACGCTCCGCATCCTCGCCGGCCTGCGCGCGTGGTTCTTCGCCGCCATCGAGCCGCTCGCGCCCGCCCGGCTGTCCGGACGGCACAGCGGCGATCTCCTCGCGCGGATCGTCTCCGACGTGGACACGCTCGAGGACCTGTACGTCCGGGTGCTCGTCCCGCCGGTCGTCGCGGCGCTCGTCACCGCCCTGTCGGCGTTCCTGCTCGGCGCATTCGACCCGGTCCTCGGGATCGCGATCGCGGCCTTCCTCGTCCTCACCGGTCTCCTCCTGCCCCTCGTTACCCGGCGGCTGACCCGCGGGCCCGCCGCTGCCGCCGTGAACGCGCGCGCCGAGACGACCACGCTCCTCGTGGACGGCATCCGCGGCGTGGCCGACCTCCTGGTCCTCGGCGAGGGCGATCGCCAGCGGCTTCGGACGCTCGCGGCAGGGCGTGAGCTGGACCGGGCCGCCGAACGGCTCGCCGAGGTGCGGGGGCTCAACGCCGCCCTCGTCGCGCTCTGCACGAGCCTCGCCGGCGTGACGGTCCTCGCCCTCGCGATCCCGCTGGTCGCCGGCGGCACGCTCGACGGCGTCTGGCTCGCCACGATCCCGCTCGCGGCGATGGCGAGCTTCGAGGCGGTCGCGCCGCTTTCGCTCTCGGCGCAGCTCCTCGACACGACCGGCGCCGCCGCCGGCCGGCTGTTCGAGCTGGTGGACGCCGAGCCCGAGACCGTCGATCCGGCCGAGCCGGCCCCGCCCCCGGCGCACCCCGGCCTGGAGATCCGCGGCCTCCGGTTCCGGTACGGTGCGGGCGAGCCGTGGGTGCTGGACGGGCTGGACCTCGACGTCCCTGCGGGCGGCAGTGTCGCGCTCGTGGGACCGAGCGGTGCGGGGAAGTCCACGCTCGTGGACCTGCTCCTGCGATTCCGCGACTACGGTGAGGGCGAGATCCGCATCGGCGGGCGTGACCTGCACGCCTACCGCGCAGCGGACGTGCGGCGCCTGCTCGGCGTCGTCTCCCAGCAGGTCCACCTGTTCAACGCGACGGTGCGAGACAACCTCGCGGTGGCCCGGGCGGAGGCGACCGACGCGGAGATGGAGGCGGCCTGTCGCATCGCCCAGCTCCACGAGACGATCCTCGCGCTCCCCGACGGGTACGAGACGCGGATCGGAGAGGATGGTGTCCGACTGTCCGGGGGCGAGCGCCAGCGCCTCGCGATCGCACGGGCGATCCTGAAGGGCGCGCCGATCCTCGTGCTCGACGAGGCGACGGCCAACCTGGACGTCGCGACCGAGAGCCGGCTGTTCGACGCCCTCGCGCCGTTCCTGGCCGGGCGGACGACGGTCGTGATCTCGCACCGGGCCACGGTCGCGGGGCGGGTGGACCGCGTGCTGATGCTCGATGCCGGCCGCGCGACGGTCGCGGGCGGCGCATGATGGGCGTCGGGTCCGCGGGCGGCCCGTGGGCGACAGCTCACCGGCGACGGCCCGGGAGGTGAGCATGCGACGCTGGAACGGCTGGGGCGACGAGGCCGACTCCTTCCCGCTCCCCGAGGGCGCCGGCGCGTTCCTGGACCGGGTCGTCGGGGCGGGGACGCCACCGGCGGACGCGACGCTCGCGGAGGCCGTGGCGTCCGTCCGCGCCGCGGATGGGGACGCCGCGCCCGCGCTGCCGCCGCATCCGCTCGTGTCGTCGGACCCGGAGGATCGGCTGCGCCACGCGCGTGGCCAGAGCCTCCCCGACTGGGTCGCGCTCCGCAGCGGGAGGATCGGGCGGGTGCCCGATGGCGTCGCGCGACCCGCGAGCGCTTCGGACGTCCGCGACCTGCTCCACTGGTCGGCGGCGATGGGGGCGCGGGTCGTGCCCTACGGCGGGGGCACCAGCGTCCTGGGCCATCTCTCGGCGCCCGACGGCCCCGCCCCGTGCCTCTCCCTCGACCTCGGCCGCATGGCCGGGCTCGTCCGTTTCGACGACGCGAGCGGGCTCGCCACGTTCGGCCCGGGGACGACCGGGCCGGCGGTCGAGGCCGCGCTCGCGGGCCTGGGCCGGACGCTCGGGCACTACCCGCAGAGCTGGGAGCTCTCGACGGTGGGCGGCTGGATCGCGACGCGGTCCGTCGGGCAGCAGTCCATCGGCTACGGCCGGATCGACCAGCGCTTCGCCGGCGGCGTGCTCGAATCGCCGGCGGGCACGCTGCGGATGCCGCCGTTCCCGGCCTCGGCCGCCGGCCCGGACCTCCGTCAGCTCGTCCTCGGCTCCGAGGGCCGCCTGGGCGTGGTCACCGAGGCCGTGCTGCGGACGTCGCCGCTCCCGGAGGACGAGAGGTTCCACGCTGTCTTCTTCCCCGATTGGGAACGCGCGTATGCCGCGGTCCACGACCTCGCCACCGCGGAGCTGCCGCTCTCGATGGT
This sequence comes from Chloroflexota bacterium, assembly GCA_029778235.1. Taxonomy (GTDB): domain Bacteria; phylum Chloroflexota; class Limnocylindria; order Limnocylindrales; family CSP1-4; genus CAIYQJ01. The sequence goes on along the minus strand of JAKOQS010000141.1, from coordinate 15,424 downwards.
CCGGCTCTCCACGCCCGCCGAGACCGAGACGAACCTCGCGCTCGCCGGGCACGCCCGCACGATGCGGACGCTCCGCGCTTACCTGGGCGCTCGCGGGGTCCCGCGCGGCCGCGCGATGGCGGTCGTCGGTGCGGCGGGCGGGCATCCCACCGTCTCCGTCGCGCTGCTCGACGCATTCGCGATCCTCGGTCGGCACGGCGGCGTCCGGGTGCCGCGCGTGGGCGAGGAGTGGCGAAGGAACCGGTTCCGGACCCCATACCTGCGTGACGCGCTCTGGTCCGCCGGCTACGCGGTCGACACCCTGGAGACCGCCGCCGACTGGTCGGCCGTGCCGCGCCTGCTCGCGCGCCTCGCGCCGGTGATGCGCCGCGTGCTCGAGGCGGAGGGCGAGCGGGTGCACGCCTTCGCACACCTGTCGCACGTCTACGCGAGCGGGTCGAGCGTCTACGTCACCTACCTGTTCCGGCTCGCCCAGGACCCGGACGTCACGCTCGCCCGCTGGAGGGCGGTGAAGGACGTGGCGAGCCGGGCGATCGTCGATCTCGGCGGGACGATCAGCCACCAGCACGGCGTCGGGCGGGACCACCGCGCGTACCTCGCAGCCGAGAAGGGGTCGTTGGGGATCCGGGCGATCCGCGCGGCGGCGGCCACGTTCGACCCGGAGGGGATCATGGCACCGGGGGTCCTGCTCGGCGACGCGCACGACGGACCGGGGCCGTCCGGCGCCGCGGAGGGGCGCGACGATGGGTGACCGGATCCTCTCCATCGACGTCGGCACGCAGAGCGTGCGGGCGCTCGCGTTCGACCCGCGCGGCGAGCTCGTCGCCGTCGCCAAGGTCCCGATCGAGCCGTACGTCAGCCCGCACCCCGGCTGGGCGGAACAGGACCCGGACCTCTACTGGCGCGCGATCGGCGAGGCGTGCGGACGGCTGTGGGCGGGCGGTCTCGACCGGGGCTCGCTCGCGGGTGTCGCGCTCACCACCCAGCGCTCCACGGTCGTCGTGCTCGATCGCGACGGCCGCCCCCTGCGCCCCGCGATCGTCTGGCTCGACCAGCGGCGGGTCGAGGGCCTGCCGCCACTCGGCGGGAAGTGGGGGATCGCCTTCCGTGCCCTCGGCGTGACCGAGACGGTCGCCGCGTTCCAGGCCGACTGCGAGGCGGCGTGGATCCGCGCCCACGAGCCCGACGTGTGGGACCGCATGGCGCACTACCTGTTCCTCTCCGGGTATCTCGTGCACCGACTCACCGGCCGGTACGCGGACTCGGTCGGGGCGCAGGTGGGATACATCCCGTTCGACTACAAGCGGCAGCGCTGGGCGGACGCGGGCGACTGGAAGTGGCTCCTCGCGCCGATCGACCCCGAGGCGCTGCCCGGCCTCGTGCCGCCGACGGAGCCGCTCGGCGAGATCTCCCGCGCCGCGGCCGACGCGACGGGGATCCCGGCGGGCCTGCCGCTGATCGCGGCAGCCGCGGACAAGGCGTGCGAGGTGCTCGGCTCCGGCGCCCTCGACCCGTCCATCGGCGCGCTCTCGTTCGGGACGACCGCCACGTTCAACACGACGCAGCGGCGCTACGTCGAGGCGATCCCGCTGGTCCCGCCGTACCCCGCGGCCGTCCCCGGCGCATGGTCGCTGGAGATGCAGATCTACCGCGGCTTCTGGCTCGTGGAGTGGTACCTCCGCGAGTTCGGCCACGCGGAGGAGGCGCGCGCCGCCAGCCTCGGCATGCTGCCGCACGAGGCGCTCGACGAGCTCGCAGCGTCGGTGCCGCCCGGCTCGATGGGCCTCACCATCCAGCCCACGTGGTCCCCGGGGATCCGGGTCCCGGGCCCGGAGGCGAAGGGCGCGATCGTCGGTTTCGGCGATGTCCACACGCGCGCGCACGTGTACCGCGCGCTGCTCGAGGGCCTCGCATACGCCCTGCGCGAGGGGATGGAGCGGACGCAGAAGAAGACGGGGGTGGCGATCAGGGAGCTGCGCGCCGCGGGTGGCGGTGCCCAGAGCGGGGTGGCCGTCGAGATCGTCGCCGACGTCTTCGGGCTCCCGGTCTCGCGTCCCCACACCCACGAGGCGTCGGGGCTCGGCGCCGCGATCGATGCGGCGGTGGGCCTGGGGATCCACCCCGACGTGCCGACGGCCGTGCGCGAGATGACCCGCGTGGCCTCGGTCCGCGATCCCGATCCCGCGCACCACGCGCTCTACGACGAGCTGTACGCGAAGGTCTACAGGCGGATGTACGCGCGGCTCCGCCCGCTGTACGAGGAGATCCGCCGGGTCACGGGCTACCCCGGCACGCTCTGACGGGCATCGCCGCGCGACGCACGTGCCCGGACGCGGTGCGCGCCGGCCGAGCGCGACCTCGACCCGGGCATGGCGACGGGCCCGGGGGCCTCCGCCCATCGTGCGGTCCCCGGGCCCGTCGGTGCGCGGGTCAGCGGCCGAGTCGCTCGCCCGCGCGGAAGATCACGAGGCTCTCCGCCTCCGTGACGGCCGACTCACGCTCACCCGCACGGAAGAGGAGCAGGCTCTGCGCCTCGGTGCCCGCGAGCGTGCGCTCGTCGGCGCGGTAGAGCAGGAGGCTCTGGGCCTCGGGCGTGAGCGGCTGCGACCGGATCGTGAGCGCCTCCATCGCGGCGCTCCCGTCCCAGGCTGCCGCGCTCGTCACCTCTGAATACGCGGCCTCGGCCGTGGGCGCCGTGTACCAGCCGGCCTGCGTCGCGATGGCCATCGCGCCCCACGCGACGGCGAGAGTCACGACCCCGACGACGAACGCCGTCAGCAGGTCGTCCAGCGCGCTCGCGTGCGGAGCCGCGAAGTGGAAGTGGACTGCCGGACGATGGGCGGGTGCATGGATCGCCATCGCAGGCAACCTCCATGCGATGGCGGGTCGGTCTCGCCAGTGGCTCGGCGCGGTCCCGGCGGCCGCCGTATGGCCCGCGTGTCCTCGCCCCCCGCGCTCGGACCACCATCGCTCGGCGCTCGGCGGCCCGCAAGTGCCGCAGGTCGTTCAGTTCGCTCGACCGTTCGCGGACGGGTCGTCCCGTCGGGCGCGGCGACCCGGCGCGGGCGCGCGGGCGTCGGCGGTCGGCCGCCCTACTTCACCGCATCGATCGCGTCGCGGAGCTCCTTCTCGGAGACGACGGCCTCGAACGACCCACGCACCATCCCCTCGCGGTCCACCACGAAGATCCAGGGCTCGACGAGGAGGCCGTACGCCTCGACGGACGGGACGGGCGTGAGCTGGCCGTTCGCGTCGAGGACAGGCTGGAGCGACCCGTCCTTCCAGGTGAGCGCATACGGCTCGACGTTGATGAAGGTGACGCCCGGCTCCTCCGCCTTGACCTTCTTGACGAGGTCCAGCGTGGGCCCGCAGACGCGGCTCTGGCAGAAGGCCGGCGTCGCGAACACGAGGACGAAGGGCCGGTGCGCGTCGATCGCGTCCTTGACCGACATCTCGTACAGGGCCGGATCCGGGCTCTGGTCGGTCGAGAGCCGCCTCGGATCGCCGCCCACGTCGGCCAGCGTGGGCGTCTTCACGCTTGGCGCACGCTCGCCGACCTGGACGGTGGCGCCCTTCTCCTGGACGTCGAACCGGACGCGGGCGGCCTCCGGCGCGGCGCCCTCGCGTGCGACGTCCACCTCCACGCCCCACTCCCCGGCCTGCGGGAAGTCCACGTACGCGACGTAGAAGCCGCGCTCGCCCTCGATCGCCCAGAGGAAGTCGGCCGGCACGGTCTGGGCGGGGTTCGCCGGGTCTTTCGCGAGGTCGAACATCTTGAGGGTGACCTTCCGGTCGGGGGATGCGATCGGCTTGTTGTCCCGGTCCACGAGAGTGAGCAGGAACCGTGACCGCCCGACGACGTTCTCGGCCGAGGCGAGGACGGGGATGAAGCTCGTCGTCGTGGCCTGGCCCGGAAGCGGCCACCCGTCGAAGGCAGAGGTGGCAGGCGACGCCACGCCCATGGACGCGACCGGTACGGGGGAGCCGCTCGTCGCGCCGGCCGAGCAGGCGCTGACGATCAGGAGCGAGGCGAGGGCGACGACCGCGACGGACGAGGCGGGACGACCGGGGAGCTGGGGGAAGGTCATGCCGCGGCGAGTGTAGCGCCGAACGCCCGAGAGGGCCGTCGGCGGTCCTGGACGTTCAGGGGCGCCCGCGGCATCCGCCCTCGGCCTTCCGGGGCCGCCCCTGCTAGCATCGGGCGTGCTCGAGCGGCAGGAGGGACGGTGACCCGCTTCCAGAAGATCACGGCGGTGGCGATCGCGTGGACGCTCGCGCTCGTCACCATCGGCGTGCTCGTCCGCGCCACCGACTCCGGGCTCGGGTGCCCCGACTGGCCGCTGTGCTACGGGCAGCTGCTGCCGCCCCTCGACGACTACCAGGCGTGGTTCGAGTGGATCCACCGCACGGTCGCCGCGGTGCTCGGCCTCCTGATCCTCGCCGTGGCGGCCTTCGCGGTGATCGACCACCGCGACCGGCCGAGCCTCCTCTGGCCGTCGCTCGGCGCCGTGGCGCTCGTCCTCTTCCAGGCGTGGCTGGGGCGCGAGACGGTCCGGCTCGGCAACTCGGGCGAGTCGGTCACGGCGCACCTCGCCGCGGCGATGCTCCTGTTGGGGCTGCTGGTCTTCGTGTTCGTCCGCTCCCTGTACGCGGCGCGGTTCGGCGGCCGCGGGGCCAGCCAGCGGTTCGCGCTGCTGGCCGCGTTCAGCGCGGGTTCCGTCTACGCGCTGTTGCTGTTCGGTTCGCACGTCACCGCGAGGAACGGGACCCTGGTCTTCCCGGACTGGCCCCTGATGGGCGGGACCCTGTTCCCGCCGATCACCGACGTCACGAGCTCGCAGGTGCTCCACCGATACGTCGCCGCGGTCGTCGGCCTCGTCGTCGTCGCGACCGCGATCGTGGCGTGGCGGACGCAGCGGGCCTACCCGGTGGTCATCCGCCTGGCGGTCTGGGCCGCGGCGCTCTTCCTGTTCCAGTCGATCGTCGGGGCGCTCCAGATCTTCAGCCAGAAGTCGGCGTGGAGCCAGATCCTCCACGTGGCGTTCGGCGCATCCGTGTGGGCGCTCGCGCTCGCGGCGGCGGTGCATGCCCACTACGCGGCGCGCAGCGCCATGTCGGTCGCCGCCGCGGCGGGCGACACGGATCCGGCGGCGCGGGATGTGGGCGAGCCCCTGCGGTCAGGAGGCGCTCCCGCCACGGACCCCTCGTCGCCCGGAGGCGCTGACGCGGCACCCTCTGAACCGTCGCCAGCGGCGCCTCAGCCGGCCGCTCCCGTCACCGATCCGGCCGCCGCCCTCGCCGAGGCGGCGCATGCCGTCGCCGTCGCCGGACCCGTCGGGCACGTGGAGATGCCGGACGCTGGCGACGCGGCGGAGCCCGGCCCCGGGAACTCCGACGATCGCGGCGCCGACGCCGTGGGCGGCCCGGCCGGGGCGGTGGCGGGGACGCGGAGCTGGCGCCAGGTCGTGCTCGCCTACGTCGCGCTCACCAAGCCGCGGATCATCGAGCTGCTGCTCATCACCACGGTCCCGGCCATGGTGCTGGCCGCCAAGGGGTTCCCGCCGATCGCCCTCGTCGCCTGGACGCTCATCGGCGGCTCGCTCGCCGCCGGCAGTGCCAACGCGATCAACTGCTACATCGACCGGGACATCGACGTCGTCATGACCCGGACGCGCCGCCGACCGCTCCCCGCGCACCAGGTGGAGCCGGCGAACGCCGTGATCTTCGGGATCGTGCTCGGCGCCATCTCCTTCGCGATCCTCGGCTACTTCGTGAACCTGCTCTCCGCTTTCCTCGCGCTGCTCGCGATCGCCTTCTACGTCGTCGTGTACACGCTCATGCTCAAGCGCACCACCCCCCAGAACATCGTCATCGGCGGGGCCGCGGGTGCCCTTCCGCCGGTCATCGGGTGGGCGGCGGTCACCGGTCGCGTCGAGATCCCCGCGCTGCTCCTCTTCGCGGTCGTCTTCTACTGGACGCCGCCGCACTTCTGGGCACTCGCGCTGCGCATCAGCCGGGACTACGCCAGCGCGCGGATCCCCATGCTGCCCGTGGTCTCCGGCGTCGCGGAGACCGGGCGGCAGATCCTCCTCTACACGATCCTCCTGGTCGCGGTCTCCCTCATCCTCTGGGCCGTCGCCCGGATGGGGGCGATCTACCTCGTCGCCGCGGTCGTCCTCGGCGCGGTGTTCCTCTGGCAGGCGGTCCGGCTGTGGCGCGACGGGACGGGCGTCGGCGCGATCGGCCTCTACAAGTACTCGATCACCTACCTCACGCTGCTCTTCCTCGCGATCGCGGTGGACGCACTCGTCCTCGTGCCGGTCGGGTAGCGTCGGACCGTCGGCGCTCGCGCGCCGGCATGCGTGCGCACGGTCGGCCTCGGGCCGCCAGCGCCCGGGGGCCCATCCCGACGGGTGGACGTACCCGGGACCCTTCTCCCATGCCGATCGGTACCGTCGTCTGGTGCCAGTACGTCACCAGCGGGAGGAGACTCACCTCGACGGATCCCGACCGGGGTCCGGTCCGGCGCTCGGGAGAAGGGAACGTGGGACCTGCTGAGCTGACGAACGTGACCGTCACGGTCGTGGCCACCACGAGCGCCCTGACGCTCGGCATCATGGCCTTCGGCCTGTTCCGGCGGCGCAGCTCGGTCGCCTGGGAATCGGGCGGCTACGTGCCCCCCGGCGGCACGGACACGCAGCTGGCCGACCCGGCCATCGCCCGCCGGATCGCCGAGCTCGTTCCACCGTCCGACGCCGACCCGTCCGACGACGAGGCCACCGATCCGTCCGACGGTCCGTCCGCCCTGTTCACGCCGGCCGACGAGCAGTTCCTCTCCGACGGCAGCGACGAGTCCGCCGCCGAGCCCGACGGCTGGGCCTCGGTGCCGGCGCCCGTCGCGTGGCCGGACCTGGTCGTCGCGTCGGGTGACGGCCCGGCCGACACCGCCGACGGGGCGTTGGTCGACCGGCCCGACCCGTCCGTCGCCTGGCCCGACGCCGATCCGGGCGTGGTGCGTCCGCTGCTCGATGCGGTCGCGGCCTCCGACCCCGCACCGGCCGTGGACCGCGAGGCGCTCTCCCGCCTGCTCACAGACGCGACGACGGGCCTCGGGTCCGCGGTCGCCTGGGAGCTGTGGATCGCCGAAGAGGATCCCCGAGAGCGGCGCTACCGACGCCCCACGACGATCGTCCTCGTGGAGCTCGACGGGCTCGACGCTGTCGTCGCCGTCCACGGCCGCGGCGTCGCCGCGCGCGCCGCCGCGATGATCGGGACCACCCTGCGCGCCAACGTGCGGAACAGCGATCGCGCCGCCGTGATCGGCCCCGGGCTGTACGCGGTCCTGCTCACCGAGACCGACGAGATCCGGGCCGTCAACTTCGTCGAGCGTGTGCGCGCGACCTGCGAGAGCTGGCTCGCGACCAACGCCCCGGGCGTCGGCATCGCCTTCGGCTGGGCCAGCCCCGACGGCGAAGGCCTCGGCGGCGCACGGGCCACCGCGCACCAGCGTCTCCTTCGCGACCGCGGCTGACGCCCGCGCATGGGCGCGATCCGCGCGCCCATGGCCTGGCACCTCGGCCGGACCCGGCGTCCGGAGCATCCTCGGCCGGAGCCGGTCCGGCCGCCCGCTATTCGCCGACCGTGCCCGGTCCGGCGAGCTCCTCCGCGAGGTCCGGGTCGCGTCGCGCGATGTCCGCCGGGGTCTCGCGGTCCAGGACGCGCAGGGCCGTCTGCACGACGGGGCCGATCCCGAACGCGAACACGACGGTGCCGATGCCGACGGTCCCGCCCAGGAGGACGCCCGCGATCAGCACGGTGACCTCCACCGCCGTCCGCGCCCGCCGCACGGACCAGCCGAAGCGACCGTGCATCCCGGTCATCAGCCCGTCGCGGGGTCCCGGGCCCAGGTGCGCGCCGAGATAGAGGCCCGAGCCGATCCCGATCACGACGACCCCGGCCAGCATCATCGCGAGCTGTGGCACGAGCTCGGTGGGGACGGGGAGCAGCGGCAGCGCCACGTTCGTCGCCGACCCGATGACGAGGACGTTGAGGACCGTCCCGATCCCCGGGTACTCGCCGAGCGGGATCCACAGCAGGAGGATCGGGAAGCCGAGAAGGATGCTGACGGTGCCGAGCGGGATGCCCGTGTAGCGCGAGATGCCCTGGTGAAGCACCTCCCACGGGCCCAGCCCGAGGCCGGCTGCCGCCATCAGGGCGATCCCGATGCCGAAGATGACGAGGCCCGCGAGCAGGCCCGGGAGGCGCGGGGCGGCCTTCCGCGGCGACCATCGGTCGACCAGGGCGGGAGGAAGCGTCGGCGGCACGGCGGGATGGTGACACAGCCGGGCGCCCTGGTGCCGCGGTGGCGGCTCGGACGGTTCGGGCGCCTCCCCCGGCCCGGCCGGCGCGCCTCCCCCGGCACCCGGAACGCTGCGCGCCGTGCCACCATCGTGGCATGCACCTGCACTTCCTCGGCGGCGCCCGGACCGTCACCGGGTCGCAGTATCTCCTGGAGACGTCGCGCGCCCGCGTGCTGATCGACTGCGGCATGTTCCAGGGGAGCCCCAACGAGTCCGTCCGCAACCACGTGCCCTTCCCGTTCGAGCCGGGTTCGGTGGACGTGCTGCTTCTCACGCACGCGCACCTGGACCACTGCGGCCTGATCCCGGCGCTCGTCCGCGACGGGTTCGCCGGCCCGATCCTCGCGACACCCGCGACGATCGAGCTCGCCGGGCTCGTGCTGCTGGACTCCGGGAAGCTGCAGGAGGAGTTCGCCAAGCGTGAGGACCGCTGGGAGCGGCGACACCCGGACAAGGCGGCCGCCGAGGACGCGCGTGACACGGAGCGCCTCGAAGCGGCGATCGACCTCGCGGAGGCCGGCGAGGACATCTGGGTCGGGCACGACGCCGAGCCGCACCCGGACGAGGACGGCGAGCACGTGCCCACCTCGATCGTCGCGGAGGTGCCCGGAGCGCGCCCGGGCGCGGGAGGGGCGCGGACCGGCGCGCGCGCAGCCGACGCCCGCGACGCCGAGGACGATCTCCGCCGGCAGCCCGCCGCGATCGCGGTGGACCTCGACGAGCCGCTCTACACGGAGGGCGATGCGCGACTCTCGCTGGGCCTCTTCCGGCCGCTCGCATACGGCGAGGAACGGGAGGTCGCGCCCGGAGTCCACGCGACCTACCTCGACGCAGGCCACATCCTCGGCTCGGCGATCATCCGCCTCCGGGTGGCCGACGAGCCCGGAGGCCCGGAGCGGACGCTCGTCTTCTCCGGCGACCTCGGGCGGCGGGGGACCCCGATCCTCCGCGACCCCTCGGTGCTGACGGAGGCCGACTACGTCGTGGTCGAGTCCACCTACGGCGGGCGCGAGCACGAGCCCGGGGACGAGGCTGCCCGGATCCTCGCGGAGACCGTGCGGCTGGTGGATCAGGCGGGGGGCGTGCTGCTCGTCCCCTCGTTCGCGATCGGACGCACCCAGGAGGTCGTCTGGGAGTTGGACCGGCTCGTGTCCGCGGGCCGGATCCCGCAGATCCGCCTCTACCTCGACTCGCCGATGGCGACGAAGGCGACCGAGATCTACCGCCGGCATCCCGACTGCTACGACGAGGAGACCGCGCGCCTGCTCGCCGAGGGAGAGACGCCGCTCGACTACCCGAATGCCGTGGTCGTCAACTCGGCCGAGCAGTCCCGAGCGCTGGCCCGCGCACGGCGGCCATTCATGGTCGTCGCCTCCAACGGGATGCTCACGGGCGGCCGCGTCGTGGGGCACCTGCGCGAGCTGATCGACGACCCGGCCGCGACCTTGCTGTTCGTGGGGTACCAGGGCGAAGGCACGCTCGGCGCGCATCTCCAGGCCGGCGCGAAGACGGTCCGGATCGACGGCGCGATCCGCGAGGTCCGGTGTCGGATCCGGTCGATCAGCGGCTTCTCGGCGCACGCCGACGAGTCGGAGTTGCTCGAGTGGCTCGCGGCGTTCACGGGGCCGAGCACGCCCGAGGGTGCCAGGCGGCGCCCGGGCGACCCCGGCGTCCCACGGCGCGTCTTCGTGGTCCACGGCGACCCCGATGCCCAGGAGGCGTTCCTGCCCGGGGTGCGCGCGCTCGGCCTGAACCCCTACGTCCCGGCATGGCGCGAGGCCGTGGACCTCGACTGACCGAGGCGGCGGCCGGGGCGCCGCGTCCGAGCCGGGGGCGAGGCGGCGGCGGGGTGCCGCGGCCGGGTCCGCCGGGGTGGGCGATCAGCCGCCGCGGGCCTCTCTCACCATCGCGTCGACCGCGCCGGCGAGCAGCCCATAGTCCGCTGACACGGTGACGAACGCGAACCCCTCCGCCAGCCGCTCCCGCGCCTCGGAGCCCGTCCGCACATGCAGCCCGACGGGGATCCCCGCGGCGATGGCGGCGTCGCGGACCCGCGCGATCGCCGCCAGGTTCTCCGGGTGGTCGATGTCGCCGGTGTGGCCGATCGCGGCGGCGAGGTCGTTGGGACCGACAAGGAGCGCGTCCACGTGGGGTGTGGCGAGGATGGCGTCGAGATCGTCGAGCGCCTCGCGCGTCTCGACCTGCACCACGCACGCGATAAGGCCGTTGGCCCGGCCGAGGTAGCGGGCGTCGCGGCCGTACCCCGACGCGCGCCGCGGCGCGATCCCGCGCGTGCCCGCGGGCGGGTAGCGCGTGGCGGCCGCCGCCCGCGCCGCGTCGGCGGCCGAGCGCACGCGCGGCACGATCACGCCGCCCGCGCCTGTGTCGAGGGCGTGCTGGATCCGCGCCTGCTCGTTCTCCGCGACGCGGAACAGCGTCGGCAGGCCGTGTGGCCGGACGGCCGCCAGGATCGGTCCCAGCGACCCGGCGTCCACCACCCCGTGCTCGCCGTCGATCGCGAGGAAGTCGAGGCCCCCGCCCGCGAGCACCTCCGCGCAGGCCGGGTCCGCGGCCGAGACCCACGTCCCGACCGCGCCGCCCGCCGCGAGCAGGTCCCGGATCCCGGGAACGAACGCCGGGTCGGCCATCGTCACGTCTCCTTCGCCGCGCGCCGGGCCGCGAAGCGCTCGTCCGCCCCGGCCCATCCGGGGTCGAAGGCCCTGCCCGGCTCGTCGAGGTCCAGCACCAGCGGCGCGTGGTCGGACGGGACCGGCTTCCCCTTCCGCGCCTCGCGGTCGATCTCCACGCCCACGACGCGCGCGGAGACCGGCGCCGACGCGAGCAGGTGGTCGATCCGCATCCCCTCGTTGCGCTGGAAGTTCCCGGCGCGGTAGTCCCACCAGGTGAACCGCCCGGGCTCGTCGTGGCGGTCCCGGTAGACGTCGGCGAGCCCCCACGCCAGCAGTGCCCGGAAGGCGTCGCGCTCCGGCCCGCTCACGTGCGTGGACCCGTGCGCCTTCGCCTCGTCCCAGACGTCCTCCGGCGCGGGCGCCACGTTCAGGTCGCCGCCCAGCACGATCGGCGCAGCCGGGTCCTGCGTCTCGTCCAGCCAGCGGCGCAGCCGCGCGAACCACGCGAGCTTGCCCGCGTAGAACGGCGTGTCGAGCGCGCGGCCGTTGGGGGCGTAGAGGGAGACCACGCGGATCCCGCCGCAGACGGCGGAGACCATCCGCGCCTCGTCGAACGGGTCGAAGTCCTCCTCCTCGGACGGCACGTCCGCCCCGGCAGCCGACGATCGCACCGGCCCGTCGCCGAAGTTCGTCACCACGGCGTCGGCGCCGACGCGGCTCGCGATCGCGACGCCGTTCCACCGCCCCTCGCCGTGGTGCACGAGCGTGTAGCCGGCCATCTGGAACGCCATGACCGGCGCCGCGTCGTCGGCGAGCTTCGTCTCCTGGAGGAGGAGGATGTCCGGGGCCGCGCGCTCCAGCCACCACTCCACCTTCTCGAGACGTGCCTTGAGCGAGTTCACGTTCCACGTCGCGATGCGCATCGCGTCTCCCTCGCGGTCTCGCGGGCGGGGTCCCGCCCGCCGCGATCGTCGTCCCGGCCGGCGGTCAGTACCGGCGGCCGCGCTGGCGCTCCAAGTCGAACGTCGCCGTGTCGGCGACCGCCATGACGGCCATCGTCCCGGCCTGCACCGGGTCGGACACGACCAGGTCGGCGTGCTCGGTGATCGACCCCACCATGTTGAGGGCGATGACCGGGATCCCCTGGGCGCGAAGCTCGTCGGCGGCCCGGCTGATGTCCCCGCCCATGATGGACCCGGCCAGCACGAGCAGGCGGGCGCGCGGGAGGTCGGCGACGGCGCGGACGGCCGCCGCGATCTTCTCCTCGGAGACGAGCGGGATCGTGTCCACGCTGATCAGCTCGCCACGCAGGTTGTGGCGGTCCGCCTCGCTGACCGCCCCGAGGGCGACCTGCGCGATCTGGGCGCCCCCGCCCACGACGATCACGCGCTTGCCGAAGACGCGGTCGAGCGAGCGGGTGGCCCGGACGCCGAGCACGCCCTGCACCGCGCCGATGGCGACGAGCAGGTCCTCCAGCCCGATCGATTCGACCTCGAGCTCGCTCTCGACGTGCCCGGGGCCCTCGCCCTCGGGGATGCGGCGGACCGTCGTCAGCGTCCGGACCGTGCCGCCGGCGTCGGCGACGCGCGCCGCGATCGCCGGAACGAGGTCCGGCCTGTCGGCGTGCTCGACGCGGATCGCGACGGTGGGCGCCGACGAGCGCTCGGCGCGGCGTCGCGCCGTCATCGGTCGGCCAGCCCGGCCGCCATCCCGGCGATCCGCGTCCCGTCGTCCTGATCGTGCTCCTCGAAGGCGAGGCCCAGGGCCCCGAACGCCTCCCGTGTCCGGTCCGGGTCGCTCGTCGTGAGCATGAGGGCGCCGTCCGTGTCCTCGGCGACCCCGACGATGCCGGTGATGTTCACGCCGCGCTCGCCGAGAGCGGTCGCGACGCGGGCCAGCGAGCCGGGGCGGTCGTCGAGCGTGACGGTGAACCAGGTGGACATCGAGGCGCCTCCGAGAGCGGCGGGTCGCGCGGACGCTTGCCGGCCGGATGGTACCGCTCCGGCTCCCGGCGTACGCTGTCGCCATGCCCAGTCCCGGCGCACGCGCCCCGGTCCAGGTCTTCGGCCGCGACGACTCGCAGGCCACCCGGTCCGCCCTGCGGTTCTTCAAGGAGCGGCGGGTCGCGGTGAGCTACGTGAACCTCCGCGCCCGCCCGATCGCCCCGGGCGAGCTCCGGCGCTTCGTCGATCGGCTCGGCGCGTCCGCGTGCGCCGACGTGGACGGGAGGGCATGGCGCGATGCCGGCCTCGGCTACCTGCGGATGGACGACACGGAGCTCGCCGGGCGACTGCTCGCGGACCAGCGGCTGCTCCGGCTCCCGCTGTGCCGGGACGGGAACGCCGTCACGGCCGGCCCCGCCGAGGCGACGTGGCGGACGTGGGTCGCCGGGGGCGAGAGCGGCGGCGGGACGGACCGATGAGCACGACGGGGGATGACGCGATGACCGACAGCGGCGAGCCGATCTCCGAGCACCGGCGCTCCGGGCGCGTGGTCCTGCGCGGGCGCGGCGTGGAGCTCGCGCGCCTCCACGAGGGCGGGGTCACCGCGGACGAGCGCCTCCTCCGCCGGCCGCCGCGGCCGGCCTTCCTCGACAGCGACCCGTGGCGGGTCCTGCGCATCCTCGGCGAGTTCGTGGACGGGATCGACGACCTCGCGGTCGTGGGCCCGGCGATCACGGTCTTCGGGTCGGCGCGCTTCGGCGAGGAGACGGACGCGTACGCGAAGGCGCGGGAGCTGGGGCGCCTCCTCGCGCGCGAGGGGCTCGCCGTGATCACGGGGGGCGGCCCGGGCGTCATGGAGGCGGCCAACCGCGGGTGCCAGGAGGCGGGCGGTCTGTCGGTCGGCCTGAACATCGAGCTGCCGCACGAGCAGTCGCCGAACGCCTACCTGGGCCTCTCGATCGAGTTCCGCTACTTCTTCGTCCGCAAGACGATGTTCGTGAAGTACGCGGACGGCTTCGCGATCTTCCCGGGGGGCTTCGGGACGCTCGACGAGCTGTTCGAGTCCCTCACGCTCGTCCAGACCCGCCGGATCGAGCACTTCCCGATCGTGCTCCTGGGCCACGACTACTGGGACGGGCTGCTCGACTGGTGCCGGTCCACGCTCGTCACGTCGGGTGCGATCGCGCCCGACGACCTCGACCTCTTCCACGTGACGGACGACGTGGCCGAGGCGGCGTCGATCCTCGCCACGTACTCGCGCCGCCGCCACGCCGCCGCCGAGGCCGAGGGTGGAGCGGATCAGGCGGAGGCCGGAGGACGCTGAGGAGCCCCGACGGAGATCGACCGGCCCCGGGCGGATCGCCCGGGGCCGGTCGCTTCGGTGGCGGTGTGCGCGGACGGTCCGCGCCGGTCGTCAGCCGTTCGTGTTGAAGGTGCGGGTGGTCAGCGTGACCTGGATGTCCGCGTCCTTGTCGCCGCGGCGGACCGAGAGGGTGATCGTCTCGCCGGGCGCGTGCGAGGCGATGAGCTCGATGAGCGGATGGTTCGTGTCGATCTTCGTCCCGCTCACCGCCGTGATGATGTCGCCCTCCTTCAGGCCCGCCTTGTCGGCAGGGCTGCCGGACTCCACCGCCGAGCCGTTGCCGCCCGACGTGATCCACGCGCCGGAGGTGACGGACAGGTTGTTGCGGGTCGCGATGCCGGCGTCGAGCGGCTGGTAACGGACGCCGAGCCACGGCCGGCTGAGTTGCTGGCCGGCGAGCGCCTGCTGCATGAGCGGCTTCGCCAGGTTGACCGGGATGGCGAAGCCGATCCCCTGGGCAGAGCCGGCGATCGCCGTGTCCACGCCGATCACCGCGCCCGTCTCGTCCACGAGCGGGCCGCCGCTGTTGCCGGGGTTGATCGCGGCGTCCGTCTGGATGAGGTTGTCGAGGTTGATGCTCGCGTCGCTGATGGACCGGCCGAGGCCCGAGACGACGCCGGTGGTCACGGTCCCTGGGTACTCGCCGAGCGGGTCGCCGACGGCGATGGCCAGCTGGCCGACGCGCAGGGTCGAGGAATCGCCAAGCGGGGCCGTCGGGAGGCCCGTGGCGTCGATCTTCACGATGGCGAGGTCGGTGAGGTTGTCCGTGCCGTACACCTTGGCGGGGAAGCTGCGGCCGTCGGAGAGCTGGACGGTGAGGTTCGTCGCGCCGTCGACGACGTGGTTGTTGGTCAGGATCCAGCCGTTCGCGTCGAAGATGAAGCCGGACCCCACGCTCGTGGGCATCTGGCCGGCCGGCAGGCCGTAGATCGACTGGCCGCCGGTCGTACCCTGGCCGTTGCCGTTGTTCTGGCCGTTGCCGTTCTGGTTGAACGGGTCCTGGCCCTGGCCGTTGCCGTTGTTCTGGCCGTTGCCGTTCTGGTTGAACGGGTCCTGGCCCTGGCCGTTGCCGTTGTTCTGGCCGTTGCCGTTCTGGTTGAACGGGTCCTGGCCGTTGCCGAAGGGGTT
>JAKOQS010000140.1 GCA_029778235.1 Chloroflexota bacterium | reverse complement strand
CGCGCCCCGCGACGCGGATGCGGCCGGACATCGTCGCGCCCGTGGTGGTGGGGATGAGCGCGTTGATCGCGCCCAGCAGGGTCGACTTGCCGGAGCCGGTGCGCCCGACGACGACGCACAGGTCGGACTCGCGGATGACCCCCGTGACCCCGGCGAGCACCGGCCGGGCGGCGTCGGGCTGGGTGATGGTGACGTTGTCGAACTCGATCATGCGTCCGTCCTGGAGGGCGGGGTCGCGAAGCCCGGGGCCAGGAAGAACGCGGCGCTGAGCAGGGCGAGCGGGGGGAGGACCGGCGGCCGGAACGGCGTGACCGGGGGATTCAGGAGCTGCGGCGAGCCGAACTCCGAGGCCAGGAAGCCGACGACGGCGAGGCCCGCGAGCCCACAGGCCAGCACGACGTACTCGGGCGCTCCCCAGGGCGCGGGCCGGTACCGCGTGACGCCGAGCTGGCGGCCGGAGGAGCGCATGCCCCACACGGTGAGCGCGATCCCGATGCCGATCAGGGCGACGGCCAGCACCGCGGGCCCGCGGAGCCCCAGCATGCCGTTCATCCGGGCGGGCACGCCGAGCAGCACGTAGATGCCGAGGGTGACGGCGAGCAGCGCGCCCAGCAGCGGCCACGTGCCGTGCCTGCGGTCGCCGGGGACGCGGGTCCGCCCGTAGCCGCGGGCCTCCATCGACGTCGCCAGCTGGAGCGACGACTCGACGCTGTCCTCGATCACGGGGATGAGCGTCGCCGGGACGGCCGCGAGCCCGCGCCGCCGCCCGCCCCGGAGCCGCTGCCCGCGCCGGACGCGGTGCAGCGAGGCGATCAGCTGCGGGATGAGGGAGAGGGCGATCACCACGGCGGTCGAGATGTCGCGGAGCCCCGCCGGGACGGACTTCAGCGCCGTGCGCGGGTTGGCGAGCGAGTTGGCGGCGCCGACGCAGAGCAGCATCGCCGCGAGCCGGATGGCGTCGAAGAGGGCGAACATGAACCCGTCGACGGTGACGGGTCCGCCCAGCCGGATGCCCGCGGCCCACGCGGGGAGCTGGACCGAGGGGAGCGTGAAGAGCACCTCTCCGGTGCGCGTGCCGCCGATCGTGATCTGGAAGAACATGCGCATGACGACGATGAAGAGGGCGAGGAAGAGGTAGACCTTGAGCGAGCGAGCCCAGGGCGTGTCGGGGCGTCGGCGCAGCACGACGGCGACCATCGCGGCGGCGATCAGGCCGATGACGAGGGGGTTGGCGGTGAGGCTCACCGCGGCGCTGGCGCTGAGCGCCCACGCCCACCATGCCCAGGGGTGCACGAACCGCAACCCCCGCGGCGCGTGGGCCGCGGGGGTCGTCGGTTCGGGCGCGCCGTCGCGGACGGCGACCCTCGGCATCAGCCGGGGCATGCGATCTTCCGGGGAGCGGTCAGCGGCCGCCGACCGCGCCGTCGCCGTTGCCGGCCCTCCGCCTCCTGCCGACGAGGATCGCGACGGCGGCTGCCGCGAGCACCACCACGCCGATGACGATGGCCACCACCTGGGTGGGGTTGCCGCCGTCGGCCGGCTTTTCGGCGGGCGCGGTCGGGGCGGTCGTGTCGCCCGTCACGGGAAGGTCCTGCGCGGTGGCGCCCGCGGGCGGGGCGACCTCGGCGCCGCCCTTGACGATCTTCAGGTACGGCGGGGTGCAGGTCTCCTCCTCGGCCTTGTTGTAGCACCAGGCCTCGATGGTTCCGGGCTGCGGCTTGCTCTCGTCGGCGCCGACCTGGGAGAACGCGTACTCGGCGCCCGGGGCGCCCTGGTAGTAGTTCCAGAACTGGCCGTTGAACGTGGCCGGGCACGGCGAGGGGTGGCCGCCGATGGAGCAGATGAAGTTCGAGCCGTCGCGGCCGAGCTCGAGGCCGGCGGCGACGAGGGCGTCGGTGCCGGTGGCGGGGGTGTCGACGCACTCGTTGGCGAGCACCTCGTCGGTGTCGGTGACGACGAGCAGCCAGACCTTCTCGGCGGCCAGGCAGGTGCCGACGGCGTTGTCGTCCTCGGCGTGCGCGGCCAGCGGGGCGACGAGGGTGGTGAGGGTGAGCGCGAGCGCGCCCAGGAGGGGGATCAGGAGACGGCGGAGCATGGGTACCTCTCGGTCCGGGTCCGCGGATGTGCCTTTTCCTCGCGACACGCCCGCTGACCACGACGGGCTTGAATCAGTCGAGCCCGCGCTCGGCGTTCCGGCTGAGCCCACGAGGGGCATCACGGTTGCGGGTCAGCTCTGGTCTCGCACCAGATTCCCCTCCCGCGGGCTTGTCGCGCACTCTATCAGTGCGGGGGCTGCTGGCCACCCGCGGAGTTTCTGCGCAGAACAGGCCTCCCTGTGACCTGTGGCGCACGGGAGGGGCGGTTGTGCGCGGAAACTCCGCGGCGCCGGAGTAGCCGAGCGGTGTCGTAGGGTCTTGCCATGCCGATCCACCCGGAGCTGACCACGCTGGCCTACGTCACGACCCCGGACCGCTCGCGGGTGCTGCTCGTGCACCGGGTCGCGCGCGAGTCCGACGAGCAGCTGGGCAAGTACAACGGGCTGGGCGGGAAGGTCGAGCCCGGCGAGGACATCGTCGCGGCGATGCGCCGGGAGCTGCGCGAGGAGGCGGGCATCGAGGCGGCGGCCCTGGAGTTGCGGGGCACCGTCTCCTGGCCGGGGTTCAACGGGCGCGACGTGTTCGGCTTCGTGTTCCTGGTGACGGCGTTCGACGGCGAGATCCCCGAGGCCAACGACGAGGGCACGCTCGCCTGGCACGACGTCGCCACCATGATGGACCTGCCGATGTGGGACGGCGACCGGCACTTCCTACCGCTGGTCTTCGACGCCTCGGTCGGCCAGTTCCACGGCGTCCTCCCGTACGACGGCGGCCACAGTGTCGGCTGGCGGGTCTCCGTGCTGCCCGGAACCTGAGGCGCGGCGCCTCCTGGTCCCCCGGGGCCCGCGCGTTCCTAGCCGGCCCGGCGACACCGCCACCCCTTGCATAATTGCGCAAAGACGCAAACAAGGTGCATGCTGCCGCCATGGTCTCGGTCCTGCGGCATACGGTGTTTCGCCGGCTCTTCCTCGCCCAGGTGGTGGCGCTGGCCGGGACGGGCTTGGCGACGGTGGCGTTGTCCCTGCTGGCGTACCGGCTCGCGCCGTCGGCGGCGGCGGGGGTGCTGGGCACGGCGCTGGCCGTCAAGATGCTGGCGTACGTGTTCGTCGCCCCGGTGGCGACGGCCGCGGTCGCCCGGTTCCCGCGCCGGGCCGTGCTCGTCGGCGCGGACCTGATGCGGGCCGCCGCGGCGATGGTCCTGCCGTTCGTGACCGAGGTCTGGCAGGTCTACGCCCTCGTGTTCCTCCTGCAGGCGGCCTCCGCGACGTTCACCCCGACCTTCCAGTCGGTGATCCCCGACATCCTTCCCGGCGAGGAGGAGTTCACCGCAGCGCTCTCGCTGTCGCGGCTGGCCTACGACCTCGAGTCGGTGCTCTCGCCGATGCTCGCGGCGGCGCTGCTGCTTCTGGTCCCGGCCTCGGCGCTGTTCTTCGGCACCGGGGCCGGGTTCGTGGCGTCGGCCGCGCTGGTCGCCGGCACGGCCATCCCGTGGGTGGGGCGCGCCGCCGGGTCGCCCGATCGGGGCCGGCGCCCGCGCCTGGGCGGAGGGATCGCGGGGTTCGTCGCGACGCCGGCGCTGAGGCCGGTGCTGGCGATCAACGCGGCGGTGGCCGCGGCGGGGGCGTTCGTGGTGGTGCAGACGGTCGTCATCGCGCGGACCGCGTTCGGGGCGGGCGACACGGCCGTGGCGCTGCTGCTCGCGGCCAACGGCGCGGGCTCGATGCTGGTGGCGCTCGCCCTGCCGCGGCTGCTGCGGTCCGTGCCGGAGCGGCCGGTCATGCTCGTCGGGCTGGGCGTCGACGCGGCGGCGTGGGTCCTGGCCGCCGTGGGGGCGGCGTCGACCCTGGTGGCCGCCCGGGTGTGGCCCCGACGGGCGTCGACGGTGCGATGATTGCCCCCATGGATGGTCGGCAACCGCGGGCCGCGGCCGGCGAGGTGGCCCGGGCGGTGGAGGTGCTGCGGCTCCTCGCCGATCCCACGCGGCTGAGGATCCTCGTGCTCCTGCGGGGCGCGGAGCTGAGGGTCGGGGACCTGGCGGCGGAGCTGGACCGCCCCGTGCCCGCCGTCTCGCAGCATCTGGCGAAGCTTCGCGCCGCGGGCCTGGTGGTCGCGCGCCGCGAGGGCACGAGCGTGCGCTACAGCCAGCCCGACGAGCACGTCGCCGCACTGGTTACCAACGTCCTGCAGCACGCCGAGCACCTGCTCTACGCGAACCCGCCGCACCACCGTCCGATTCCGTAGGCTCGGGGCATGAGAATCGACCTCAACGCGGACGTCGGCGAGTCGTTCGGCCGGTGGCGGCTAGGAGACGACGCGG
>JAKOQS010000139.1 GCA_029778235.1 Chloroflexota bacterium | reverse complement strand
GACAGCGGGCGAGGCTTCTCGGGACCTGCCGTCTCGAAGCGGACCGTCACGGGATCCTCGAGAGCGAGGTCCGACCCCTCCAGCGGCAGGCCGGCGCGGAGCGTGACGGTGTAGACCGTGGATGGCGCCAGCCCGTCGGGCACGAAGACCCAGGTGCGCTCGTGGCGCTCGAACCGCCCCTTCACGCGGGGCGTGATGGAGAACCATCGAGTCGGGTCCGCGACGTCATCGCGATCGAAGGTCAGCTCGATGCCCGTGTCGATCGGGACTTCGGATGTGCGGTCGGCCGGCAGCGTGCCCACGACCCTCGGCGGGGCTGCGACGACGAAGGCCCATCCGCCCGCGATGGTGCCGTCCTGCGCGGCCAGCGTGAAGCGGTACGTCCCGCCGGGTGCCAGCGACTCACGCGGGCGGACGATCGCTCGCGCACGATCCGGACCCGGCCGGATCGCCAGGTCGACGGCCGGCTCGACCGTCAGGCCCTTCGCGAGCGTCACCGCAGGCGTGCCATCCAGGCTTCGGAGAGTGAAGGTCGTGTCGGCGCGCGGCCCGATCGCGTCGGAGTCGTCGGCCGTGAGCTCGGCGACCTGGATGAGCGGCGGGAGCGTCAGGTCGCCCCAGGCGACGGGCGGCGCCGACGGGGAGGGAGCGGGAGCACTCGGGCTCGGGCTCGCACCCGGGGCGGCAGGCGATGCGGCCGAAGCGCCCGCGCCCGGGCTCATGCTCGGCACACCGGCCGCCGGCGACGGTGCCGCGGGCGTCGCGCCCGCCGGTGGCGCAGGGGCCGGGGACGCGCTGGGCGTGGTCGCGAGCGGGATCCAGACGACGAGAGAGGCGACCAGGATCGCCGCGACGGCGAGGACGCCTGCGCGGACGATGGCGGGGGACGGGCGCCGGCGCGGCGGCCGTGGGCCACCCGTCGGCGCGGACGCGGGTCCCCCGGGTCGCGACGGCCCGTCCTCGCCGTTCGCGACCGGTTCGCGCTGGTCGGACATCGGTGACCCCCGGGCGCGCGGCGGCCCCTGTCGCCTTCGCGCGCGCCTCGGTCAGCCTCGCGCGCGGTCGCGGCCGCGACCAGTGCCGGGTGTCGCTCCGGAGGCGGTGGCGGAGTCATTCCGGGGTCTGCCGTGCTGGCGGCCCGGGAGAGCCGGATGGACGGCTGGATCCGCGCGCAGGATCCCGGTGCTGCGCCTCGTGTCGATCAGTCGAGCAGCTCGATCCGGGTGACGACGAGAGTCGAGCGGCAGACGAGGACCGCCTGTTCGTCGGTCAGCTCCGGCCAGCCCGCCCGAGGTCTGAGGCAGGCGGCAGCCGCCACGTCATCGAGATGGCCTGTGACGCGGGCCCTCGTCCGCGACGCCTGGTCGAGCTCCGACGGCACGACATCCCCGTCGCTGACCACCAGGGGGAGCCAGGTCGTCCGCGTCCCGACCTGTGCACCCGGGTCGACGAGCGCGACGGGCCACGTCGTCTCGGGATCCCCCTCGGGGGTCGACCACCGCACCTGCCGGAAGACACCCGGGGTGTCGAACGGGACGACGTCGACGATCGTTCCCGAGGCGATCACCAGGTCGGCGTCGA
The DNA here is from genome assembly GCA_029778235.1 of Chloroflexota bacterium. GTDB lineage: Bacteria > Chloroflexota > Limnocylindria > Limnocylindrales > CSP1-4 > CAIYQJ01. Next base: position 1,522 of record JAKOQS010000139.1, on the reverse strand, counting down.
AGGTCAAGTCTCGGCCACCGAAGCATCCGACGCGCAGGTCGGACTTCATCGAGGCGAGCGACGACGGCGTCACGGTCTTCGGGCATGCGCCGGTCGCGAGCCCGGGCGCCCCAGCGGCGCCCGGGCCTGAGGCGGTGCCCGGCGGCGATATCGGGACGAACCGGAACGCGACGAGCTCTTCGTCGTCCTCCGGGTTCCTTCCGATGACGATCGCAGAGCCGTCGGCCATCGCGACTGCGGCAGCCGGCCTGAGTGCCTCCGGCAGCGGCGGGACCGGGAGCCATCGGCCGGCGACCGGGTCGTACAGGTCGGCCCAGCGCGTCCCGCCATATCCGTACTGCGGACCGCCGCCCGCCACGAGCACGCGGCCGTCAGCGAGGCGCGCGACCGCCCCTTCGAACCGTTCACCGCCACGCAGATCGTCCGGCCACCCGCGCACGAACGACACCCCGATCTCACGCCAGGCATCGGTCGCCCCGTCGTACCTGAGAGATCGTGTCACCTCCGTCACGGTCGGTCCCTCTTCCCACGGCGTGCTCGGATCGTCGGCCGCGTCGACCGACCAGCTCTCGCGCCGGTCCAGCAGCAGCGCTCCCCCGTCGAGGAGGGGAACGAGCCGGCCCGCCTCATCTACCCGGGGCCGACCACCGGGAGGCTCGATCCCCAGCGATGCTACCGCGGCGCGGTCGGGCTCCGGGATCGCGCCGGCGGAGGCGAACCGCCCCGTCGCCGGGTCCCACGCCTCGGCCGTCCACTCCGCGTTCCCCGTCGGGTCCGATGCGCAGGTGGCATCACCCACCGCGTCCGTGTACCAGAACGGGTACGCGGTGACCGAGCCGGCGACGAGCACGCGCCCGTCCGCGAGCGTGGCCGCCGGAGCGTCGACCCGAGCCGACGTGAGGTCGTCGATCGGCGTCGCGACATCGCGGCCCGTCCATGGGTCGAGGTCACGGATCACTGCCGCCCGGACCGCATCTCCGCCCACGGGCAGGCCGGTCCCGCCCGCCCCGGAGGCCGCCTTCCGCGGGACGCACCCGCCGGCAACGAGGATCCGGCCGTCCGGGAGTGCCGCCGCCGACGGCGCGAGCCTGTTCCCTGCCGGGTAGCTCGAACCGACGCCGGGGTCAAGAGCGCCCAGGTGGCGCCACACGGTCGCATCCGATGCGCCGGCGACGAAGACGCTCCCATCGGGGCGGACGACGACGGCGTCACGCGGGCCGATCTGGACGGAGCTCGGCGTCCACGTTCGTGCGACGGGATCGAAGACGAGGGCGCGGGTCTCCGGTCCGGAGAACGAGCCCGTCACGAGGATCCGTCCGTCCGGCAGCGAGACGAGCCGGTCGACGGATCCGCCGCCCGGCGAACGCCCCAGGGCGACCCACTTCCCGACGACCCCGCTCGCGGACACGTAGGCAGTGGGCGTGGCTTCCGGCGACGGCGCAGGAGACGCGTTCGTGACGGGCTGGGGACCCGTGGGCGGCGGTGCCGAGGCCGCCGCGACCGACGGTGCGGCCTGCGCATG
>JAKOQS010000138.1 GCA_029778235.1 Chloroflexota bacterium | reverse complement strand
TCGCGATGGAGCGCCTGCGCGCGCTCGACCAGATCGCCTACATCCGGTACGCGAGCGTCTACCAGAGCTTCGACGACCTGGAGACGCTCAAGCGCGAAGTGGACAGCCTCTACGCCGAACGCGACGGGAGCCGCCGATGACCGTCCTCGCGGACCGCGACATCCGGGCACGCATCGAGGCGCGCCAGATCGTCATCGAGCCGTACGACCCGGGAGACCTCCAGCCGTCGTCGGTGGATCTCCACCTCGACCGGAGCTTCCGCGTCTTCCGGAACAACCGGTACCCGTACATCGACGTCCGGCAGGCGCAGCCCGACCTGACCGAGATGGTCACCGTCGGCGAGGACGAAGGCTTCATCCTCCACCCGGGCGAGTTCGTCCTGGGCCAGACCCTTGAGTGGGTGGAGCTGCCCGACGACCTCGTGGCACGGCTGGAGGGCAAGAGCTCGCTGGGCCGCCTGGGCCTGCTGATCCACTCGACCGCCGGCTACGTGGATCCAGGCTGGCGGGGGAACCTCACGCTGGAGCTGTCCAACGTCTCCAACCTGCCGATCGCACTCTACCCGGGCATGCGCGTCGGTCAGATCAGCTTCCTTGTGCTCTCGTCGCCGGTCGAGCGCCCGTACGGCTCGCCCGGGCTCGGCTCCAAGTACCAGGGGCAGTCGGAGCCGACCGAGTCCGCGTTCCACCGCGACTTCACGCGGACCCGGCGCGGACCCGGGTCGCGTCGCTGAGCGGGGAACGACCGGGCCGTGGGCATCAACGATGCCGTCGACGCGCGGATCGATCTCGGCGGGGGTGTGACCGTCGCCCTGGTCGTGGCCGGGAGCTTCCGGTCCGACGCGGGCTCCATCCTGGGCCCCGCGCCGTGGGTGCTGTGGCGGGACGCCGTCGGCGACGAGCTCGACGGCGACCGCCGGCTCCTCCAGGCGCTCAACTGCCTCCTCGTCGAGACGCCGGCCGGCCGCGTGCTCGTGGAGACCGGGATCGGCGAACGGATCCCCGAGAAGATGCGCCGCGTGCGCGGCGTGGCGGGCGACCCGATCCTGCCGGCGCTCCGCACCGCAGGGTTCGACCCGGCCACGATCGACGTGGTGGCGATGAGCCACCTGCATTTCGACCACGCGGGCGGCCTGCTCGATGCCGAGGGGCGTCGTGCCTTCCCCCGGGCCACGATCGTCGCGCAACGTGCCGAGTGGGAGGTCGCGCTCGACGACAACCCGCGGAACACCGCCGCGTACGACCAGCCGGAACTCCGCCTGGTGGAGGCGTGGGGGATGGAGAGCGCCGCAGACGGCGAGCGCGAGCTGCTCCCGGGCGTCTCCGTGGTGCCCACGGGCGGCCATTCGGGCGGCCACCAGGGGGTCGTCGTGCGCGGGCCGCGCGGGACCGTGGCGTTCTTCGGCGACCTGGCGATGCGCCCGTGGTCCGCGAATCCGCGCTGGGTGACGGCGTTCGACGACTTCCCGCTCGACTCGGTCCGCGTGAAGGCTCGCCTGTTCGCGCGCGCGGCCGACGAGGGCTGGACGGTCGTCCTCTCGCACGAGGCGCGCGTGCCCATCGGACGGCTCGAGAGGGACCGCGACAGGTTCCGATGGGCGCCGCTGTAGGGGAGGTCAGGGGGCAGGCGTGGCCGGCGGCCATGCCTCGGTGAGCAGCGGCGCGACCAGGCGATCGGCCGTCTCCGCGTCCACCGGCCCCTGCACGACGGCGCGGATGGTCCCGTCGCGGCCGATGAGGAACTGGGTGGGCAGGCCGTAGACCTGCCACGCCCGGAAGATCGAGCCCGTCAAGTCCGCGACGACCGGGTAGCCGATCCCGTACGTCTCGACGTAGCGCCGCACGTCGTCGGCCGAGCTCTCCTGGACGCTGATGCCCACGAGCTCCAGGCCGTCAGCCCGGTGGCGCGCGTGGAGGTCGCGGAGGACGGGCGTCTCCGCGCGGCACGGCGGGCACCACGACGCCCAGAAGTCCACCCAGACGACCTTCCCACGGAGGTCGGCGAGCGAGACCGGCGTCCCGTCGAGGGCCAGGGCCGGGCCGGTCGTCCCGTCCGGCTGCTCGAGCGAAAGCTCGGGCGGGCGCGCGCCGGGCGCGAGGCCCTCGGCGGCCGGCCCGATGGCGTACTGCGTCGCCGGCGGGGCGATCGGCGCTGGCGACGGCGCGGGGCCGGCGATGGGGGCGGTGGCCACCACGAGCACGACAGCCGCGACGAGCACGGCGGCCGCCGCGACGGCCAGCTGGCGGGCGGTGAATGGGCCGACGAGGCCGCGACGCTCGCGGCGCGCGTCGTGGTCGGGCGCCGTCACACGCCGGTGTTGAACTGGAAGTAGCGCGGCAGGAGCGTCAGCCAGTCGAAGAGCATCGCCACGCCGATGAGGGCGACGAGCATGCCACCCACGAAGGAGACCGCCCTCCCGTGTCGGACGAGCGGCCGGACGATCGATGGCGCCCGGTCGTAGACGACGCCCATGAGGATGAACGGCAGCCCGAGGCCCGCGGTGTACGCGAACAGGAGCGCGGCGCCTTCGAGCGCCTTGCCGCTCGTCGCGGCCAGCGTGAGGACGCCGCCGAGGATGACGCCGATGCACGGCGTCCAGCCGATCGCGAAGACCACTCCGAGCCCGAACGAGGCGAGCCACCCCCCGCGGGAGGCCACGAGCGACCCGCCGAGTCGGTCGCCGACCCCGGCCCCGCCGGCGGGCGCGAGGGCGAGCGTCCCCTGCGCGCCCGACACCGCCGCGGACGCGCCGGCATCGAGCGGGCGCCAGGTGCGCTGGAGCCAGGGGATCGGGATCACGCCGGCGAGCCCGAGGCCCATCACGATGAGCACGATGCCGCCGAGCCGCCGGAGCATCGGCATGTACTCGGCGATCGGCCCGCCCACGAAGGTCGCCGTGACGCCCAGCAGCGTGAACACGAGGCCGAACCCCACCACGTAGGCGACGGCGTGACGGACGGCGAGCCAGCGGGACGGCGTCCGGCTTTCACGCCCGGCCACCGCGACCGCGGTGAGCTGGCCCAGATATGCCGGCACGAGCGGCAGGACGCACGGTGAGAGGAAGCTCACGATGCCCGCGGCGAAGGCGACGGCGAGTGTCAGGTCGGGCGTCATCGAGCGGTCTCGGCCCCGGGGGCGAGGTCGTCGAGCGCGGCGTCGAGGAACGCACGGATGCGCGCCGGGCTCGTCGCGAGCTCGAGGCGGCGCCCGCCAGCGACCAGGACCGGGATCGTCTCCATGAACCGACGAAGCAGCCGGTCGTCCGCGTGGATGTCCACGTCCACGAGGTCGGGCGCGCTCCGGCCGGCAGCGGCGCGGGCAGTGAGGTGCCCGCGCGCGACCTCGCGCGCCCCGTCGCAGAGGTGGCAGCCCTCCGCGCCGTAGAGGACGATCACGCCGACCGGGGGAGGATCGATGCCCATCGGCGGCATTCTAGCCCGAGGTCCCCGGAAGCCCACTCGCAGGGGCTGGTACGATGCCGCCGGGCCCACGTAGCTCAGCGGACAGAGCGCCGCCGTCCTAAGGCGGGCGTCGCAGGTTCGAGTCCTGCCGTGGGCGCCAATCCCCGGTCGGGCAGGGGGGCCGCAGGGCCGTTCCGGGCTCCGCTCCTATACTCGCGCCATGCTCCCCTCGGACGCGCCGGTCACCCCCGCGCCCCCGCCCGCGCTCGGCCGCGCCCGGGTCGCGGCCTTCGCGCTGATCGCCCTCATCGCGGTCGCTCTGGTCCTGGGTCCGCTGCTCGCGGACCTTCGCGGCGCCTTCCCCGCGGTCGCGGCCACACCCGCCGCCACGCATGACCCGGACATGGTGAAGGTGGCGCTCGGGCCTCCCGAGACCCTCGATCCCGCGGCCGCGGGGGATGCCGGGAGCGCCGCGCTGATCGCGCAGGTCTTCGAGGGGCTCACCACCGTGGACGCGGACCTCGTGGTCCGGCCCGCCCTCGCGGAGTCCTGGACCTTCACCGACGGCGGGCGCACCGCGATCTTCACGCTGCGCGACGGCCTCGCGTTCTCCGACGGGACGCCGCTCACCGCGGAGGACGTCAGGCGCAGCTGGATGCGTGTGCTCGACCCCGCGTCCCCGTCACCGCTGGCCTCGCTGCTCGACGAGGTGGCGGGTGCGACCGACTACCAGCGGGGGCGCGGACCGGCCGACGCGGTGGGGCTCGAGGCGGACGGCCGGACGCTCACGGTGCGGTTCACGCGGCCGGCGACCGACTTCGCGGCGGTGGCGGCGAGCCCGACGCTCGCCGTGGTCCCGCCCTCGGCCGACCGCGGCCCCGGAGCCTTCGTGCCGGGCGACGGCTTCGTCGCGAGCGGCGGGTACATCCCCGTGGGCGTCTCGCCGACGTACATCGCGCTCCGCGCCAACGACCGGTACTGGGCGGGGCGCCCGGCGATCGGGTCGATCGAGGTGATCCAGTCGCTCGAGGGCACGAGCCCGGTCGAGGCGTTCCGGTCGGGCGCGGTGGACCTGACGCCGGTGGACCCCGCGTTCGCGTCGTGGCTCGGGTACGACCGCGACCTGGGTCCGTCGCTGCGGGACGGCGTCTCGGTGAACCTGGAGTACGTCGGCTTCGACGCGGCCTCGCCGCCATTCGACGACGCCCGGGTCCGGCGGGCCTTCGCGACCGCGGTGGACTGGAAGCGGCTCGTCGCGCTCGGGTCGGATGGGACCGACCAGGCGGCGACCGGGATGATCCCCCCGGCGATCCCGGGCCGGTCGAACGAGGACTTCGTGCCCGCCTACGACCCCGACGGCGCTCGTGCGCTGCTCGCGGAGGCCGGGTACCCCGGAGGCAGCGGGTTCCCGGCGGTGACCTTCATCACCAGCGGCAACCCGCACGCCGCGGCCATCGCCGCCGAGCTGGAGCAGAGCCTCGGCGTTCGCGTCGACCTGGAGACGATGGACTTCACCCAGTACTTCGACCGACTCGCCCAGGATCCGCCGGGGATGTGGATCGTGGACTGGGTCGCCGACTACCCGGGGCGGACGGCGATCCTTCGGCTCCTGCTGGGCTCGGACCAGCAGAACAACTTCGGCCGCTGGAGCTCGCCGGCGTTCGATGCCGCGCTCGAGGAGGGGAGCTCGGCGACGGACGCGGCTGTCGCCGGCAGCGCGTTCGACCGGGCGGAGCGGATCGTCCGCGACGACGCTCCGGTCGTGCCGCTCTCCTACGGCACCAGCTACTGGCTGGCGCGAGACGGCCTGCTCGGGGCCGGCGAGAACGGCCTGGGGTTCGTCCGGTTCGCCGGCCTCGCGTGGGCGGACCGGTGACGCGGCCGCAGATCGGCCGCGGGCGCCGACGGGTCCTCCAGACGTCGCTCGTCGCCGTCGCGGCATCGCTCGTGCTCGCCGCGGGCCTCGTCACTCCGGTGCTCGCCGCCGGAACGGAGTGGGGGACGCCGAGCGCTTCTTCGCTGTACGGCGTCCACGTGGGCTTCACGCAGCCTGTGACACTCCCGACCGACACGACGCGGGTCGAGATGCTCCTCACCGTGCCGGGCGCCGACGGTCCGTTCGTGACGGAGGTGGTGCCTGAGGCCCTCGGCCGGCCCACCACGCTCGACTTCACCTACGACGCCGCGAGCAGCCACGTCTACCCGAACACGCGCTTCGAGGGCCGCTGGCGCGTGACGCGTGCTGACGGGAGCGTCGACGTGGGACCGTCGACGTCCGTCACGTACGCCGACACGTCCCACGACTGGCGGACGAAGACCGGCGACATCATCCGCCTCCACTGGTACGCAGGCGACGAGCGGTTCGCCGAGCGCGCGCTCGCGGTGGGGGAGGAGGGGCTGCGCAAGGCGTCCGACTTCCTGGGCGTCACCGAGTCGGACCCCGTGGACTTCTTCATCTACGGGTCGCGTGACGACTTCATGCAGGCGTTCGGCTCGGGCAGCTACGAGTGGGCCGGAGCGTTCGCGCTCCCCGAGACGCGGACGCTGATCGCGGACATCGCGCCCGACGAGCTCGATACGGTGCTCTTCGACCTGTACGTCCCGCACGAGCTGGCGCACGTCGCATTCGACACCGCGACCGCCAACCCGTATCACGAGCCCCCGCGCTGGCTCAACGAGGGCCTGGCGGTCTACCTCACGGAGGGCTACGCGCCCAACTGGCGCGGCTCGATCCGGGACGGCGTCGCCGAGGACCGGCTCCTGCCGCTGGGGGCGATCGCGACGGTCTTCCCGACCTCTGCGGACGGCGCGGATCTGGCGTACGCGGAGTCCGTCTCCGCGGTCTCGCACATGGTGGATGCCTACGGGAAGGATGCCCTGGTGCGGCTCGTGCGTGCGTACGCGGACGGAGTCTCCGATGACGAGGCGTTCGTCCGCGGGCTCGGCGTGACCGTGGCCGAGTTCGAGGACGGCTGGCTCCGGTCTGTCGGCGCCCAGGCGCCCGCCCCGCAGGGACCGCAGCCCGCGCCTCCGGGACCGGTGCCGTCGGCGTGGCTCGCCTCGTCCCCCGGGCCGACCTCGCCGGAGGCCTCGGCCGCCATCGCCACCTCGCCGGCGCCGACCGGCGCGAGCGGTCCCCCCGCAGCGGGAGCGGCCACGCCGCCGACGGCAGGTCCGTCGGGCGGCGGGAGCCGCGACGATGGCTCGGGCATGCCGCTGTTCATCGTGACCGTCGTGGCCGTCGTCGGCGTTGCGATCGCCTCGATCGCGTTCTACGCGCGCGCGGGTCGCCGTCGCCCAGCCGCGCCCAGCACGGCGGGCGGCCCGGGTGGACCCCAGGCCGCCGTCGGTTCGTCCCCAGCCGCGCCGGAGCCTCCGCCGTCGGCGCTGGAGGAGGGGGCCGTGGCAGCCGATCGGTGGGTCGGGCCGGATCCACTCGCGTCGCGGCCCGCGGCGCCTGCGCTCGGGCCCCGGCCGGTGATCTGGGCGCCCGAGCCGCCTGTCGAAACCCCGCCGTCGCGCGAGTCGGCGCCTTCGGCGCCCCTCGAGCCCGACCCGTCGCGCGCGCCCGAGCCGCCCGGCGCGGGCTCGCCATCGGACACCGAGCCTGCCACGGAGAAGGGCCCCGGGGCCGCCGCCCCGCCGGCCGACGGACCGGGCGCATGAGCCTGGCCACGGTCGGGATCGGGGCGTTCCGCGGGTGGCGCGTCGCCCTCGGGCTGGCCCTCGCGGCGCTCGGGTTCCTCATCGCGGCGCAGGTGCGTACGGAGGCGCCGCGGGTCCGGTACACCACGCTCGAGCGCGCGCCGCTCGTCGAGACCGCGGTCCAGCTGCAGGCACAGCAGGAAGGGCTGCAGGCGTCGATCCTGGACCTGCGGGAGCAGATCCGCGAGGCGGAGCGGGGGACGGAGGGCAGCAGCGCCCTCGTCGGGACCCTCACCGGCCAGCTCGACTCGGCGCGGCTCGCGGGCGGGCTCATCGGCCTCACCGGGCCCGGGCTCGTGATCCAGGTGGAGGATGCCGAGGACCTCGCACCCGACGGACAGGTCACGACCGACCGCCGGGTGAACGCCCGGGATGTCCGCACGATCGTCGAGGAGCTCTGGCTCGCGGGGGCCGAGGCGGTGGCCGTCAACTCCGAGCGGATCAACGGGCTGTCGGGGTTCCTCGACGTCGGCGGATCGATCCTCGCCAACGCGTCGTACCTCGTGCCGCCGTACCAGGTGGTGGCGATCGGGGATGCACAGCTCTACGATCGGTTGACCGCATCGCCCGGCTTCACGGAATGGATCCGCGCCCGGGTCCAGCCGTACGGGCTGCGGGTGCGCTATGCGGAGCTCGGTGACGCCGAGGTCCCCGCATTCGCCGGGGCTGTGCAGCTGCGGTACACGCGGCCCGCGCCGTCGTCGAGCGCCTCGCCCGTCCCGGCCGGCGGCGGCGAGCCGCAGGAGCCGTGACGATGGGCCTCGCGACGCGCCGCGGCCAGCTGGCGATGGCGGCCGTCCTCCTGATCCTCGGCTTCCTGCTCGTCGTCCAGTTCCGCTCGCAGCAGGCGGGCACCGGCGTGGACCGGCTCGCGTCGCAGGACCTGACGCTCCTGGTCGCGAACCTCAACACCCGCAACGACCAGCTCCGGGCGGAGGTCGCGACGCTCCAGACCCAGCTCGCCCGGGTGCAGTCGGCGGCGGGCAGCGGTCAGCAGACGGCGCTGCAGCTCCGCAACGAGATCGCACGGGACCGGGCGTGGGCCGGCTCCGACCCGGCGATCGGCAGCGGGGTGAGCGTGGAGATCTCCGGGCCGGTCTCGGGGGCGGCCGTGGGCGATGTGCTCAACGAGCTGCGCAACGCCGGCGCGGAGGCGCTGGCCGTCGGGGATGTCCGGGTGGTGGCCGGCACGGTCCCCGCCGGCGAGCCGGGGGCCGTGTCGGTCGACGGCGCACGCGCCGGGCCCGTCGTCACCATCCGCGCCCTGGGAGACCCGACCGCGCTGGCAGGAGCGCTCACGCGCGCCGGCGGGATCGTGGCCCTCCTCGCGGCGACGGACCCGGCCATCGTGATCACGGTCACGCCCGCGACGCGGATCGAGCTGCCCGGCAGCGATCGCGTCCTGGTGCCCGCCCATGGCACGCCCCGGCTCTGATAGCCTGACCCCCCGATGGATCCCCACCCTCCGGCCGGACCGCCCCCCCTCGCGCTCGCGTCCGGGGATGTGGTCCGGCTCCGGCGTGCGCACCCGTGCGGCGGGCGGGAGTGGCGGGTCGTGCGGGTCGGCGCCGACATCGGGATCACCTGCCTGACCTGCGAACGGCGCCTCATGGTCGATCGTCGCGAGCTCGAGCGGCGCATCGCGTTCGTCGAGCGGCCCGCCGCCTTCCCCGGCGAGGAGACCGCGTGAGCACTGCCGTGGCCGCGCCGCGAGGCGAGGGCGCTCCCGGCGAGGGAGGGGGCGCCTTCTCCGTCCTCGCCAATCGGGCGTTCCTCCTGCTCTGGCTGTCGCAGGTGGCGACCCAGGTCGGCGGGAACATGGTCGTCTACGGCCTCACCGTCCTCGTGTTCGAGCTCACCGGGTCGAGCTCGGCGGTCTCGTTCCTGCTCCTCACCTTCCTCGTGCCGGCGGTCATCTTCTCGGCGATCGCCGGCGTCTTCGTCGACCGCGTGGATGGCAGGCTCATGCTCGTGGCGACGAACCTCCTGCGCGCGGCGGCGTTCGGCGTCATGGTGCTCGTGGACACGAACATCGTCCTGCTGTTCGGCCTGAACATCTTCGTCTCGATCGTGACGACCTTCTTCGCGCCGACCGAGCTGTCGATGCTCCCGCGGCTCGTCCCCCGGAGCCAGCTCGTGGCGGCGAACGGACTGTTCACGCTCACCGTGAACGCCGCGTTCGCGGTCGGGTTCGCGCTGCTGGGACCGCTCGTCGTCACCGTGGCCGGGCCGAACGTCCTCATCATCGTCGTCGCCGCCTTCTACCTCGTCGCGGCGGCGTTCTGCTTCACGCTGCCGTCATCGAAGGAGCTCGCCGCCCGCGCCGCGGCCGCCGGCGAGCACCCGGAGGAGGACGCGCTGGAGCTCGCCGAGGCGCAGGTCGCGCGAGCCACGCCGGAGGTGCCGGGCATCGCCGTCGACGAAGGCCTCGCCGCGGCCGGACAGCGCGCGGCGACGACGAAGGCCGGCGTCGGGCACCAGGTCGGCGAGGCGGCGCGGCAGACGCTCGACCAGCTGCGCGAAGGCGTCGCGTACATCCGCTCGAACCGCGTCGTCGCCTGGTCGCTCCTGTACCTCGGCATCGGCGCCTCGCTCATCGGCGTCCTCGGCGTCCTGGGTCCGGACTTCGCGACGACGAACCTGGGCCTAGCCCCGAAGGACTTCGTCGTCGTCGTGCTGCCGCTCGGCGCCGGCGTCGTGACGGGCGTCCTCTTCCTCAACAGCTATGCGCGTCTGTTCCCTCGGCGCCGGCTCATCGAGACCGGCCTCGTGTCGCTCGGCGTCCTGCTCCTCCTCCTCGCCGTCGCCGGACCGATCGCGACGGCGATCCAGAATCTCCAGTCGCGGATCGACCTGCCGCCCAGCCTCAACGTCTCGCTCCTCGCGATCGTCGTGGTCATCGCCTTCCTCGCAGGGGTCGCGTACTCGGTGGTTGCGATCCCGGCCCAGACGCAGCTGCAGGAGGACATCCCCGAGGACGTCCGGGGGCGTGTCTTCGGCGTCCTCAACCTGCTCGTGTCGATCGCGAGTTTCGTGCCGATCATCATCGTCGGCCCGATCAGCGACCTGATCGGGTCCACGACGGTCATCGTCAGCCTGGGTGTGATCATCGGCGTCGCGGGGATCGCGTCGGTGGTCTGGCGGCGGACACCGCCCGCCGGATCGCCGCCGGCGACGCACGTCGGCGACCCGCCCGGCGTCCTCTGAGCCGCGGCCTTCCGTGACGAGCGAGCCCTCCGCTGCCAGACCGATGCCCGGCCGCGCCCTCGTCGTCTTCACGGGTGGGACGATCTCGATGACGGTGGACCCCGCCGCGGGCGGCGCGACGCCGGCGCTCGGCGGCGAGGCCCTCATCGCGACCGTGGGGGCCGGGACCGGCGGCCTCCCCGCGCCGAGGGTGGTCGACATGGGCCGGACGCCCGCGAGCCACTTCTCCTTCGACGATCTCCTGCGCATCGCGCGGACCGCCGCCGACGGCCTCGCCGCCGATCCGGGGCTCGCGGGCGCCGTCGTCGTCCAGGGGACCGACACGATGGACGAGGCTGCGTTCACGTACGACCTGGTATGGCAGGACGCACGGCCGCTCGTCGTGACGGGGGCGATGCGCACCTCCGACGCGCCCGGCGCGGACGGGCCGGCGAACCTGCGTGACGCGCTCGCCGTCGCCGGGTCCGTCGCGTTCGCCGGCGCCGGCTGCGTCATCGTCCTCGGGGGCCAGGTGCACGCCGCGGACGCAGTGGTGAAGATGCACACCTCGGCCGTGGACGCGTTCGCGAGCCCGGACACGGGACCGCTCGGGCGCGTGGAGGGCGGCCGGGCACATCTCCTCCGGCACCGCATCGCGCGACGCACCGTGCCCGCGGCCCTCGGACCGGTCCCGCCGGTCGGCCTGGCCGTCGCGGCGATCGGGCTGGACGGATCCGCCATCGATGCGTTCGTCGCGGCCGGCGCGCGGGGGATCGTGGTCGAGGCGACGGGCGCGGGCAACACCCACCCGTCGCTGCTGGCGGCCGCGGAGCGCGCGATGGCGGCGGGCGTCGTCGTCGTGCTCGCGTCGCGGGTGCCGGGGGGTCGCGTGACGACGGGCTATGCGTTCCCGGGCGGCGGCGCGACGTGGGCGCGCGCCGGGGCCATCCTCGCCGGCCGTCTCACGGGTCCGAAGGCGCGCGCGGCGCTCTCGCTCGGCCTCGCCGCGGGACTCGACCACGTGGGGCTCGCCGGGCTCCTCGACGACCCGGCCTGACGCTCAGGCGACAGTCAGGCTCGCGGCGCCGCCGGTCATCTCGATCGAGAGACGGTCGGCCGCGGCGTCGTATCCAGGGCTGTCGAGGATGCCGGATCGAGTGACGAGCCCCTCGGTGCGTACCCGGTAGGCGACGCCGGGCGGGACCTCCAGGCGGATCGAGGCAGCGCCAGCCTCCACGCGGATCCTGACCTCGCCCGACGGCACCGGCACCCGACATCGGACCTCGGCCGCGCCGACGAACAGCGCCGCGGACGCGACCCGGCACGCCGAGAAGTCGAGGTCGAACCGGCCCGCGCCCGCCTGGAGCTCGACCGCGACGGGAAGGTCGGCCGCTGCCTCGACCCGCCACGTACCGGCGCCGAAGGGGTCCCAGCCCGAGACGTCCCGCGCGAGGCGGACGCGCGCCTCGTCACCGGTCCGCTCGACGCCGAGGCGGATGTCAGCGTGGTCCGACCACGCCGAGACGAGGGGGCCCCCGGCGGGCCCGCGACGAAGTCGAGCCGGCCGCCCCCATACGCGAGGACGAGGTTCATCCAGCGCGCGTCCTGCCGCTCCACGGCGACGCTGGTGGGCTGCCGGCGCCGCGGGACGACCGCCCAGGCGAGCACGAGGGCCCCCGCGACCACGAGGCCGATCGCGACGAGCATCGCGGTGGTGATCGATGCGATCGCCCCGAACGACAGGAGCAGCGCCGCGCCGCCGACGAGCACGAGCACGAGCCCGGCGGCGAGCGCGAGCCACCCGGGTCCGCCGCGCGGTCCACCCACGGAGCCAGCCACCGACCGTCCTCCCGTCGCGCCCGCACGCCGCGGGCCCTGCCGGGAGAAGCGTAGGACGGCGCCCCGGCGACGGGAAGGTGCCTCCCGTGCCGTATCCTCCGGGCCCATGGACCCTTCGACGCCGGCGATCGACGCCCTCACGGCCCTCGGGATCCCGTTCACGGTGGTCCGGACCGAGGTCGCCCGCAGCGCCGAGGAGAGCGCCGCCTTCCAGGGGATCGACCTCGCATCGCTCCTCCGGACGATCGTCGTCCGGCGCGGCGACGACGACTACCTCTTCGTCCTGGTGCCCGGCGGCCGTCGGTTCGACTGGCCGAAGCTCCGGGCGCTCCTGGGCGTGAGCCGGCTCTCCCTTCCCGACGAGGAGGAGGCATACGCCGTCACCGGCTACCGGCGTGGCGCGATCACGCCGTTCGGGGCGTCGCGTGCGTGGCCCGTGATCGCGGACGCCTCGATCGCCGATCGCCGCCTCGTCGCGATCGGCGGGGGCGCCCGTGGCGTGAACGTGCACCTCGCTCCGCGCGACCTCGTGGCGGCCACCGGCGCCCAGGTCGCCGACGTGACCGTGGCCGAGGAGCCGGGGGCGGGCTGATCGCGGGGCACCCTGGCGGGCGGGCCGGCCGCGGCGGGGCGGGGAAGGCTCCCGCCCTCCGTCCCGCCGCCCGGTGCCCGTCGGTGGTATCCTCCCGTGCGCATCGGGCGGTTAGCTCAGTTGGTTAGAGCGCATGCTTGACATGCATGAGGCCAGAGGTTCAAGTCCTCTACCGCCCACCATGATCGGAACGCGTCGAGCGGGACACGCCCGTCGGCGGGGAGCCCCAGAGAGCCGCGGTCGTCGGCTGTGAGCCGCGGCGGACCACCCCCCGGAGCGGCACCACCCGCGAGCGGCCGGTGAACCGGCCCGGGTCCGCCCGTTAGCGCGGCACGAGAGCGCGATCCCCCCGCCGGGTGGTCGCGAAGGCGGGTGGGACCGCGGGAGGCACGCCTCTCGTCCTGTCGGGACGAGGGGCGTCATCGATTCTCTGGAGGGCGACATGTCGGACGCAGTGGCGGCGGAGCAGGGCGGGGGAGCCGCGGAGGACGCGCTGATCCCCGAGGCCCCCGAACGCGGGTCGGCGGACGAGCTTCTCGATGCGGGCGCGCACAGCGAGCTCGACGCGATGCGCCATTCGACCGCCCATGTGATGGCGGAGGCGGTCCTCGACCTCTTCCCGGGCGCCCGCCTGGGCATCGGTCCGGCCATCGACGACGGCTTCTACTACGACTTCGACCTGCCGCGCCCTCTCACCCCCGACGACCTCGCGGCGATCGAGGAGCGGATGCGCGAGAGCGTCTCCGCCGATCACCCGTTCGTCCGCCGGGAGGTGTCGTTCGACGACGCACGCGCCCTCGTGGAGGGCCGGGGCCAGGCGTACAAGGTCGAGATCCTCGACGACCTCGCCGCGAAGGCGCGGGCCGCGGGCGAGGCGCCGCCGGTGACCTCCTTCTACGAGCACGGGCCGTTCAGCGATCTCTGCAAGGGACCGCACGTCGCGAGCACCGGCCGGATCGGCCCGTTCCGGCTCCTCGCCGTGGCCGGCGCCTACTGGCGGGGCGACCAGGGGCGCCCGATGCTCCAGCGCATCTACGGCACGGTCTGGGAGAGCCAGGAGGACCTCGACCGCTACCTGTGGCGACGCGAGGAGGCGAAGAAGCGCGACCACCGCCGCCTCGGTCGCGAGCTCGACCTGTTCAGCTTCCACGACGTGAGCCCCGGGTCCGCCTTCTGGCACCCCAAGGGCCAGCGGGTGTGGCGCACGCTCGAGGCGGCGATCCGGGAGGTCCAGGCGCGGCGCGACTACCAGGAGATCGCGACCCCGATGGTGGTCTCCCAGAGGCTCTGGCAGCAGTCCGGGCACTGGGACAACTACGCCGAGAACATGTTCATCGTGGAGTCCGAGGGGCAGCTCTTCAGCCTCAAGCCGATGAACTGCCCCGAGAGCACGATCATCTACCGGTCGCACCTGCGCTCGTACCGGGACTTCCCGCTGCGCTTCTCGGAGTTCGGCAGGCTCCACCGCAACGAGCTGTCGGGGACGCTGTCGGGGCTCACCCGGGTGCGTCACTTCATCCAGGACGACGCCCACGTGTACGTCCGCCCGGACCAGCTCGCGGACGAGATCGAGGGGCTCCTCGGCGAGATCACCGAGGTGTACGGGTGGTTCGGGCTCGAGCCGCGCTACACGTTCGCCACGAAGCCGGACAAGGCGCTCGGCGACCCGGTCGTCTGGGAGCGTGCGGAGGGCTACATCCGCGAGGCCTTCGACCGGGCCGGGATCGACTACACGCTCAAGCCGAAGGACGGCACGTTCTACGCGCCGAAGATCGACGTCCAGATCGAGGATGCCCTGGGCCGATCGTGGCAGACGGCCACCATCCAGGTGGACCTGATGATGCTGCCCGAACGCTTCGACCTGACGTACATCGACGAGCATGGACAGCCTCGGCGCCCCATCGCGATCCACCGGGCCATCTACGGCTCGCTCGAGCGGTTCATCGGGATCCTCGTCGAGCACTACGGCGGCGCCTTCCCTCTGTGGCTGGCCCCGGTCCAGGCCGTCGTGATCCCGATCGCGGACCGGCACATCGAGGCCGGCAACGAGCTGGCGGCACTCCTGCGCGCGCGGGGGCTCTTCGTGGAGGTGGACGCCTCCGACGGCCGCATGCAGAACAAGATCCGGCTCGCGCAGGAGCAGAAGGTCCCGTACATGCTGGTCCTCGGCGACCGCGAGGTCGAGGCGCGGGCGGTCGCCGTCCGCAGCAGGTCCGGCGCGCAGGAGCCGGGTGTCGCTTGGGCCGACCTCGCGGACCGCCTTGCCGACGAGGTTGCGACGAAGGCGCGATGACCCCCTCTCACGCCACCATGCCCGGGGTGCGACGGTGGACGCGGCGGTCGGCGGGCGGCGACCCGCACGCGGTGGGGGCCGGGCGCAGCGCGAGCAGGGGCCGCCGCCGAGGAGCGGCGTCCGCCGGGCGCCGATCAGTGCCGCCTCGCGCGTCGGCGTGGTATAGTCCCGCGGGCGCCGATGCCCGGGCGTGAGCATGCCCGGCTGGTCCGGGCGTCCGCGGAGCACGTACGAAGGGGTCGAACCTGAGCCGAGACCTGCGTGTCAACCACATGATCCGGGTCCCGCAGGTGCGGGTCGTGGACGAGGACGGTGCCCAGCTCGGGGTCATGCCCACGGGCGAGGCACTCCGGCTGGCGCAGGATCGCGGGTACGACCTCGTCGAGGTCGCACCGACGGCGTCGCCGCCGGTGGTGAAGCTCCTCGACTTCGGCCAGTACAAGTACGAGCTCGCGAAGCGCGAGAAGGAAGCCAAGCGGCGGTCGCGCTCCGTCGAGTTCAAGGAGATCAGGCTCAAGCCCAAGATCGGGACGGGCGACTTCGACACGAAGGTCAACCGGGCGATCCAGTTCCTCGAGGACGGGGATCGCATCAAGGTCACCGTCCAGTTCCGTGGCCGCGAGCTCACGCACCCGGAGATCGGTCGGAGCCTCCTGGCGAAGTTCACCGACCGGGTGAAGGATCACGGGGTGCTCGAGAGGGCACCGCTGCTGGAGGGCCGGGCGATGCACATCGTCATCGCCTCCAGCCACAAGCCGAAGACACGCGAACCCGGCGCAGCCGCTGCGACGGCCACGCCGGCCAGCCCGGCGGCCACGCCGGCACCGGCGACCGCCCCGGTGGCCATGCCGGCCGTGGCGACCCAGCCGAAGGCGGAGCATTCCGCGCCGGCGAAGAGCGACAAGACCCCGGAGGCGGTCCCCGCCGCCCCGGCAGAGCCGGCGGCGCCGGCGCCGACGGGAGAGTGAGGCCACCGTGCCCAAGATGAAGAGCCACAAGGCTGCGCAGAAGCGCATCGGGAAGACCGGAAGCGGGAAGCCGATCCGCGTCCTCTCCTGGCGCGGCCACCACCTCGAGCTCAAGAGCTCGCGCCGGACCCGGCGCTACGCGGGCAAGGCCGTGATCGGCCCCGAGCACCGCGAGCAGGTCCGCCGCCTGCTTCCGTACCTGTAGGAGCGTCACCGGCAGATGGCACGCGTCAAGCGGGGCGTCACCGCCCACAAGCGACACAAGAGGCTCCTCCAGGATGCCGAGGGCCGGCGCGGCACGCGCTCCACGCTCGTCAAGCCGGCGCGCGAGGCGCTCCTTCACGCGATGGCATACGCCACGCGCGACCGGAAGGCACGCAAGCGCCAGCTGCGCGAGCTGTGGATCATCCGGATCAACGCCGCGGCCCGCCAGAACGGCACGACGTACGGCAAGCTGATCGCCGGCCTGAAGAGGGCGGACATCGAGCTCGACCGCAAGATCCTCGCCGACCTCGCGGTGCGCGACGCGGGCACCTTCGCCCGGATCGCGGAGGCGGCGAAGAGCGCCTGACCGGCCCGCCCGCCGGGTCCGTCCTCCGCCTCCCCTCGAGCCCTCGCCACCGACGCGGCCGGCGGGGGCTCGGCGTTCCCGGCGGGACGCCCACCCTCCAGCACAGGAGCCATCACCGTGGACCTCGCGACGATGACCGCCCAGCTCGACCGCCTCAGGACGGACGCGCTCGCGGCCGTCGCCGCCGCGGGCGACCCCGCCGCGCTCGATGCGGTCCAGCTGGAGTTCCTGGGTCGCAAGGGTGCGCTCACGGAGGTGCTCCGCGGCATCGGCGGGCTCCCCGCCGAGGATCGGCCGCGGGTGGGCTCCGTCGCCAACCAGGTCCGCGAGGCCGTGGAGAGCGCCATCGCTGCTCGTGGGTCCGACCTTCGCGGCTCTGCGCTGGCCGCACGCCTCGCGGCGGAGGCCGTGGACGTGACGACGCCCGGGCGTCGCATCGCCCGCGGGTCGCGCCATCCGGTCGCGGAGACGATCGCCGCGATCGACGAGGTCTTCGGGCGCTTCGGCTTCGTCGTCTACGAAGGGCCGGAGATCGAGGACGACATCACGAACTTCCAGATGCTCAACATCCCCGCCGACCACCCCGCGCGGGACCTCTGGGACACGCTCTACGTGGACATCCCCGAGCACCTGCTCCGGACCCACACCTCCCCGGGCCAGATCCGCGTGATGCGGGAGACCAGGCCGCCGATCCGGGCGCTCCTGCCCGGCCGATGCTTCCGCTACGAGGCGGTCGACGCGAGCCACGGGTTCGAGTTCCACCAGGTGGAAGGGCTCATGGTGGATGAAGGGACGACGCTCGCCGACCTGCGCGGCCTCCTCGACGAGTTCGCGCATGCCCTCTTCGGAGCGGGGCGGGCGACGCGATTCCGTCCCGGGTACTACCCGTTCACGGAGCCATCAGTCGCGTTCGACGTCGGGTGCGTCGTCTGCGATGGCGTCGGATGTCCGGCGTGCGGCCGGACGGGCTGGATGACGATCCTGGGCGCCGGGATGGTCCACCCGGTCGTGCTGCGCAACGGGGGGATCGACCCCGAGGTCCACCAGGGCTTCGCCTTCGGCATGGGGGTCGAGCGGATCGCGATGCTCCGTCACGGCGTGCACGACCTGCGCCTGTTCATGGAGGACGACCTCCGCTTCCTGGAGCAGTTCCGATGAGGGTGCCGCTCTCCTGGCTCCGCGAGTACGTGGAGGTCGACCTCGCCCCGGAGGTCCTCGCCGAGCGCCTCACGCTCCTGGGGATGGAGGTCAAGTCGATCGAGCGATGGGGCGCCGAGTGGCGCTCGGTCGTCGTCGGCGAGCTCCTGACCGTCGAGAAGCACCCCCGCGCCGACCGCCTGTCGCTCACCACGGTGACGATCGGGTCCGGCGAGGCCCTGCACATCGTCTGCGGGGCGACGAACATCGCACCCGGCCAGCGCGTGCCGGTGGCCCTCCCGGGTGCCGTCCTTCCCGGCGACCGCCGGATCGAGCGCACCGAGAAGATGGGGGTCGCCAGCGAGGGGATGCTCTGCTCGGGCGACGAGCTGGAGCTCACAACGGACGCGGACGGCATCCTCATCCTCCCGCCGGGGACGCCGCTGGGCGTGGACCTGTCGGACCTGTACGGGGACATCGTCCTCGACGTGGACGTGAAGCCCAACCGCGGCGACGCGCTCAGCCTGGTCGGGCTCGCGCGCGAGGTCTCCGCGGTCACCGGCGCGCCCGTACGGCATCCCGCCATCGAGCTGGCCGAGATCGAGCCCTACGTCGGCGAGCGGCTCCGGGTCCGGGTGGAGGAGCCCGCCCTGTGCTCACGGTTCGTCGGCCGCTGGGTCACGGGCGTCGCGATCGGACCGTCCCCGGACGTGGTCCAGATGCGCCTCCGCGCCGCCGGCATGCGCCCCGTGAGCAACGTGGTGGACGCGTCCAACTACGTCATGCTCGAGATCGGCAAGCCGACGCACGCGTTCGACGCGCGCGCCGTGCACGAGGGGACCATCGTCGTCCGTCGCGCCCGGCCCGGCGAGGTGCTCGAGACGCTCGATCACGTCGAGCGAACGCTCGACCCGGACACGCTCATCATCGCGGACCCGGCCGGCCCGATCGGCATCGCCGGGGTCATGGGCGGCGCCGCGTCCGAGGTCGCGGACGACACGACGGACGTCATCGTCGAGTCGGCCATCTTCGACCCCGTGAGCATCCGCCGGACCGGCCAGCGGTATTCGCTGCGATCGGAGGCCAGCCTCCGGTTCGAGAAGGGCCAGGACGTGCCCACGGCACGCGTCGGAGCCGACCGCGTCGCGTCGCTCATCGTGTCGTGGTCGGGCGGCTCCGTCCTCCGGGGCCGCGTGGACACCGATCCGCACGAGCCGTTTCCGTCGCCGGTGGCGTTCCGTCCCGCGCGCGTGGAGCGGCTGCTGGGCACGTCGCGGACGTCGCAGGAGCAGCGCGCGCTCCTCGCCCGAGTCGGCATCGAGACGGACGTCGCGCCCCCCGGCACGCCGATCGTCGTCGCCGGCGGCCCCGACCCGCTCGTGGTGGGATCCGCGGGCGAGACGCTCATCGCCCGGGTGCCGACGTGGCGGCGGGACATCGTGATCGAGGCGGATGTCGCGGAGGAGATCGCCCGAGTCGGCGGCTACGAGACCGTTCCCACACGCACGCCAGAGACGCTGATGCCCGCCTATCGGCCGTCGCCGCTCCAGGTGCGCGACGCCGTGCGCGAGGCGCTCGTCGGCGCCGGGCTCACGGAGGTCGTCACGCACGCGCTCGTCTCGCCGCGGTCGCTGGTCGACCTCCCGTGGCCGGAGGACGGATCGGTCCCGGCCGGGGAGGATGCCGCCGGCGGCACATCCGTGACCGTCCGCAACCCGCTGGCCCTGCAGCACTCGGTCCTGCGCCGGCACCTGCCGGGAAGCCTCCTGGACGTCCTCGCGACGAACGAGCGCCACGGGGCCGAGCGCGTCGCGATCTTCGAGGTCGGGAAGGGATACGCGAGCGAGGCAGGCCGCGCACGGGAGTGGTGGCGGCTCGCGTTCCTGCTCGCCGGCAAGGCAGAGCCCCCTTCCTGGAACCGGCCCGGCCGGCCCGTGGACCTCGACGATGCGAAGGCGGTCGTCGAGGTCGTCGCCGAGCGACTCGGGCTGGGCCCGGTCTCGTTCCGGCCGGATCGACGCGGCGCACCCTTCCACCCCGGGCGCGCCGCGTCGGTGCATGCCGCGATCGGCGAGACCGGGGGGCCGCGTCCGACGGGCCTCGTGGTCGTGCCGGGCGATCTGGCCCTCTCCGGTCACGTCGCCGAGCTCCATCCGTCCGTCGCCGAGGCGTGGGAGCTCCGCTCGCCGCGGGTCCTCGTCGCGGAGATCGCCATCTCCGGGCTTGCTGGCGGCACGCTCGCGGCCCCTCGCGCCCGGTCGCTCCCGCGCTTCCAGGCCGTGGACCGCGACCTCGCGGTCGTGGTGGACGAGGACGTCCCCGCGGCGGCGGTCGTCGAGGCCGCACGCCGCGCCGCCGGCGATCTCCTCCGCACGATCCGCCTGTTCGACGTCTATCGCGGCGCGCCCCTCGCCGCCCACGAGAAGAGCGTGGCCATCCGCTTCGTCCTCCAGGCCGCGGACCGGACGCTCACCGACGGCGAGGTGGACGGGATCGTCGCCGCGATCGCGGACGCCCTCGCGGACGACGTGGGGGGACGCATCCGCTCCTGACGCGGTGCGTTCCCGCGCCGCCTCGCGTCGACGTCCCCTGAGCGCTCGCGAGGCGGTGCTATGCTCGCGGGCAGGATGGAGCGCGTCTTGGCGTCTCGGAGGAGGCTCGCGTGACCCTGTACGGGGTCGCTCTGTTCGACCTGCTGTTCATCGCCGCGCTGCTCGGCGGCTTCATCGCCGGGTTCGTCCAGGGCGTCGTCCGCCGCCTCCTGGGGATCGCCGCCACGATGATCGCCTTCCTCCTGGCCGCGAACCTGCGCGTCCCGGTCGGCGAGATCCTGGCGAGCAGTTGGACGCAGTTCCCGCCGGACTACGTCACGATGCTCGCGTTCCTCGGCCTGTTCGTGATCCTCGACATCTTCGCCACGGTGCTCATCCAGGGCTTCTACCACCGCGCACCGGTGGTCGAGGACAAGGAATGGGTCGACGAGATCCTCGGCGGCGTCCTGGGCGTCGTGCAGGCGCTCCTGCTGCTCAGCATCGTCGCGATCATCGTCGCCTCGTACTTCGGCGGGCCGACCGAGATGTACGACCCGGACGAGTTCGCGATCCTGCGGACCATCTACGACGAGATCGTGCGGTCGACGACCGGCGCGTATCTCCTGGACACCATCGTGCCGGTCTTCATCGCGCTGGCGGGCCCGCTGATCCCGGATTCGCTGCGGCTGCTCTTCGTCCGCTGATCGCCGCCGCCCCCGGCGCCGGAGACCTCGGCGCGACCCTGCCCTTCCCGCGGTCGCTGCTGGCCGGCCCGCCGCCGGAGGCCGCCCGCTCCCTGCTGGGGGCCCTGCTGGTCCGCCTCGACGGGCGCGCGGTGCGAGCCGGGCGGATCGTGGAGGTCGAGGCGTACGGTGGCCCCGAGGACCGGGCGTCGCACGCCCGGTCGGGGCCGACGGCCCGCAACGCCGCGATGTTCGGGCGGCCCGGGTGCGCCTACGTCTATCGTGTCTACGGCATGCATCTCTGCCTCAACGTCGTCGCGGGGGCCGACGGCGACGCATCTGCGATCCTTCTGCGCGCCGTCGAGCCGATCGTCGGCGTGGACGCCATGCGACTCGCGCGGGTGATCGCGGCGGCCGCGGCCCGGCGTGTGCCGGACGCCGCGCGCGATGCGGCGGACCGGGTGCGGATCGACGCGCTGCCGGCGCACCTGCTCGCGTCCGGCCCCGGCCGCCTGGGCGCAGCGTTCTCCGTCGAGCCGGCGATGGACGGCGCCGACCTCTGCGACGAGGACGGCCCGCTCCAGCTGCGTCGGGTGGCGGCTGGCCCGGGTGCACCGGCCGACTCCGGCCGGACGGGAACCGTCGCGGCAGGCATGGGGATGGCAGCCGACGCCCGCATCGTCATCGCCGGCCCGCGCGTGGGCGTCGGCTCCGCGGGCGCCCCGTGGGCCGCGCTCCCGTGGCGGTTCGCGCTCGCCGGGAGCGCGGCCGTCTCCCGACCGCGGCCGCTGCTCGCCGACCCCGCCGCCCACCCCTCCGCCGCTCCGCTCACCACCGCCCCGCTTACCGCCACCCGCGCCGACACGCGCCCTCGACAGCCCGGGACGGGGCGACGCGCGTGATGGACCAGAAGTCCGTCGCGCTCCTGGAGTTCCCCCTCGTCCGCGCGCGCCTCGCGGAGGCCACGCAGTTCCCGCCCAGCCGGCGGCTGGCCGAGGCCCTCGAGCCGTCCGCCGATCCGGTCGTCGTGGCCCGAGCCCTGCAGGAGACGGACGAGGCGAGGGCGCTGCTCCGCGAGCGGCCGGGTGTCGGGATCGGCGGAGCGCACGACATCGGCCCGGCCGTGGGTCGCGCAGCGCGCGGAGGACGCCTGGACGCGGAGCAGTTCGTCGCGATCGCCGAGACCCTGGAGGCCGCTGCCCGGCTCGCGGACGCGCTCGCCGGGGAGCGGCGACCCCTGCTGCGCGACGTGGGCCGGGCGATCCAGCCGCTCCCGGCGCTGCGGAGCGTGCTCGAGCGCAGCTTCGACCCGACCGGCGAGCTCCTCGACAGCGCGTCGCCCCGGCTGGGCGGTCTGCGGCGTGCGGTGCGGCTCGCGTACGAACGGTTGCGCTCGCGGCTCGACACGCTCGTGCACTCGTCGGAGCTCGGAGGCGCGCTCCAGGAGCCGATCATCACGCTGCGCAACGGCCGGTACGTCGTGCCGGTGCGGGCCGAGGCGCGCGGCCGGGTGAAGGGGATCGTCCACGATGCATCGGGGAGCGGGCAGACGGTCTTCGTCGAGCCGCTCATCGCCGTGGAGCTGGGCAACGCCTGGCGCGAGGCCCAGCTCGCCGAGGCGCTCGAGGTCGAGCGCATCCTCGACGAGCTCTCCGCCCTGGTGGGCGCCAACGCCCCGGCCCTGACCACCACCCTGGACGCCCTGGCGCGGTTCGACCTCTGGAGCGCCAAGGCGCGCCTGGCGGGCGAGATGGACGCGACCCGCGCGGAGACGTCGCCGACCCCCCGGATCGTGCTGCGCGGCGCCCGCCATCCGGGCCTCTCGGGCCGGGTGGTGCCGATCGACGTGGAGCTCGGCGGCGACTTCACGGCGCTCGTCGTGACGGGCCCCAACACCGGCGGCAAGACCGTCACGCTCCGCACGGTCGGCCTGCTGTCGCTCATGCACCAGGCGGGCCTGCACGTGCCGGCGGAGGCCGGGAGCTCGCTCCCGGTCCTGAAGGACGTCTTCGCGGACATCGGGGACGAGCAGTCGGTCGCCCAGTCGCTCTCGACCTTCTCGGGCCACCTCCGCTCGATCACGCGGATCGTGGCCGCCGCGGGGCCGGACACACTCGTGCTCCTCGACGAGCTGGGGGCGGGGACCGACCCGACCGAGGGATCGGCGCTCGCGCAGGCGCTGCTCGACCACTTCATCCGTTCCGGCGCCCTGGTCGCCGCCACGACCCACTACGCCGAGCTCAAGATCTACGCCCACGCGACGCCCCGGGCGCGCAACGCCTCGGTCGAGTTCGACCTCGAGACCCTGAGCCCCACCTACCGCGTCTCGATCGGGCTGCCCGGCACGAGCCATGCGTTCCAGATCGCCGAGCGCCTGGGCCTCCCGGGCGCCATCGTCGACGACGCCCGATCGCGCCTGACCGAGGGCCAGGTGGCGTTCGAGGAGACCCTCGCGTCGATCCGCCGTCACGAGGGCGAGGCGATCGACGCCCTGGCCCAGGCGCGCGCGGCCGAGGCTCGAGCGGCGGAGGCGCGCAGGCAGGCGGAGGAGGAGCGCCGTCGTGCGCGGGCCGACCGCGACGAAGCGGTCAAGGCAGCTCGACTGGAGACCGAGCGGATCGTCGAGTCACTGCGCGACGAGGTGCGCGCCGCGCGACGTCGCCTCGAGCGCGAGGCGGTGACCGCCGCGGCGCTCGACCGGATCGAGCGGACCGCGGACGAGCACCTCGCGCGACTTCCCGTCGCCGAGGAGCAGGCCGCCCCGCCCGAGGCGCCCGTCGACGTCGCGTGGCGCGTGGGCATGCGCGCCAGGAGCCGGAGCCGCGGCTGGGATGGCCGCATCGCGGCGTTGGAGCGCGGCGGGCGCCGCGCCACGCTCGAGGTCGGCGGGATGCGCGTCACGGTCGAGACGGACGACCTGGTGCCGGCGGCCACGGTCGCCGAGCAGGCGCGGCCGACCGTGCGACCGGCCGCGGACGGGGCCAGCGCGTCGATCCCGCGGCTCCGGCTCGAGCGGGCACGGACCGTGGCCTCGTCGCTCGACCTGCGCGGGGCGCGGGTCGAGGAGGCGCTGGAGATGCTGGGGCGCTACCTCGACGACGCCGCTCTTGCCGGGATGGAGCGCGCCACGATCGTCCATGGGATGGGCACCGGGGCGCTGCGGGACGCGGTTCGCGCCAGCGTGGCCGCGAGCCCGCTCGTGCGTGCGTGGCGGCCCGGCGGTCGCGGTGAGGGCGGAGACGGGGCGACGATCGTCGAGCTCTGACCCGCCGGCCGGAGCTGCCGGAGCGGCGGCCGCTGGAGGATCCGCCGCAGCGGGCTCGCGCAGCGGAGGCGCGTCGCGCAGCGATCGACGGGCTACGGTGTCGGCGCGGTCGCCGCGGGCGCGGGCGTGTCCCAGGGGAACTGCTGCGACGGGACGTTCGGGTCCAGGAGCGGGTCGTAGAAGGGCGAGTTCGGGTCGGTGGCCGGGTCGTATGTCTCCTGCGGAACGGGCTCGCACGTCTTGGTCGGGGCCATCTCCGCACCCCACGACGCGCCGAAGGGCATCCATCCGCCCGTCTGGTAGAAATACGACGTCGGTGTGCGCTCCGGTCCGCCGCGCACGCCGGCGCCCTTCTCGGCCCGCTTGATCCACCCCTGCGTGAAGGGCTTCCACTGCGGGAAGGCGCTCTCGACGTTCGACAGGTCGAGGAACGTCTTCTTCTCCATCGGGCCCGTGCACCCCTCCTGCCAGAGGTCGCCCGTCGCGCTGTCGATCTCGATCTCGGTCTTGGTGTCGTCGCGCTTGGTGGGCACCGTTCCGTCGATGAACAGCTCGTTGACGGTCCGCGTGGTGCCGGGACCGGGCAGGAGTCCCGACCAGGCGTCCACCTTGGCGCGCACGAGCCCGTCGGGCTCGACGAAGTCCGCGATGGGCATCGCCTTGGTCACCTCGTTCATGTACTCCTGCCAGAGCGAGGCTGCCGACTCGAGCGCCACCACGCCCTCGGGGGGGGCGCTGTTGTCGCTGTTGCCCATCCACGTCACGGTGACGATCGCAGGCTTCTTCTTGTCCTTGGGCGGCGCGACGAACCCGGCGGCCGTCAGGTCGATCGTGGCGTCCGTCGTGCCCGTCTTCAGGGCGGCCGGGCGGCGCGTCCCCGCGGCGTTCGTGAGCTTCCGGGCGCTCCAGAACGGGTTCTGGGCCGGGTCGGTGTTCGACGCGAGGATGTCCGTCATGATGTACGCCGCCTGCGGGCTCACGACCTTGGTGGTCTTCGTCTTGGCGCCGGGGATGGGCCAGATCGTGTTGCCCTGGGCGTCGGTGACCGTCAGGATCGTGGTGCGCGGCACCAGGACGCCGCCGTTCGCGATCGCCCCATACGCGCTCGCGAGGTCGTCCATGTGCACCTCGGCCGTGCCGATGGCGACGGACAGGCCGGGGTCGACGCCGTCCTGGAAGCGGATCCCGAACCGACGGGCGGTCTGGAGGACGTGGTCCACGCCGTTGTAGGCGGCGGCCTTGATCGAGGGGATGTTGAGCGAGACCTGGAGCGCCTGTCGCAGGCGCAGTGGGCCGCGCTCCATCCGGTCGGCGTCCGTGGGCGTCCATCCGCCGCCGAAGTCGGTCACGACGTCCATGAACATCGAGGCGGCGGTCAGGGTCCCGTCCTCGATGCCGGTGATGTAGTTGATCGGCTTGAACGCCGACCCTGGCTGGCGCCAGCCGTCCGCCATCACGTCGAACTGCGGCTGGAACTTCTTGCTCTTGCCGGAGAGGTAGTAGCCGGCGCTCCCGGTGTGGGCGAGGACCTGGCCCGTCCGGTAGTCGATCGAGGTGATCGCGGCGTTGTTGACGCCCTTGCCCTCCATGTTCTTCAGCCAGTCGCGATAGGGGACCTTGAGCCCCTTGTAGTACGTGGCCGGCTTCTTCTGGACCGGGCCGCGTCCCGCCGCGTTCGACCACTTCTCGGCGGCCTTCTGCATGTTCCAGTCGAGCGTGGTGACCACCTTGTACCCGCCCGTGTCGATCTGCTGGCAATCCTCGCCGGCGTCGGGCCCGCAGAGGATCTTCGCCAGCTCCCGGCGGACCTGCCACACGAAGTGCGGGGCGCGCCACCGCGGCGCGGCCTGCGGCGCGAGGATCACCGGCTCCAGCTTCGCCGTGTCGTAGTCCGCCGCGGTGTACTGGCCGCCCGTGAGGACGCTGCGGGTCTTCATCAGCTCGAGGACGAAATCCCGACGCTGCACGATCGGCGAGTCGGGGGGCACGACGAGCTGGGTCTTGCCATCCGCGGTCTCCTGCTCGACCGCGTTCGCCACCAGGTCGTACTCGGAGGGCGACTGGGGGATCGACGCGAGGATCGCGGCCTGGGCGAGGGTCAGCTTGGACAGGTCGGTGACGCCGAAGTACGAGCGCGCGGCCGCCTTCACCCCGTAGCTGTTGTTCCCGTAGAAGTTCTGGTTGAGGTAGAGGGCCATGATCCGCTTCTTGCCCTCTTCCCCCGGGTACTCCTGGGTCAGGCGGATCGACTGGATGATCTCCTTGATCTTCCGCTCGTACCTCGAGCCTGCGAACGCCGACTCCGGGAGCAGTCGTGCCCGGACCAGCTGCTGGGTGATCGTGGATGCGCCACCGGTGCTCGAGATCGCGGCGCGCGCGATGCCCAGCGGGTCGAACCCGGCGTTCTCCCAGAAGGACTTGTCCTCGATCGACGTCGTGGCATCCACGAGGATCCCGGGGATCTGGTCGAAGTCGACGACCTGCCGCTTCTCCTGGGCGAACGTCGCGAGCTGCACCTTGCCGGTCCGGTCGTAGACGCTCGTCTCCTGGTTGAACGTGATCGCCTCGAGGAGCGACTTCGGGTCCGGGAGGTCCCTGCTGAACGACGAATACGCGCCGACGGCGGCGGCGAAGCCCATCGCGCCGAGGACGAGGAAGGAGCCGAAAAGGAGAAGGGGGAGCGCGATCGCGATGCCGCGACCCGCGTTCGTGCCGCCCGATCGACGGGCCGCACCGTTGCGCCGTTCACGCTGGCGCCGCGCGGTGCTGGTCTGCATGCCGCCGAGACGATAGCATGGAACGCCGTGAAACCCTGTCCGCCGAGCCTGCGGGCCCGATGACCGCTCCCGCGGCCGGCCCGGACGGCCCGCTCTCCACGCTCCTGGACGACCTGCGCTGGCGCGGGCTGGTCCACGCGACCTCGGCCGGCCTGGAGGCCAGGCTCGCGACGGGCGTGCCGATCGCCGCCTACAACGGCTTCGACCCCACCGCCGCGTCGCTCCACGTGGGCCACCTCGTGCCGGCCTTCGGCCTCATGCGGCTGCAGCGCCATGGCGTCCGCCCCGTCGCGCTCGTGGGCGGCGCGACCGGGATGGTGGGGGATCCGTCGGGCCGCTCGTCGGAGCGGGTGCTCCTGGACCGCGAGATCGTGGTGGCGAACGCAGCGGCGATCCGGCGGCAGCTGGAGCGCTTCCTGGACTTCTCGCCGGGGCCGCGCCAGGCCGAGATGGCCAACAACCTCGACTGGCTCGGCTCGGTCGGCCTGCTGGACTTCCTCCGCGACGTCGGGAAGCACTTCACGATCCCGTACATGCTGGCCAAGGACTCCGTCCAGCTGCGCCTCGCGGGTGGCCTGTCGTTCACGGAGTTCAGCTACATGCTCCTGCAGTCGGCCGACTTCCTCCACCTGTACCGCGAGCACGGCGTGGAGCTCCAGGCCGGCGGCGCGGACCAATGGGGGAACATCACCGCGGGGATGGAGCTCATCCGCCGTGTCGAGGGACGCGCCGAGGGCCACGAGCCCGCCCACGGCCTGTCCTACCCGCTCCTTCTCACACCGTCGGGAGCGAAGTTCGGCAAGAGCGAGGGCGGCGAGTCCGTCTGGCTCGACCCCGCCTGGACGTCGCCGTACCGCTTCTACCAGTACTGGATGGACGCCGACGACCGCGACGTCTCGGTCTACCTGCGGTGGTTCACCCTCATGGGCCGCGAGGAGATCGAGGCGCTCGAGGCCGAGCGCGACGCCCGGCCCGAGGGGCGTGCGGCCCAGCGCGCCCTCGCGCGCGACATCACCGAGCGCGTGCACGGCCACGAGGCCGCGGACGAGGTCGCGCGCGTGAGCGGGATCCTCTTCGGTGGCGACCCGGTCCACGCGGACCCGGCCACGCTGGAGGCCGTGGCGCGCGAGATCCCCACCGCCGCCTGGCCGGAGGGGGAGCCGCGCACCGTGACCGACATCGCGATCGCTGCCGGCGCGGCGGCCTCGCGCGGCGAGGCGCGGCGCCTCGTGGACCAGGGCGGGCTCACCATCAACGGACGACCAGCCGCGGACGCGAGCGCACCCGTCGAGGCCGACGCCCTGCTCGCGGGCCGGTACATGCTCGTCCGCCGCGGGCGGCGGGACTACCGCATGCTCGTGCGCGACGCGGAGGACTGATGCCGGACGGGGGCGCGCCGCGGACCTGCCTGCGCTGCGGCTATGCGTCGTCCTCCGGCGGGGCCTTCTGCCGGCGGTGCGGGCTCCCGTACGGCGCCGCGCCGGCCGCGACCGCCGACGACGCGCCGGCGGAATGCCCGGTCTGCTACGCGCGGGCCGACCGCGCGGGGATGTACCCGGCGGCCGCCGGGGGCCGGACCACGTACGAGCGGCACGCCTACGAGCACGAGCTCCGGCCGGTGGGAGACGACGACTGGCTCGAGACGCTGCGCGACGGCGACGAGATCGTCATCGAGCGGTGGCGGGCGCCGTTCGCGCTCACCCGCCGGTACCTGGTCACGGGCCAGTGGGACGGCGGCCGCGAGCGCACGTACGTGCACAACGCGGTGATCCTCGCGATGGTGGGGGCGTCCCGCGACGCCGCGGCGGCCGGCGGGCCGCCGGCCGCCGGCCCGGAGACGGCGCGGCCGTCTCGGTTCGGATTCCTGCGGCGTCAGGGGTCGGGGTCGGGCGCGCCCGGTGCCGGCACGGAGGGCGCGCCGCCCGACGACGTGGCCGCGGCCAGGCGCGCGGTGGATTCCGTGCGGGAACGCTTCCTGAGCGGATCGCGGCGCTGAGACGGCGAGGCCCCGCGGCATGCGCGGGGCCTCGTGCGACGCTGCGGCTCGGCTGGAGGTCCCGCCGGGCCGGCGAGCCGGCCGCGGCGGGCGCCGAGCTCGGCGGTCGTCCGCGGGTCAGTGGCCCGCGGCCTCGACCTCCTTCTTGTGCGCCTCCACGATCTTCTCCGCGATGTGCGCGGGCACGTCCTCGTAGTGGTCCAGCTCCGAGCTGAACGTCCCGCGGCCGCCGGTGAGGGACCGGAGCTCGGTCGCGTACCCGAACAGCTCGGACTGCGGGACGTGCGCGGTGATGACCTGCATGCCGCCCGCGGAGTCGAGCCCGAGCACGCGGCCGCGGCGGCCGTTGAGGTCGCGGCTGACGTCGCCCATGAACCGCTCCGGCACGCGCACGGTCACGGCCATGATCGGCTCCATCAGGACGGGCCTGGCCTCCTGGACGCCCTGCTTGAGGGCCATGGACGCGGCGATCTGGAACGAGAGGTCGTTGGAGTCGACCGGGTGGAACGAGCCGTCGTAGAGCGTCGCGCGGAAGTCCACGAGCGGGTAGCCGGCGATCACGCCCTCGGCGGCCGCTGCGCGGATGCCCTTCTCGACGCCGGGGAAGAAGTTCCGGGGCACCGAGCCGCCGACGACGCGCTCGGCGAACTCGACGCCGCCGGCCGGGTTGGGCTCGAGCTCGATCCAGACGTCGCCGAACATCCCGTGCCCGCCGGTCTGCTTCTTGTAGCGGCCGTGGGACTGGGTCTTGCCGCGGATCGTCTCGCGGTACGCGACCTTGGGCGTGTGCGTGACGATCGCGGAGCCGAACTTGCGCTTGAGGCGCTCGGCGATGACCGCGACGTGCGTCTCGCCCATGGCCACCAGGAGCTGCTCGCCGGCCTCGCTGCGCTCGACGCGCGCGGTGGGCTCCTCCTCGAGCATCCGCTGGAGCGCCGGGCCCATCTTGTCGAGGTCGGCCTTGGTCTGCGGCTCGATCGCGACGACGAGCGTCGGGTCCGGGAAGACCAGGGACGGCAGCCGGAGCGGCTTCTCTTTCACCGAGAAGGTGTCGCCGGTGGCCGTGACGGCGAGCTTGGCGACCGCGCCGATCTCGCCCGCCTTGAGCTCGCCGACGGGCTCCTGCTCGCGGCCGTGCTGGAAGAGGAGCTGTCCGATCCGCTCGTCCTCGCCGCGGGTCGCGTTCCACGCGTGGCCCTGGCTCTTGAGCGTGCCGGAGATCACGCGGAGGAACGTGATGCGGCCGACGTGCTGGTCCGCGGCGGTCTTGAAGACCCGCACCAGGAGCGGGCCGCTCGGGTCGGGCATCACCTCGACGACCTCGCCCGACTTGGCGTCCTCGGCGGCGACGGCGCCCTCCTCGAGCGGGGAGGGGAGGTAGCGGACGATCGCGTCCGCGAGGCCGCGGACGCCGATCCCCTTCGCGGCGCTCGCGACGAGCACCGGCGCGATGACGGCGTCCTTGACCGCGAGGTGGACGACCTTCTCGAACTCGGCGTCGGTGATCTCCTCGCCCTCGAGGTACTTCATCAGGACCTCGTCGTCGGCCTCGGCGGCCGCCTCGAGGAGCTGGTCGCGCCGTCGGGCGACCTCCGACGCGAGGGCGTCGGGGATGGCGGCCTCGACCTCCGCCTTCCCGTCCCAGCGGTATGCCTTGCCGTGGACGAGGTCCACGTACCCTTCGAACGAGTCGGCGGCACCGATCGCCACGTGGAGCGGCGCCATCTTGTCGCCGAAGGCCGCGCGCAGGGCGTCGAGCGCGGCCCCGGGGTCCGCGTTCTCGCGGTCGCACTTGTTGACGACGATGAGCGCGGGAGTCCGGTGCTCGCGGCCCAGGTTCACGGCGAGCTCGGTGCCCGCCTCGACCCCGCCGGTCGCGTCCATGAGGATCAGCGCGCCGTCGGCGGCCGCGTAGCCCATCACGACCTCACCGGCGAAGTCCGGGTAGCCCGGCGTGTCGAGGAGCGTGATCCGTGTCCCGGCATGGTCGAACGACGCGACGGAGAGGCTGAGCGACTGCCGCCGCTTGTGCTCCTCCGGCTCGTAGTCGAGGCTCGCGGTGCCGTCGTCCACGCGGCCGAGCCGGGTGAGGGCGCCGCCCTCGAAGAGGAGCCTCTCGGCGAGCGTCGTCTTCCCCGCGCCCTGGTGCGCGGCGACGACGACGCTCCGGAGGTGGGGGAGGGCGACGCTCTTGGTCGTGGTCACGCCGGGTTCCTCATGCGGAAGCTGACAGAGTGACGCCGGGCGAGGGCACGCGCCGGCCGCGGTGGTCGTTCCGCACATGATACCCGCCGGATGCGGTCGTCCCCGCGCGCGGGCGTGCTGGGCGCGGGCCGTCCCAGGCCGGTCGTCCGCGGCGGGGATGGGGCCCGGGACGCGACAGCCGCTCCCGTATACTTCGGGCCATGTCCGGCCACAGCAAATGGTCCACGATCAAGCGCCAGAAGGGCGCGAACGACGCCAAGCGCGGCGCCCTCTTCACCAAGGTCGCGCGCGAGATCATCATCGCCGCGCGGATGGGCGGTCCCGACCCCGACGCCAACTACCGGCTTCGCCTCGCGATCGAGAAGGCGCGGTCGGTCAACATGCCGATGGACAACATCAAGCGGGCCATCGAGCGGGGCAGCGGCGGCGGCGACACCGAGGCGTACGAGGAGATCGTCTACGAGGGGTACGGCCCGGGTGGCGTGGCCGTCCTGGTCGAGGCCCAGACGGACAACCGCAACCGGACGGCGGCAGAGGTCCGCTCGATGTTCACCAAGACCGGCGGCCAGCTCGCCGGGTCCGGGGCGGTCGCCTGGCAGTTCGAGCAGCGCGGCGTCATCGCGGTCCCGCGTGCGGGCGTGGACGCGGACGAGGTCGCGCTCCTCGCCATCGACGGCGGGGCCGCGGACATCGACACGGACGCCGACCCGATCGAGGTGTACACCGAGCCGGGCGACCTCGAGGCGGTCCGCAAGGCGCTTGAGTCGGCGGGCGTGAAGGTCGAGTCCGCCGAGATCGCGATGATCGCGAAGAACACGGTGGAGCTGGACGCGCACAAGGCGCGCCAGGCGCTCCGGCTCGTGGAGCTGCTCGAGGACCTCGACGACGTCCAGCGCGTGACCGCCAACTTCGACATCCCGGAGGAGGTCTTCGCAGAGGTCGCGGGGTGATCGTCCTCGGGGTGGACCCGGGGACCGCGGCCGTCGGCTACGGCGTCGTGCGCACGGAGGGCGCGGAGCTCCGCGACCTCGCGCATGGCTGCCTCACCACCTCACCGGCGCTCCCGTTGCCCGAGCGGCTGCTGCTCGTCCACGACGGGATGACCGACCTGATCGCCAGGTTCGGGCCCTCGCTCGTGGCGGTCGAGCGCATCTACTTCCAGACGAACGCGCAGACCGCGCTGGCGGTGGGTCATGCGCGCGGCGTCATCCTCCTCGCCGCCGCCCGTGCCGGGATCCCCGTCGTGGAGGCCACCCCCAACGAGGTGAAGCAGGCGGTGACCGGCCATGGGGCGGCGGACAAGCGCCAGGTCCAGCGGATGGTCCGAACGATCCTGGGGCTCGAGGCCGAGCCGCGGCCCGACGACGCGGCCGACGCGCTCGCCGTCGCCATCTGGGCCGCGCATGCCGCAGGGACGGCCGGGGCCGGAGACGCGGCCCCGGTGCTGGACCGCGCCGCGGTCGCGCCGATGGCGGCCGGGCCCACGCCGTACGAGCGGGCGGTCCGCGAAGCGCTCGAGGCGGAGCGGCTGGCCGCGGGGCAGGGGAGCGGCAGCCGCGCCCGCGCCG
>JAKOQS010000137.1 GCA_029778235.1 Chloroflexota bacterium | reverse complement strand
GGGCGGCTTCGCCTACCTCGTCGTCGACTGGAAGACCAGCAACGCGGCCGCGGATGCGCTGCAGCTCGCCGTCTACCGCCAGGCCTGGGCCGAGGCCCGCGGCGTCGATCCCTCAGTTGTCGCCGCCGGGTTCTACCATGTGCAGGCGGACCGGTTGCGTCTCGTCGACGCCCCGGCCCGCCTGATCGACGAAGCGATTTCAGCGGGGGTGCAGCAGTGACAACCTGGAACGGGCCGTCCGGCCTCGACCGCCTCCCGGCCGCGCGCTCCGAGGGGGAGGCCGACGCGGCGTGGCGCGACGCGCTCGTCGTCGAGGTCGACCGCGACGGCGGCATCGCGGCCCGGGAGGGTGCGCCGTTGGTGGTGCCCGCCTCGGGGAAGCGGCTCCCCACCGACATCCTGCTCGGCCGTGTCGCGGGCAGGCCGTGGTTCGCCCGACCGGTCGCGGAACTGAACGGCACCGCGGTCGGCTGGCGCGACGTCGTGACCGCCGATCAGGACGCGCTCGCCGCCGCCGTGGCCCTGACCCGTTGGCACGGGCTCTCCCCGGCCTGCGAGGCGTGCGGCGCGGCGACGGTCCCGGACCTCGCCGGGGCGCGCCGTCGGTGTCTCGCCTGCGGCGCCCTCGCCTTTCCGCGCACCGACCCCTGCGTCATCGTCGCCATCACCGACCCCGACGACCGCCTACTGCTCGCGCGCCAGGCGCAATGGGCCCAGCGCCGGGTGTCGATCATCGCCGGCTTCATCGAGGCGGGGGAGTCCGCGGAGCAGGCGTGCCACCGGGAGGCGTTCGAGGAGGTGGGGGTCCGGCTCGCGGGCCTCAGCTACGCCGGCTCGCAGCCGTGGCCGATGCCGCGCTCGTTGATGCTCGGGTTCCTCGGCCGGGCGGTCGACTCCCGGATACGCGTCGACGGCGACGAGATCGCCGAGGGTGCCTATTACACCCGGGAGGAACTCGTCGCCGCCGTCGCAGCAACTTCTGTCGTCCTGCCGCCCCACGCGTCGATCGCGCGGGGCCTTATCGAGCGGTGGCTCAGCGCTCGGTGAGCCTGGCCGTCTCGTCGTGGATGCGCACGGCCACCTCGTGCAGCTTCTCGCGGTGCGCGGCCGCGTGATGCGCGCAGAACATGAGTTCGCCGCCGGAGCGGAGAAACACCCGAAGGTAGGCCTGGGCGCCGCAACGATCACAGCGATCGACGGCGGTCAGGGTTGGGTCCGCAGCAAGTTCAGTCATGGTCGCCTCCCAGTCTCAGCGGGTCTACTGGCACCAAGGTACCCGGTCGGACAAGGAATCGGGCGGCAAGCCGCGTAGTCGTGAGCGCGTTTCGCTGGCGGAT